>NZ_CP090364.1:3045712-3368569 GCF_021432065.1 Photobacterium sp. TLY01
GCCGTTGCAGAGCCCAATGGAAAAATATAGCGGGCAAACACCCGGTATCTGGCATCATAGGCATTCGCGTTAAAGGCATCGAGCGCAGTGGAATCATTACTGGCCGCTTCACCGAGATAAAAATCGGTCTGCTGAAAATCGGCGTTGTAGATCTCGGCACCGAACAGCCAGCGGCTGTCGTTGCTCACCCGAAAATTATCGCCGCGCATGTAAGTCAGCCAGGTGCCCTTGTTTCCTTTCAGACCAGCCCCGAAGAGTGAAGCCTGCGGCTGAAAAGCACCTTTGATCACCCCGGCCATGCCGACAGCAAAACCAATATTGTCGGTATAAAAGGCAAAAGGCACCACGGCATAATCTTTTGCCCAGCTCAGCTCGCCATCATCTTCATATTGGCCGGTATTGATGATGACACCATCATCCGCGGCATAAATACCAGACGAAAACAAACAAGCCGCAGCAATCGCCGCGGCCTGTCGTAATACACCTTGCAGAAGTCTGAAATGACGGTGACGCTCAATGTGACCCCAAGTCATCCGGCTCACCCTCACCGGTACGCCATCGACACGCGCGATGTCAGCTTGGTGACCAGCTCGTACGCGATCGTACCGACATGTTCGGCGATCACCTCAGCAGGTAATCCCTGTCCCCAGAGAATAGCTTCATCACCGACTTGATCCGAGGCATCCGGACCCAGATCAACTGTCAGCATGTCCATTGAGACCCGTCCCGCAATCGGCACCAGTCGGCCATTGATCAGTACAGGCGTTCCATTCGGCGCGGTGCGCGGATAACCGTCGCCATAACCGATGGCCACCACACCGACTTTAGTATCCCGCTCGCTGACCCAGGAGCCGCCGTAACCGACCGCTTCTCCTTGCTTGACCGTCCGCACGGCAATCACACTGGAGGTCAGTGTCATCACAGGCTGCATGCCATAGGCCTCGGCAGAATGCGCCTTATCCGCGAACGGCGAGATACCGTACATAATAATCCCGGGCCGAATCCACTCCAGGTGGCTGTCCGGCCAGGCCAGAATACCGGCGGAATTGGCCAGAGAGCGCTCCCCCCGGCAACCTTGTGTCAGGGACATAAAAGTCTGAATCTGGCTGTCTGTCACCGGGCTGTCCAGCTCATCGGCACAGGCAAAATGGCTCATATAGCGCAGTGGCTGTGCGACATTCGGGCTGGCATGCAAACGATCGACAAATGGCTGAAACTCTTCAGGCCGGACGCCCAGACGGTGCATTCCGCTGTCAATTTTCAGCCAGACTTTCACCGGCATCTCCAGCGTTGCCTGCTCCAGCGCCTCCAGCTGCTCTATGGTGTGAACCACAGTCTGAATATTATTGGTCACCAGTACAGGCAAATCCGAGGGCGAGTAAAAGCCTTCCATCAGGAGAATTGGCTTAACCACGCCGCAGGCACGCAATGACAGGGCTTCTTCGATTCGCGCAACACCAAAGCCGTCTGCATCCGGCAGACCGGCCGCGACCTGCTCCAGACCGTGTCCGTAACCATTGGCTTTAACCATGGCGAGCAACTTGCAGCCGGGCGCCTGTTGTCTGATCAGACGCATATTCTGGCGCAAAGCCCGGGTATCAATATAGGCGGTCGCTGCTTTCATTCATTATCCTGCTACTGGATTCACACTAATACTCATCATCAAAAGCCGGTCCGGCATAATTATCAAAGCGGGAAAACTGCCCCTGGAACGTCAGGCGCACGCTACCAATCGGGCCGTTACGCTGCTTACCTATGATGATTTCTGCAATGCCTTTCAGTGCACTGTCTTCGTGATATACCTCATCACGGTAGATGAACATGATCAAGTCCGCATCCTGCTCGATGGCACCGGATTCACGCAAGTCCGAGTTCACCGGGCGCTTATCGGCCCGCTGCTCGAGCGAGCGGTTCAGCTGAGACAGCGCGACGACAGGCACATTCAGCTCTTTCGCCAGAGCTTTGAGCGAGCGGGAAATCTCGGCAATTTCCAGCGTCCGGTTATCCTGCAAGCCAGGGACCCGCATCAGCTGCAGGTAGTCGACCATGATCATGCTCAGACCGCCATGTTCACGGGCAATCCGGCGGGCACGCGAGCGCACATCGGTCGGCGTCAGGCCAGAACTGTCATCAATGTACATGTTCTTCTTTTCCATCAGGATGCCCATGGTCGACGAAATACGCGCCCAATCTTCATCGTCCAGCTGTCCGGTACGGATCTTGGTCTGGTCCACCCGAGACAGCGACGCCAGCATACGCATCATGATTTGTTCGGCGGGCATCTCCAGCGAGAAAATCAGCACAGGTTTTTCCTGCTCCATCGCCGCGTTCTCACACAGGTTCATCGCGAAGGTCGTTTTACCCATAGACGGACGCGCCGCTACGATAATCAGATCCGAGCCCTGCAGACCTGCAGTTTTCTTATTCAGATCAGTAAAGCCGGTTGAAACCCCGGTGACACCATCCTGAGGCGACTGGTACAACAGCTCAATCCGTTCCAGGGTTTTTTCCAGAATAGTATCGACATTCTGCGGACCTTCATTCTCATTGGTCCGCTGCTCGGCAATGGCAAACACCTTGCTTTCTGCCATATCAAGCAGATCGACGCTGGTTCTGCCCTGCGGGTCATAACCGGCATCGGCAATCTCGTTGGCGACCCCTATCATGTCACGGATCAGCGCACGCTCCCTGACAATCTCCGCATAGGCGGTAATATTGGCCGCAGAAGGGGTGTTCTTGGCGAGCTCGGCCAGATAGGCAAAGCCACCGACATCCTCAAGCTGATCATGCAGCTCAAGACGCTCTGACAGGGTGATCAGATCCAACGGCTGACCAGACTCCAGCAATCCGGCGGCGGACTCAAAAATCATCCGGTGCGGACGGCTGTAAAAATCTCGCGCGACCACTTTTTCTGCAACGCTGTCCCAGCGCTCATTGTCCAGCAACAAGCCGCCAAGTACTGACTGCTCTGCCTCCAGCGAATGAGGCGGCATTTTGAGCGCATCCATCTGGGTGTCTTTTGGACGATTGGGTTTACTTTTCTCTGCCATAACCACTTGCACGTTTGACCTGAATCCGGTCGGTTAGTATACCTGAACATTCCTGCGAGCTGGCAGCCAACCAGACAAAAAAGACCCGGTAAAAACTGCGCTGCCCAATCTTACGGCACTTCAGCAAAATTTATGTCTAATCGCGCAACATCCTGACGATCATCTGACATTTTTCAGCTACACTGCGCCGCCTACACCTTTTCTGCACTTTTTTGTGCTCGCCGTCGTTTCTTGTGTCAGTTGTTGGGAGGGCACGTGGCAAATCAATGCATACTGCTTCCTGTACTGGCATCCGGCCTGCTCATGATGGCTGACGCCAGTGCAGACGAAGTACCCGATCTCCCGCCGATCACCTCGCCCTGGTCCAGTGAACTGGAGCTGGGCTACCAGTCGCTTTCCGGCAACTCGAATACCAAATCGCTCAATACCCGGCTGGGGCTGACCTATGTCAAAGATCAGTTTCGGCAGCAAGTCGAAGCCAAATACCTGCTGGCTGAAGAAGACGGTGAGGAAGAAAAACGCAAAGGCCAGCTCGAATTGCAAAGCGACTTCATCATCAATGAGCGGGCATATGTGCTGGGCAATACCAGCTATATCGACGACAAATACGGCCCCTACTTCAGGGATTTCACTCTGGCCACCGGTATCGGCTACCGGGTGATCCGACTGGAAAGCATGATGATGGAAATTGAAGCCGGCCCGGGTTACCGACATCAGGAACCCAACATCGACGAAATTGACGATGACGACATCATCGTTCCTGAAACCGTGGATGAGCTGATTCTGCGGGGCAGTACCCGCTGGATCTGGAAGCCGTCCAAAGATGTCGAACTGAATGTCCGGCTGACCGGCATCGCCGGTAACAGTAACAGCACGCTGGAAACCCAGGTGTCGCTCACCAGTGCGATTTCAGAACATATCGCCATCAAGCTCAGTAACACGCAGAAGTTCAACAGCTGGGTACCGGACGGGCTGCAAAAGCGCGATGGCACCATGACAATCAACCTGCTATTTCATTACTGAGCAGCGTTATTACTGAGCTGCGCTATCCTGCTGACAGCCTTTCTCCAGACATAAAAAAACCAGCCCTGAGGCTGGTTTTTTTGCAGAAGTGTCGGGGCTGATTACTCAGCAGCAACAACTTCCAGCTTAACTGTTGCAAATACGTCAGAGTGCAGCTGCAGGCTGATCTCATATTCACCAGTAGTGCGCAGAGCACCTTCTGGCAGACGTACTTCGCTTTTCGCGACTTCAACGCCAGCAGCAGTTACTGCATCAGCGATATCACGCGTACCGATTGAACCGAACAGTTTGCCTTCGTCACCCGCTTTAGAAGCAATAACAACAGCTTCCAGAGCGTTAACTTTCTCAGCGCGAGCTTGAGCAGCAGTCAGTTGCTCTGCAACTTTTGCTTCCAGCTCAGCACGACGAGCTTCAAACATTTCAACGTTAGATTTGGTAGCCATAACTGCTTTACCCTGAGGGATCAGGAAGTTACGAGCATAACCAGCTTTAACGCTTACCTGATCACCAAGGCTGCCCAGGTTACCGATTTTATCAAGTAGAATAACTTGCATTATCTTGTCCTCTTAAACTTAATTAAACCGGGCCTATTACTGATGCTTGTCAGTATATGGCAGCAGAGCCAGGTAACGTGAACGCTTGATAGCGCGAGCCAGCTGACGCTGGTACTTAGCGCGAGTACCTGTGATACGGCTTGGTACGATTTTACCAGCTTCAGTGATGTAGTTTTTCAGAGTTGCTACATCTTTGTAGTCAATCTCTTGTACGCCTTCTGCAGTAAAACGGCAGAACTTACGACGACGGAAGAAACGTGCCATGGGCTTATCTCCTGAACTAAATTTTTTCAATATGATCGGCATGCAACACTAACTTACCTATGCCATTCCGGCCGGTTTGCCACGAGATGAATCCCCCGGCTTTAATGTTGCTTCCGACAGCTAAATCATGAGTGAGTACTTGTTGACCTTGACCGCTGACCACCACGTTGATGTAACAGTACACCTGCCGGGTTAAGTCTGCTTCCACCTGGTTGGAACGATGCTCAAGCACAAAATGGCAATGAGGCACGCCCGCAGGGGACTGGCTTCGTTTGGGGTGCTTGGCAATAGTGCCAGACAGCTCCAGACGATTGGTCATGCAAAGATTACTCAGCGTCGGCCATTAGACCTTCAGATTGTGCATCTGCACGATCTTCACGACGTGGGGCACGCTCTTCTTTAGCCTTCATCATTGGAGATGGCTCAGTGATAGCGCCTTTGGTGCGCATGATCATGTTACGGATCACAGCATCGTTGAAGCGGAAGCTTGACTCCAGCTCGTCGACCACAGACTGCTCAGCTTCAACGTTCATCAGAACGTAGTGTGCTTTGTGCAGTTTGTTGATTGGGTAAGCCAGTTGACGACGGCCCCAATCTTCCAGACGGTGGATTTGACCGCCAGAATCTTTGATAGCACCAGTGTAACGCTCGATCATGCCAGCAACTTGCTCGCTTTGATCAGGGTGCACCATAAATACGATTTCGTAATGACGCATGGGTTGCTCCTTACGGATTATTCAGCTTCCCTGTTCAGCTCGGTTATCCTGGGGAAGCAAGGAACGAAAAAATAAAACCGAGAATTTAGGCGCGAGATAGTACAGAATTACACCGCTCAGCGCAACTAAAAGTACGGTGATATCGCCTTGTCCTGACGTTTATTTTCGCCACAGACAGAAATGCCACCCGAGCGGATGGCATTTCGTTTGATTTTGCAGGTATTTTTAGCTTAGCCCTGACGCTGGCGCACCGCTTCAAACAGGCAGATCCCCGTTGCAACAGACACGTTCAGGCTGGAAACCGTGCCTGCCATCGGGATCTTAATCAGATCATCACAGGTTTCACGGGTCAGACGCCGCATCCCTTCCCCTTCCGCGCCCATCACGATGGCCAGCGGCCCGGTCAGTTTGCTTTGATAGAGATCATGCGTCGCTTCCCCGGCAGTACCGACAATCCAAATTCCTTTCTCCTGCAAGGCTCGCATGGTCCGGGCCAGATTGGTCACCCGGATCAGCGGCACCACTTCCGCAGCGCCACAGGCCACTTTAGACGCGGTGGCGTTCAACTGCGCGGCCCTGTCTTTCGGCACGATAATCGCGACCACACCGGCGGCATCGGCATTCCGCAGACATGCGCCCAGGTTATGCGGATCGGTCACACCGTCCAGAATCAACAGCAGCGGATTCTCTTTGCCATCCAACAAGTCGTCGAGATCCTGTTCATTGTACTGCTTGCCCGGCTTGACCCGGGCCACAATCCCCTGATGGCTACCGCCGTCGGCTTTATCGTCCAGTGCTTTACGGCCGGCCTGCTGAATCGTCACCCCTAATCGCTGCAATTCGTTCAGCAGCGGCAATAGACGCTCGTCCTGACGCCCTTTCAGCACAAAGACTTCAATGAAGCGTGCCGGGTCTGAACCCAGCACAGCGCTGACGGCATGAATGCCGAAAATCATATCATTACGCATTACTTATTCTTCTTCGCCGCTCGTTCTTTCTTACCGGCTCTTGGCTTACGCGCCTTCACCGATTTCTTTTTCGCCTTGTCTTTTTTCTTGGCTTTTTTGCCTTTCTTGTCGTCTTCACTGCCAGGTTTGGCGATGACGCCGGCTTTCAGTTGCTGACGGACAGAAGTGCGCTCTTTCTTCGCTTCCGCTTTGTGCTCCTGCTGCGCTTCCCCGTTTTCAACGCGGTACGCTTTCAGGCTCTGACGCTGCAACCCTTCGGCTTTGCGCATCCGTTGCTGCTTCTCCCGGGTCTGGGCGGTTTTACCCGGACGGCGGGCCTTTCTGCCACCACCGACCAGTTCGAAATCAATCTGACGGTCGTTGAGGTTGATCGCTGCGACTTTCACCTGAACCGTATCACCCAGACGGTAAATTTTGCCGGAGGCATCGCCCACCAGGCGCTGACCGATCGGATCATACTGGTAGTAATCGTTATCGAGATTGGAGATATGCACCAGGCCGTCAATATTCAGCTCATTGAGGCGAACAAAGAAGCCAAAGCCAGTGACATTAGCAATCACACCTTCAAACTCATCACCGACATGATCCTGCATGTATTCACACTTCAGCCAGTCAGCCACATCGCGTGTGGCATCATCGGCGCGACGCTCTGTCATGGAACATTGCTCACCCAGCACATCCATATCATCAAAGGAATAGTGGTAGCCGCCGGTTGGTGTCCAGCGATCTTTGTTGGTGCCGTTCTCTTTGGCTATCAAGTATTTAATGGCACGATGCAGGGCCAGATCTGGATAGCGGCGAATCGGTGACGTAAAGTGCGCATACGAGTTTAGTGCCAGGCCAAAGTGGCCCAGGTTTTCCGCCTGATACACAGCCTGCTTCATGGAGCGCAACAGCATTGTCTGGATCAGTTCTTTGTCCGGACGATCCTGGATCGCCGCGGCCAGATGAGCATAATCACTCGGAGCCGGCTCCAGACCACCGGTCAGATTCAGACCCAGCTCGCCGAGGAAATCCCGAAAGCCCGTCAGGCGCTCTTCACCCGGGGTGTCATGCACCCGGTACAGTGCCGGCTCTTTGGCTTTTTCCACCAGCTTGGCAGAAGCCACGTTCGCCATGATCATACATTCTTCGATGATCTTGTGGGCATCGTTACGCTCTGACGGCACAATACGGTCAATCTTACGGTCCGCATTGAAAATAAACTGGGTTTCCAGCGTTTCAAACTCAATGGCACCGCGCTGCTCGCGCGCAAGCTTCAGCACTTTGTACATGCTGTACAGTTCTTCCAGATGCGGTACCAAAGGCGCATAACGCTGACGCAGCTCCTCGTCTCCTTCCAGCATCTTGCTGACTTTGGTGTACGTCAGACGGGCATGGGAGTTCATCACGGCTTCGTAATGCCGGTAGCCTGACAGTTTACCTGACGCCGAAATGGTCATTTCGCAGACCATACACAGGCGGTCAACCTGAGGGTTGAGCGAGCACAGACCGTTCGACAGCACTTCAGGCAACATAGGGATCACCTGAGCCGGGAAGTAGACCGAGTTACCGCGGTTGATCGCTTCTTTATCCAGCGCGCTGTCAGGACGCACATAGTAACTGACATCCGCAATAGCGACCCATAAACGCCAGCCGCCGGATTTTTTCTTTTCGCAGTACACCGCATCATCGAAATCACGGGCGTCTTCGCCGTCGATAGTCACCAAAGGCAAATCCCGCAGATCAACACGGCCTTTTTTGGCCTCTTCCGGCACTTCTTCTTTCAGTGTCGCGACCTGCTTCTCAACTTCTGCCGGCCAGACATGGGGAATATCATAAGTACGCAGGGCAATTTCAATTTCCATCCCCGGCGCCATGTTCTCGCCCAGCACTTCGATAATTTTACCGACAGCATTGTACTGACGGGTGGCACGCTGGGTGATTTCCACCACCACGACGTTACCCATCCGCGCACCCATTCGGGCATCCTGTGGAATCACAATATCCTGCGAGATCCGTGAATCATCCGGCACAACGAAGCCCATACCGTCTTCAATAAAATAGCGGCCGACAATCTGGCCACTGTATTCCTGCAGCACACGGACAATCCGCCCTTCACGGCGGCCGCGTTTATCTACACCTGCCACCTGCACAAGCACGTAATCGCCATGAATCACACCGCGCATCTGATGAGACGGCAACAACAGGTCATCCTGGCGGGCCATGCCGCTGCCCTCAGGGCGCACAAAGCCAAAGCCGTCTTTATGGCCGATGACATGGCCTTTAATTAAATCCAGTCTTTCCGGCAGTGCGTAACACTGGCGGCGGGTGTACACCAGCTGACCGTCGCGCTCCATGGCGCGCAATCGGCGGCGAAGGCCTTCGTACTGGTCTTCGCCCTGCAATTTCAGCTCGGTAAACAGCTGATCGCGATTAACAGGTGTATTAAAGCCGCGAACCACTTCCAGAATGAATTCACGACTTGGGATTGGGTTTTCGTAGTTTTGAGCTTCCCGCTCGCGGAAAGGATCGACGGGTAAATCAGTTGTACCTTTGGACATAAAATAATCCGTATTGGCAGCCAGATACCCTAAGTATATCCCTGCCATCAATAATTAGTTGGGAGCAGGTCAAATTCCGCTCCAATAAATGAAGATAATATCTGCGTGTGAATCAGTCGCTTACACGCTTTTTTTGTGAGCCTGCCTGACACCGGCAGCTCAAGCAACGCGACAAGTTATATGCCGCTCAGATCACATTCTAAGCGCTAACTGCCTGAAAAGATACCGCAGGCCAAAAATCACCACGGTCAGGGGGAGGTTACCAGAAGCTTTCTCGTCGCTTCGCGCGGGCAATGACATTGGAAGGCATACGCTGCTCTAAATTGCGGCGTAACTGCGTAATCTTTCTGTGCGTCCGGCCGTCAGCCGTCACGGACTGATACAGCCAGCGGTATGCATCTTCGTAATCCAGCGGGCTGCCATAATCATTGAGCAGCAACTCGGCAAGCTGAATACGCGCCGCCAGATGCCCCAGTGCTGCGGCTTCACGCAAATAAGGAATCGCACGTTCCCGGTCCTGCTGCACCAGCGTACCTCGGGCATAATAGCGCCCCAGTTGTTCCAGCGCCGAAGGTAAACCCTGGCGAGCTGCCGTTTCCATGTAATAGAGACCCAGTTCAACGTCACGCGCCACGCACACGCCCCAGGCCAGCATGTCACCATACAAAAACTGATACGCCGGCAATTCGACACGCTCTGCCCGCACTTCAATATCCTGGACCAGCTGACACTCATCAGCCTTGACGCGCTGTAATTGCTGATTGCTTTCAAACAGATGGATCAGTTCTGCCTCTGAATACAAAGGTACAGCATCCCCCACATCTGTGATTGCTTTCGCTGGCATGGCAGCCATTAAAGCGGAAAGCACGATTGCACGCAGCACCATTTCGCTCTCTCTTTACATGAAACACGACAACTGAACTCAACCGCATTTTCTATCAGAGACGATAAAAAACCGGCGATATGAAGCTTATCGACCAAAGGCAAGCAGACTTTAGCCAAAATTTCAGAAAGCGGACAACAAAAAGCCAACCCGAAGGTTGGCTTTTGAGCATCAGGTCAAATCGCTCAGCGATCAGCTTGCGTAAGGATGAACCTTGATGATGGTTTCATTACGATCAGGGCCGGTTGAGATCAGATCGACAGGTACACCGGTCAGCTCTTCCAGACGCGCGATGTAATTCAGTGCCGCCTGCGGTAACTCTTCCAGAGTTTTCACACCGAAGGTATTATCAGACCAGCCTGGCATGGTTTCGTAGATAGGCTCTACGTTTTCAAATGCATCAGCCGCCATTGGAGACACAGTCAGGATCTTACCATCCGGCAGTTTGTAACCGGTACAGATCTTGATTTCTTCCAGACCATCCAGAACATCCAGCTTGGTCAGGCAGAAACCGGACACTGAGTTGATTTGCACGGCACGACGCATAGCAACAGCATCAAACCAGCCACAACGACGCTTACGGCCGGTTGTTGCACCAAACTCGTTCCCTTTCACACCCAGGTGCTCACCAACTGCGTCATCAAGCTCAGTCGGGAACGGGCCAGCACCAACACGTGTGCAGTAGGCTTTGGCGATACCCAGAATGTAACCCAGGTAGCGGGGACCGAAACCAGAACCGGCAGCAACACCGCCAGCAGTGGTGTTCGAAGAAGTCACATACGGATAAGTACCGTGGTCAATGTCCAGCAGTGTGCCTTGGGCACCTTCGAACATGATCTTATCGCCACGCTTACGTGCATCGTCCAGCTCTTGCGTCACATCAATGACCATAGATGTCAGGATGTCCGCCTGTGCCAGCACAGTTTCCAGAACTTCTTCGTAGCTCACAGGCTCAGCATTGTAGTAATGCTCCAGCTGGAAGTTATGGTAAGCCATCACTTCCTTAAGCTTCTCGGCAAATGCTTCTTTATCGAACAAATCGCCAACACGCAGACCACGACGAGCAACTTTATCTTCATAGGCAGGACCGATACCACGGCCAGTCGTACCGATTGCTTTCTTACCACGGGCCAGTTCACGAGCCTGGTCCAGAGCAATGTGATACGGAAGAATTAGCGGACAAGCTTCTGACAGGTATAAACGCTCACGCACTGGAATGCCACGCGCTTCCAGTGGTTCCATTTCTTTCAGCAGAGCATCAGGAGAAAGGACGACACCGTTACCGATAATGCATTTCACGTTGTTACGCAGGATGCCTGAAGGGATTAAGTGCAGGACAGTTTTCTCACCATCTATGACAAGGGTGTGACCTGCGTTGTGACCGCCCTGGTAGCGAACCACATACTGTGCATCTTCAGTCAGCAGATCAACGATCTTGCCTTTACCTTCGTCACCCCACTGGGTGCCGAGAACGACTACATTGTTTGCCATCTTTCTTCGTCTATCAGTAGTTAAAAAAGGATTCTAGCACCTTACAAATTTGCTTGCAGTCATTTTTTGACCATGACCCAGAAAATCGTCAGGGGAGAGTCACGAATCACCTGAGTGACGATTTACAGGCGACTGAACATGAGATAGGCAATCACGCCGCCAGCGACGACTAAACACCCCCCAAGACGGCGTAGTGTCTGATCATCCTGGTTGCTCAACTGACTGATCAGTTTGCGCCAGCCCCTGGGTGCCAGCAATGGCCCCAAGCCTTCCAGAATCAGGACCAGCCCGACGGCCAGCCAGAATGTTTGACTCATCGTTTTACCCCGCTCTCGACTTACCATCCCCGGTATCGGACAAAAAAAAAGACAAGGCCATGCCTTGTCTTTTTGTCAGCACTGAACCCGCTTAGTTCAGGCCGTTTGATTCTTTCATGTATTTGAAGAAATCACTGTTCGGATCAACTACCAGAATATCCTGTTTGGAACTGAAGCTGTTCTCGTACGCTTTCAAAGAACGCAGGAAGTTATAAAACTCCGGATCCTTGTTAAACGCAGTCGCATAGATTTCAGCCGCTTTTGCTTCAGCATCACCGCGCTGGATGCGGGCAATACGTTCGGCTTCAGAAATAATCTTGGCGACTTCCAGCTCAGACTGAGCACGGATAACCTCGGCTTTTTCTCGACCCTGAGAACGATGCTTACGAGCCACCGATTCACGTTCAGCACGCATACGGCGATAGATAGACTCGCTGATCTCATCCGGCAGGTTGATTTTCTTCATGCGGAAATCAACCACTTCGATACCAAGGTCACGGGCACTGATCTGAGTTTCAGCCAGTACATCGGCCATGATCTTGTCACGCTCGCCTTCCAGTTCTCTTCTGGGAGCGACTTCCTGCACAATTTCAGACGCAATGGCCACGCTTTCATCAACGGGTGCAGCAGCGCCGGCATCCACGTTGTTGCCACGATCCGGACCAGACACTATCTGTTTGATCTCTTTCGCACCGATCTGTGCACGCAGACTGTCAACCACTTTGCGTTTCAGCAGCCCTTCCGCCGTTGCGGTATTACCGCCACCGGTTGTCAGGTAATACTGACCGAAGTCCTGAATACGCCACTTCACATAGGTATCGATGATCACATCTTTTTTCTCAGAGGTAACAAAACGGTCAGCCTGATCATCCATGGTCTGAATACGGGCATCCAGCTTACGAACACGGTCAAATACCGGTACTTTGAAGTGCAGGCCCGGCTCATACACACGCGTCATGTTGCTGGTGTCATCTTTAATGATTCGACCGAAACGAACCACAATACCACGCTCGCCCTCTTTGACGACGAAGACGGACATCAACACCAGAGCGATGAGAATGACTACGAGCGGGATAATTAACTTACGCATAATTAATATCTCCCCTGACGACCAGAATCAGCACGCGGTGCCGCTGGAGTAGGATTCACATTTTCTGTCTTCTCCAGTTCAATACCGTACGAGCTGGATGGGCTCATTTGCTGTTTACTGCCTTCCGCCTGATTCATCAGCTTGTCCAAAGGCAGATAAAGCAGATTGCCACCGGATTTCGAGTCCACCATCACTTTGCTGGTGTTGGAGTAAACGCGTTCCATGGTGTCCAGATACAAGCGATTACGGGTTACTTCTTTCGCTGCATTGTACTCAGGTAACAGTTTCTCGAACTGAGCCACTTCACCCAGTGCGCCGTTCACCACTTTCTCGGTATAACCTTCCGCTTCTTTCTTCAGACGTTCAGCACGACCTGTTGCTTTCGGCAGGATATCGTTGCTGTAGGCTTCCGCTTCGCGCACAAAGCGCTCCTCATCCTCTCGGGCCGCGATCGCATCATCAAATGCATCTTTCACAGCTTCCGGCGGACGGGCTGACTGGAAGTTCACGTCCACAACCAGAATACCCATGTCATATTTATCGGTAATCTTATCGATATCCGTCTGGGTATTGGCACGAATGGTCTGACGGCCACGGGTCAGGGCTTCATCCATCGTGGAGTCACCGATCACCGCACGCAGAGCAGAATCCGTTGCCTGGCGCAGACTGTCGTCCGCATTGGTCACACTGAACAGGTACTTCTGTGCATCAGAAACCCTGTACTGCACTTCCATTTCAACTCTCAGGACGTTTTCATCCTTCGTCAGCATCAGACCTGAGCTGCGCAGAGAACGAATCGCCTGTACGTTGACCAGCTCAACATCATCGATGAAGGTAGGTTTCCAGTTCAGACCAGGATCGACCATTTCATAGAATTTACCAAACCGAAGTACGACGCCACGCTCAGCTTCGCCAACAGTATAAAACCCTGAAAAGCCCCAAATCGCAGCCGCGATAACAGCAATAACACCTAAGCCGACAGCACCGCCGCCGCTCGAAGGTCCACGCTTATTCCCAAAAATACCACCAAACTTACGACTCAGTTTTGCAAACACTTCATCGAGATCAGGCGGCCCTTGTTCACGACCACCACGATTATTGTTCCCCCAAGGGTCCTTATCGCGGCCACCGTTGTTTCCAGGCTCATTCCACGCCATTATAGAACTCCATCAATATGATATGACGACAGTTTTTATTACTCTAGCAGTCCATCAGGCAAGGATAAAGTCATCCAGCCCCTGGTGCTCTCTTTTTTGCAGTCGAGCCCATTCTGCGATGGGTAAACGTACATCCAGTATCAGGTTACCATTTTCTTCATACTCTTCCCTGACAATCGCCCCAAGCTGATAAAACTTGCTCCGGAAGCGACCGATCACTGCCGGCGGCAGACGCAGAGTATGGGTGACCATAGTTCCGGACAACCGCTCCGTCAGTGCCGTGAAGAGCAGATCAATCCCGGTTCCTTCGCGGGCAGAAACCCAGACACACCGTGGAATACCGTCTTCGTCGCGCTCAATACGCGGCTCAGCTTCTTCCAGGTTGTCAATCTTATTCATGACCACCAATACCGGAACATCACTGGCATCGATTTCTTCCAGGACGGTGTTGACCGCATCGATATTTTCCCGATAACGCTCATCACTGGCATCCACCACATGTAACAACAACGCGGCTTCCTGGGTTTCTTTCAGTGTGGCTTTAAACGCAGCCACCAGATCATGCGGAAGATGGCGGATAAATCCGACCGTATCAGCCAGAATACTGGTTCCCACATCCTCCACATCGATTTTCCGCAATGTCGGATCCAAGGTGGCGAATAGCTGATCCGCAGCATACACCCCGGCATCCGTCACCCGGTTAAACAAGGTAGACTTACCGGCGTTGGTATAACCGACTAACGAAATGGTCGGAATATCGGCCCGGCTTCTGGCTCGGCGGCCCTGATCCCGCTGTTTGGAAACTTTATCCAAACGGCGCAGAATCGCCTTGATCCTCTCACGCAGCAAACGACGGTCAGTTTCAAGCTGAGTTTCACCCGGCCCGCGCAGACCTATCCCGCCCTTCTGTCGTTCAAGGTGGGTCCAGCCGCGGATCAAACGGGTAGAAATATGACGTAACTGCGCCAGCTCGACTTGCAGCTTACCCTCATGGGTTCGCGCGCGCTGAGCGAAGATATCCAAGATCAATCCGGTTCTGTCCAGAACCCGGCATTTGCACAGCCGCTCCAGATTTCGCTCCTGGGCAGGCGAGAGTGAATGGTTAAAAATGACGATCTCGGCGTTTTCCGCTCTGACCGCATCGGCAATTTCCTGTGCTTTACCTTCTCCCACGTAATACTTAGGGTGGGGAGACTGTCGGCTGCCTGTTATCACACGCAGCTGATTGACTCCCGCCGAGGAGACCAGCATTTCAAACTCGCTGAGATCTTCCCATTCCCCTTCTTGCGTGAAGTTGATATGAACAAGAATTGCCTGTTCACCGGCTTCATAACGGTCAAACAAGCAATCAACTCCTTATCGAAGAATATTATTCTTCTGTTTTTTCCTGGCCACGTTCTGTTGTCGGACGATCACCTGAATGGTGATGATTGACCGGACGAGCCGGCACGACAGTAGAAATAGCGTGCTTGTACACCATTTGGTTGACCGTATTTTTCAGCAGGATCACGAACTGGTCAAATGACTCAATCTGTCCCTGGAGCTTAATACCATTGACCAAGTAAATAGAAACCGGGATTCTTTCACGACGCAGCGCATTCAAAAACGGGTCTTGTAGAGATTGCCCCTTAGCCATTCTTTCTTTTCCTTATTTGTTTGTAGTTGTATGTTTCAATGAACAAAAAACAATACGCAAAGCAGAGATGAGTATACACGTTAATCAAACCTCACGGCTAACGGAGTTTGTGACTGTTTGTAACGCTTTCTCTACATCACTGCTATCCAACCAAGTCAGCGCTTTCCAGCTGCGAAGCCAGGTAATTTGCCGCTTGGCTAACTGACGGGTTGCACAGATTCCGCGAAACACCGCTTCATCCAGTGTGCAGTTGCCGTCAAAGTAATCCCACATCTGTCGGTATCCAACACAGCGTACTGACGGGAGATCCGGATGCAGATCCCCCCGCTCATACAAGGCTCGAACTTCCTGTTCAAAGCCTGCTTTGATCATCTTGTCAAAGCGCTGCTCGATCCTCTGATGCAGAATAGCCCTATCCATGGGTGTTATCGCAAATTGGTGTACCTGATAAGGTAATGTTTCCCCCTGCGTTTGGGTCAACTCAGTTAAAGTTTTACCTGAAATTCGGAAAACTTCCAATGCCCGCGACAATCGTTGTGGATCATTTGGATGGATCCGTGTCGCAGAGACAGGATCAATTTGTTGCAATTCCTGATGTAAAGCCTGCCAACCCTGCTCCCGGGCTTGTTGTTCAATCTCAGCACGAATCGCCGGATCAGCCTGCGGCAGTGGCGAAAGCCCCTCCAGCAATGCCTTAAAATAGAGCATCGTGCCGCCAACCAATAATGGAATGCGACCAGCTGCCACGATATCTGCCATTTCTTTGAGGGCATCTTCACGAAAATCAGCGGCTGAATAACTTTGTGACGGATCACGAATATCGATCAGCCGGTGCGGTGCCTGAGCCAGCTCAGCGGCATCTGGTTTCGCGGTACCGATATCCATATCACGGTAAATCAGTGCAGAATCCACACTAATAAGCTCAACAGGCAATTGCTGACGTAAACGGATTGCCAGGTCGGTTTTTCCCGACGCGGTCGGCCCCATCAGAAAAATGGCCTGTGGAAGAGATTTAGTCATGTTTAAACGCTTCTAATGCCGGCTGCAAATCGACCGGACGCAGCAACCGGGAATAATAAGATTCCAGGGTACTCCCCCAGAGTTGTTCGAGTTCACCCAGCAAAGTAATGGCCTGAGACAAGCTAAAGCGTTCACTGTTCACCGACAGTTCGGCGGAAAGCCAGTCCAGCAAAGCGTCCCAGTAATCGGCCTGACTCAGTTGATCTCCTGCCTCTGACAAGGTGCTGAGCTGAGCCAGTAACGCCGGGATCAATACTTGCAGGTTCTGCTGACGAAGTGGCAGGCTCACCGCCAGGATCACCAGTTTATCCTGCCCTTTGGCCCGGATCTGAATCCCCAGTTTCTGCAATACCGCGCTGTGCTGGCCGGCGCTTTGGCTTAACCGCTGTGTGGTTGGGATCACGAGCGGGATCAGCAATGGCTGGGGTTTCAGGCCGTCATGACGGGCAAATTGCAACTGCCCTTTGATACGCAGCTGATCGGCCTCTGTGAGCGATAACAAAGCGACATCAGCACCATGACTGACCAGCAAATAACGCTCAGCAATCACGGTCAGCGCTTTGCCCAGTCCGTGCTCAGGCTGGCTGTTGAGTACCGGAGTGCGCTTGACCGGCTCCGGCGCATCACGCCAGGCATTGGCAGGTGGCGTATTCTGCGGCTGGCGTGACATCGGCTCAGGCTCTGCCGCTGCGGCCTGGGTTTGCATCAATGCCTGATAGGCTGCGACTTCCGCCTTGGAAGGCGCTTCTCCACCAGGCTGACGAGGCGAGTGGCTCCGGGCACTGGTAGCAGGACGGGACGACGCCGAGGCAACAGTGGCCCTCTCCTGCTCTGGCCGGACGGACGGACGGACTGAAGTGACCGACGCATCGCTGTGTCGCCATTCTCTTGCCGGCGCTTGTCGCGGGTAGGCCGGGGTATTGGCAATGGCATCCAGAGCGTTGGCAGACGGGACGTGCGTGCTATCGGTGTCTGGTACCGAGTCAGGCTGGCTGCTGAGCGGTGCTGGCTCCTTGATCTGATAAGCATCTGGCTGGCCGGCATCGCCGCGTGCCGATGCTCGCTCTGGTGCCGAGTACAGGCTGGTTTCAGCGCCACTCTGCTGCAAGGCACTTTGCACACCCTGATAGATAAAATCATGCACCAGACGGGCATGGTGAAAGCGGACTTCATGCTTGGCCGGATGGACGTTGACATCCACCTGGTGCGGGTCGACCTCAATAAACAACACGTAAGCCGCGTACTGCTCTGCGGCCAGCGCACCTTCAAATGCCTGACGGATCGCATGATTGATCAGCTTATCCTTCATCATCCGGCCATTGACATAACAGTACTGAATATCGTTCTGTGCCCGTGCCCCTTGCGGAGTACAGATCCAGCCTGACAGGCGCAGATCACCGTGTCCCAGCTCCAGTGACAGCGCATGTTGCAGAAAACCCTGCCCGCACACGGCGGCCAGCCGGCGCTCTTTTTGCGCCTGTGTCTCTGCGGCACGATACTGGCGGATCAGTTTACCGTTATGACGCAGCAGTATACTGGCATCAAACCGACTCAGTGCAATGCGCTTGAGCAGTTCATCAATATGGGCAAATTCGGTTTTTTCGGTGCGGAGAAATTTACGGCGGGCCGGGGTGTTGAAAAACAGATCCAGCACTTCCACTGTCGTGCCGACCGGGTGAGCTGCCGGTTTGAGCTGTACCGTCATGTCACGCCCTTCGGCATAAGCCGACCAGGCTTCCGGCTGCGCGTCGGTACGGGAGGTTAGTGTCAGGCGGGAGACCGAACTGATACTCGCCAGTGCCTCCCCCCTGAAACCCAGACTGGCAATCGCTTCCAGATCATCCAGCGTGGTAATTTTTGAGGTGGCGTGACGGCTGAGCGCGAGTTGCAGCTCTTCTTTCACGATGCCTACTCCGTTATCACGGATGCGAATGGTGCGGCTGCCGCCTTTATCAATGTCGATTTCAATACGGGTTGCGCCAGCATCCAGACTGTTTTCCACCAGCTCTTTCACCACAGAAGCAGGGCGTTCCACCACTTCACCGGCGGCGATCTGGTTAGCCAGCCTGGCTGGTAATATCTGAATGGGCATAATCAAGTCTGCAATTAAGTGCTTGGAATTTTAAGTTTCTGGCCCACCGCCAGAGTATCTGAGCTTAGCTGATTCGCTTGCCGGATACTACTGACGCTGACCCCATAATGGGCAGCAATTTTACCGAGGAACTCCCCGCGGCGTACCGTATGCTCAACCAGCTTGCGCTGAACCGCAATTTTCAGTTTCTGACCGACGGCCAGTTCATCTGAGCGCAAAGCGTTCGCCTGACGAATGCTGTCGACCGTTACTTTATACTTGCTGGCGATCTTACCCAAAAACTCACCCCGCTGCACGGTATGCACCACAGTGCTTTGCGTGATGCTGGCCACGGCGGCACTGCTGTTGGCGGTACCGCTGCTGTGGCTGGCTGCTTTACCGGCAGGAATGCGCAATATCTGGCCCACTTTCACCACATTGGATGACAGTTGGTTCATCTGACGAATAGCCTGTACCGACGAGTTGTATTGATCGGCGATCACGCTCAGTGACTCGCCACTGGCGACTTTGTGCTTGATCCCGTGTTTACGGGCTGCAAACAAGGTCCCTTCCGGTGGTTTCTCATTGAAATAGGACAGTACCCCTTTATACACCGCCTCTGACAGCTTGTTCTGGTGACTGGTGCTGTTGAGCAGACGCTCCTCGCGCGGATTGGTGATAAATCCGGTTTCAACCAGCAGAGAAGGGATATCCGGCGATTTCAGCACCGCCAGGCTGGCATGCTCGGGCTTGGATTTATGCAGCTTAGTCACTTTGGCCATTTCGTTCAGTACCCGGCTGGCGACGTCATACCCTTCTTTTTGCGAATGGCTGAACTGCAAATCCAGCACCGCCATACTGAGGTACTGATCGTCCTGTCCGCCGGACAGCACATCGCCGCCACCCAGCAATTCAGACTGCTTCTCGTGCTGCTCAAGCCAGCGACCGATTTCTGTATTGGCGCGGCGGGTATTTAAGACCCAGACAGAGGCCCCTTGCGGCTGCGGTTTATGAAAGCCGTCCGCATGGATAGAAACCAGCAAATGCGCTTTGTTCTTGCGGGCAATTTCCGAGCGTTTGTTCAGATTGACGAAGTAATCCCCGCGACGAGTCATGACCGCTTTCATGCCTGGTGTGGCATTAATCCGGTCAGCCACCTTACGGGCAATGGTCAGCGTGACATTTTTTTCATACTTCCGGCTTGGGCCGATGGAGCCGGGATCTTCCCCACCATGGCCGGCATCAATGGCCACGATAATATCGTCATTGCCGTAAGGCAGATGGATACTGTCGACCGCTGTTGCCTTGCTGCCCGTGTCCGCCGATTTGACCGTTTCGGTTTTAGCCGCGTGCGGTAGATCCAGCACCAGGCGGTGACTGTAATGACCATCCGGCGTCGGTGGTAGTTTAAAAATCTTGGGGGATGTGGTGGCGCGGGTTTCAAACACCAGACGGGCTGTCCCGGTTTCCGGGGGGCTGCTGCTGCGAATTTTCGTCAGGACATCACTGTCTTTCACCACCACCGGCAGCGACGATTTCAACGACGTATCCTTCAGATCAATCACCAGACGATCAGGTTTAGTCAGCGTAAAATAGGTAAAAGTCGGCTCTTCCTCCATGTCCAGCACGACCCGGGTTTCATCCGGAGCTGGCCAGACACGAATCCCTTCTACTTCATTGGCCAGAGCTGAGCCGCTCGCTATCCCGGCAAGAAAAACCGTCAAAGAAAAACTTCTGCGCCACCCCATTGAATCAACTCTGCTCCAGTTTCTTTAACACTGCCATCCCGTAGCCGTTGTTCGCCGTCACTTCAACCTGACGGTGCTGATCTACGTAGCGAAGTTCAATATCCAGATCCGGCGCCGGTAGCAGTCCAGTGCCTTTCTCCGGCCATTCCACCAGGCAGATGGCATCCGGCGTAAAATAGTCACGGATACCCATAAATTCCAGCTCTTCCGGATCGGCCAGGCGATAAAGATCAAAATGGTAAACCTGCCAGGGCGGCAGTTCATAAGGTTCAACGAGGGTATAAGTCGGGCTTTTTACATTACCCTGATGACCCAGCGCGCGGATAAATCCCCGGCAAAAGGTCGTTTTCCCTGCACCTAAATCACCGTGAAGGTAAATCGTCGTCTGCCGCTCACAGGCCAGAGCCAGTTGTTGGCCAAAGGCCACCGTTGCCGCTTCATCGGCCAACACAATATTCAATGTCTGCATTGTTGTCGTTATCTTTATCTTAGATTTATCAATTGTCGAATATACGCAAAGAGATCACCGGCCAGCAAGCCGCGTTCCCCTGACTCTGCCGCCAGATCAGCCGCCCGGCTGTGAATCCACACACCCGCCCGGCCTGCTTGCGATAGCGTCAGCCCTTGTGCCAGCAGTCCGCCAATCAGTCCTGCTAATACATCGCCCATGCCACCTGTCGCCATGCCAGGATTACCGGCCAGGCAGACATAATACTGCCGGCCATCATACACCACAGTGCCAGCCCCTTTCAGTACCACAACACCACCATAACGCTGCTGGATTTGTTCCGCCGCCGCAAAGCGATCCGCTTCGATGTCTGCGACGGTCAGATTGAGTAATCGGGCAGCCTCACCTGGGTGAGGCGTTAAAATTCGGTTCTCTTTATAGTCTGGTGTCTGCGCCAATAAGTTCAATCCGTCGGCATCCAGCACCAATAACAGATCCTGTCGCGCCTCGCTGTATCTGGTCCAGAGCGCTCTGCCCCATATGTTCTGGCCCAGGCCGGGCCCCAGGACGACGACATCAGCCCAGCCAATCCGGCTGCTGAGCTGTTGATTCGCTTGATCACGGCCCGGTTGCCAGCCTTGCGCCATTATCTCAGGACGCGCGGTCTGAATTGCCAGCACATTGTCAGTATGTGTGACGGCCGCCGTCAGACCTGCACCGGTTCTGGCACAGGCTTCCGATGCCAGACGGATCGCACCGCCCATGCCCTGATCGCCGCCCAGACAGAGCACCCGGCCGTAACTGCCCTTATGGGCTGTCCGCGAGCGCGGCGGCAGCATGGCGGCGACATCATCTTGCTGAATGACTCTGGCACAGGCCGGTTGCAGCTGCTCGAACACCTCGGCAACCCCCAGCCCGGCAAAGTTTAGCTCTCCCCTGTATAGGGCGGCCTGACCGGTCAGCAATCCTCTTTTCATGCCAATAAAAGTGACCGTCTGCCAGGCTTTCACGGTTGCCCCCAATGTCTGGCCGGTATCCGCGCACAAACCCGACGGGATATCCACAGCAATCACAGGTTTACCGGAAGCGTTCAGCGTTTTTATCAGGGCGGCAGCATCCTCCCGCACGGCACCGGATAAGCCCGTCCCCAGAATGGCATCAACAATCACATCAACCGCGGGATCAATATGTGCCTTTGGGGTGTCTATCTTGCCACCGCATGCTAGCCAAGCATCCCGGGCCAGTGCGGCATCACCCTGCAAGCGGGACGCTTCCCCCAACTGCCACACGGTGACGTTTAATCCGGCTTCATGCGCCAGACGGGCAACCACATAACCGTCACCGCCATTATTACCACCACCGCAACAGACCAGCACATGTTTTGCCGTATCATGGTAATGCTGAAGGCAGTCAAATACTGCCAGGCCTGCATTTTCCATTAACCGGTACATAGGCCAGTCCAGCTGTTGCGCAGCCTGCTTTTCACCCAATCGAACCTGCTCGGGCCGATAAGCGGATGTGGGAAACGCCTGATCTGTCATGTCGCACGAATTCCTTCGCTCTGCGTCTGCTTATCAAAGCACACCATACTGGACATATACTTTAAAATAGTGCCGAAAAGCATTTCAGGGCACAACAATCTGTGCCGTATTTTTCGCCATTGCCCATTATTTTTCACTGTGTGAATTGTGCTACACTCCGGCCCCCGATTCATCCACCAGACGGCAGCCACATCATGCTCGACTATCAACAGCTTGCGAATGACATCAAACAATGGGGCAAAGACCTGGGTTTTCAGCATGTCGGCATCTGCGATGTTGATCTGTCAAAGCACGAGGCACAGCTACAGCGCTGGCTGGATGCCGGCTACCACGGCGAGATGGACTGGATGGCGCGTCATGGCATGATGCGGGCCCGACCGGCTGAGTTATTACCCGGAACGGTGAGAGTGATCAGTGTCAGGATGAACTACCTGCCACCGGAAGCCGGCTTTGCTCAAACCCTGAAACAACCGGAAAAAGCCTATATCAGCCGTTATGCCCTCGGCCGGGATTATCATAAACTGGTCCGTAACCGCCTCAAACAGCTGGGCCAGAGAATCGAACAGGTTGCCGGTGCTTTTGGCTACCGGCCTTTTGTCGATTCTGCGCCGATTCTGGAGCGCCCGCTCGCGGAAAAAGCCGGACTCGGCTGGACGGGCAAACACTCCCTCATCTTAAGTGAGGACGCAGGTTCCTGGTTCTTTCTCGGTGAGTTGCTGATTGATTTGCCTTTGCCCACAGATGAGCCCGTTGATCATCAATGCGGTAAGTGTGTGGCCTGCATCACCAGTTGCCCGACTCAGGCCATCGTCGCTGAAGGTGTGGTCGATGCGCGTCGTTGTATTTCCTACCTGACCATAGAGCTGGATGGCCCTATCCCGGAAGAATTCCGTGAAGCCATGGGGAACCGGATTTACGGCTGCGATGACTGCCAACTCGTGTGTCCTTATAACCGGCAATCGGCAATTACGGATGAACCGGATTACCACTGCCGTCCTCAGCTCTATCAGCAGGATCTGCTGACATTATTCCACTGGGACGAAGCCACATTTTTGAAGAACACCGAAGGCTCCCCCATCCGACGCATCGGCCATCTCAAATGGCTCCGCAATCTCAGTGTCGCCATTGGCAATGCGCCCTACGCACCTGAATTGCTTAACGCTTTGATTGAACGCAAAGGGTTAGACAGTATGCTGGATGAACACCTTGACTGGTCAATCCGTCGTCAAATCGCCAGACGGGATGAAGCGCGGGTTGATGTCGTGACCAATAAAACCCAGCGACTGATTCGCATCGTCGAAAAAGGGCTTCCCCGGGACGCCTGAAACCAGTCACCGCGCTTCCCCTCCGTTTGCGGGTGATTCACGGGCTACAAAACGCGATCCCGATCAGCCTTTTTTGTATGTGGAAAACAATTTCATTTGCACCATTTTGGTTATGAACACTGGTTATTAAGCACAAGCTGAAGCTGTTTGATTTAAGAATGTTATTCACCATGATCATTATATGATCACCCTGTTCACAACTTTGAGGCCACCACAATAAATCACATGGAAAACAATACGTTATACGCAGGCTGTTTGATTGATTTTCTGTTGATAATGGGGATAATTTTTTAAATGCACAGAGTTATGCACAGACAGACAGCACAACTAATCAACCGACTTACCCACAAATAAAATGATGTGGATAACTCTGTGCATTAGATGATGCAAATACAGAATTTAGTTTGAATTACAGCATCCCGGACGTATAAACACACATGTGCTTTGGAGCTGTTTCGATGAGCAGACAAGACTGTAGTGTAGCCCATATTGGCTAAACAACATTGACTGTCATCATTGATGGTCGCCAATACTTCTCAGTATGGGAGTACAGAGCATCTTATTCTCAGACAAAAAAACAACCTTTCGGCTGTCTTCACTGATTTGGGATGATGTTGATTTCAGCTTACTGAAACTTCTGTAAGCTTGAGGCGGTCTGGACACTGTCCGATAGAACCTCGCGAGGTAAAGTTCTGACCTCTAAGACTATTACTTCACAGTAATGGTTTGTGATTTTACAGCTTTCAATGTATTAAGCTGTGATCTTCCTATCAAGTAGGAAAACTGGAGCAACACACAAGATTCCTGCGCTTCAAGGAGCTCAGCGTGACCTCAACCTTGGCAAGGTTGCGCTTGACCAACTGAGTGAGTGTCGCATTTTGTTTCACCGTTGAGCACGATGACAGCTCGCTTTTTCAAGCTAAGAATCTGGAGCGACACACGAGGTTCCTGATCTTCAAGGAACTTGGCGTGACCTCAACCTTGGCAAGGTTGCGCTTGACCAACTGAGTGAGTGTCGCATTTTGTTTCACCGTTGAGCACGATGACAGCTCGCTCTTTCAAGCTAAGAATCTGGAGCGACACACGAGGTTCCTGATCTTCAAGGAACTTGGCGTGACCTCAACCTTGGCAAGGTTGCGCTCTACCAACTGAGCTAGTGTCGCATCAATTTTCACCGTTGAGTACGATGACAACTCGCTTTTTCAAGCTAAGAATCTGGAGCGACACACGAGGTTCGAACTCGTGACCTCAACCTTGGCAAGGTTGCGCTCTACCAACTGAGCTAGTGTCGCATTTTGTTTCACCGTTGAGCACGATGACAGCTCGCTCTTTCAAGCTAAGAATCTGGAGCGACACACGAGGTTCGAACTCGTGACCTCAACCTTGGCAAGGTTGCGCTCTACCAACTGAGCTAGTGTCGCATCAATTTTCACCGTTGAGTACGATGACAACTCGCTTTTTCAAGCTAAGAATCTGGAGCGACACACGAGGTTCGAACTCGTGACCTCAACCTTGGCAAGGTTGCGCTCTACCAACTGAGCTAGTGTCGCATATTTTCTTAAAAAAGAAAATTGGTTGCGGGGGCCGGATTTGAACCGACGACCTTCGGGTTATGAGCCCGACGAGCTACCAAGCTGCTCCACCCCGCGTCCGTATTGTTTCACCGTCAGGTACGATGACAACCGCTTTTCTTCAAGCAAAGAAAGCTGGAGCGACACACGAGGTTCGAACTCGTGACCTCAACCTTGGCAAGGTTGCGCTCTACCAACTGAGCTAGTGTCGCATTTGATAACCTGATAGTAATCAAGCCATCTTGTAATCTTTGGTTGCGGGGGCCGGATTTGAACCAACGACCTTCGGGTTATGAGCCCGACGAGCTACCAAGCTGCTCCACCCCGCGTCCGAATTGTTTCACCGTTGAGCACGATGACAGCTTTGAATCTGGAGCGACACACGAGGTTCGAACTCGTGACCTCAACCTTGGCAAGGTTGCGCTCTACCAACTGAGCTAGTGTCGCATGGACATGCCTGAGTCTTTACCAACTCAAACTGTCGTAAAATTCGTTGGTTGCGGGGGCCGGATTTGAACCGACGACCTTCGGGTTATGAGCCCGACGAGCTACCAAGCTGCTCCACCCCGCGTCCGAATTGTTTCACCGTTGAGCACGATGACAGCTTTGAATCTGGAGCGACACACGAGGTTCGAACTCGTGACCTCAACCTTGGCAAGGTTGCGCTCTACCAACTGAGCTAGTGTCGCATGGACATGCCTGAGTCTTTATCAACTCAAACTGTCGTAAATTCGTTGGTTGCGGGGGCCGGATTTGAACCGACGACCTTCGGGTTATGAGCCCGACGAGCTACCAAGCTGCTCCACCCCGCGTCCGAAAATACTGAAAAGCAAACTAAAACATTATTGCCTTTCGAGGCTGCGCATTATACGAGGAAAACAGGCGGATGCAATAGTTCTGAAAAAAAATCTCCGCCTTTCCGTTTAAGCGTTCATTAAAGCATCAAATCTTAAAAATTTGCTCACGATAGAAACGCAGTTCAGCAATCGATTCACGAATATCATCCAGCGCCAGGTGCGAGCCCTGCTTATGGAAGTTGTCCAGCAGCTCAGGCTTCCAGCGACGAGTCAGCTCTTTCAGTGTGCTGACATCCAGATACCGATAATGAAAGTATTGTTCTAATTCCGGCATGTGCCTATACAGGAAGCGACGATCCTGACCTATGCTGTTACCGCAAATCGGCGAAGCGCCTTTGGGCACCCATTGTTCGAGAAATGCGATGGTCTGACGCACCGCTTCCTCCTCATCCACCTGACTTTGCTGCACCCGGGCAACCAGACCACTATGGGTATGAGTATTGGTGCACCAGTCATCCATCTTGGCCAGTTCCGCAGGTGGCTGATGAATGGCCAGTACCGGCCCCTCAGCCAGAATGTTGAGCTGGGCATCGGTCACTATGGTCGCAATTTCAATGATTTTGTGTGTATCGGGATCCAGACCTGTCATTTCCAGATCGATCCAAATCAGGTTCTGATCGCTGATTGTCATTGGAATTTGCCTATTTGATGACTAAAGCATGTATCATACTTAGCCTGAAATGAAAGCCAACCAAACAGAACGATATTCTTGTGGCAAAAAAGAAAAAGTTAACTAAAGGTCAGAGCCGACGTGTCCGCTCTAACCAAAATAAGCGCCTGACGAAGGGCATGGAAGATATCCAATGGGATGAAGCCCTGCTGGAGAATGCCCGTGAAGGCTTGGTGATCACCCGATTCGGCCAGCATGCCGATATTGAAGATCCGGAAACAGGCACCATCCACCGCTGTAACCTGCGTCGCAGTATTCAGAGCCTGGTTTCTGGAGATCGCGTTGTCTGGCGGCCCGGTGTTGAAGCCCTTCAGGGCATCGCCGGTGTGGTCGAGGCAGTCCATGAACGAACTTCGGTGCTGACCCGCCCGGATTACTACGATGGGGTGAAGCCGGTGGCGGCGAATGTGAACCGCATCATCATCGTCTCTTCCGTGCTGCCTGAGTTGTCGCTGAACATTATCGACCGCTATCTGGTGGCTGCCGAGACAGTGGAAATCAAGCCGCTGATTGTGCTGAACAAAGTCGATTTGCTCGATGACGACACCCGTCAGCAGGTCGAGCGCACCCTGTCGCTGTATCAAGCGATCGGCTATGAGGTGCGTTACGTCAGCACCATGACAGGAGAAGGCTTAGCGGCACTGAAAGCGGATCTGAAAGATCACGTCAACATCTTTGCCGGTCAATCCGGGGTGGGGAAATCCAGCCTGGTCAATGCCCTGATGCCGGAAGTGGAAGCCGAGATCGGCGATGTGTCAGAGAACTCGGGATTAGGCCAGCACACCACCACAGCCGCACGTCTGTATCACTTTGCTGAAGGCGGAGATCTGATCGATTCACCCGGGGTTCGCGAATTCGGACTGTGGCACCTGGAGCCTGAACAAGTGACGAACGCTTTCGTCGAATTTCGCCGTTATCTGGGCGGCTGTAAATTCCGCGACTGTAAACACAAAGACGATCCGGGTTGCTTACTGCGCGAAGCATTACAAGACGGAAAAATTAGTCAGGAACGCTTCGACAGTTACCATAAAATCATTGAAAGCATGTCGGAGAACGTTGCGAACCGTCAGTTTTCCCGGAATAAACAAAATTAATCGGCTCTGCGTCATCAACTGCGAGCTGGCTCCCTCTTCGCGTGCGCTCTCCTGACTTCATCACTGAAATCAGGTAGAATCCGCAGCCCGGGTCAGCGCTACTGATGGCGAAGAACCAAGTTATTGATTTATAGAGAAATCGGAATCTTATTGTGAGCGATAATCTGAAAATTGGCCTGCAATACTGCGCGCCCAAACATGCCCTGACACGTCTGGCCGGTAAACTTGCCGACCTGAAAGGGGGCTTTGTCACCACAGCGGTGATCCGCTGGTTTATCAACCGCTATAAAGTGGATATGGCAGAAGCCCGTCACGAAGACCCGGCGTCTTTCGCCACTTTCAACGATTTCTTTGTGCGTGAACTCAAAGAGGATGCCCGTCCGCTGAACGACGAAGCCGACGTATTCTGTCATCCGGCCGATGCCTGTGTCAGCCAACTGGGCCCGATTGAAAAAGGCCAGCTGATTCAGGCCAAGGGCCATTACTACGACGCCGTTGAACTGCTGGGCGGCGATCAGGCGCTGGCAGAAGAATTTGCGGACGGGAGTTTCGCCACCCTGTATTTGTCTCCGCGGGATTATCACCGCGTCCACATGCCATGTGACGGCACCCTGCGCCAGATGATCTATGTACCGGGCGATCTGTTTTCGGTCAATCCGCTGACCGCGGAAAATGTGCCCAACCTGTTTGCCCGTAATGAGCGCGTGGTCTGTATCTTTGATACCGACTTCGGTCCGGTTGCTCAGGTCCTGGTGGGAGCCACGATTGTTGGTAGCATCGAAACTGTTTGGGCCGGTACGATTGCACCGCCACGCGGCCCTGTGGTTCGCCGCTGGGATTATCCGGCCGAAGGTAATCAGGCCATCACCCTGAAGAAAGGCGAAGAAATGGGCCGTTTCAAACTGGGCTCAACCGTGATCAACCTGTTCCCGAAAGAGATGGTGACCTTTGCCGACAATCTGGCACCCAATGTGGCGACCCGGATGGGTGAGGCTTATGCCCGTCTGACTGCATCGTCAGTGGCTGAGCCGGTGACAGACGACAGCGACGCTTAACCACACCGCGAACGCTGATTAACAAAAAAGGGACGGATTCGTCCCTTTTTTGATGCGGTATTTTGATCTCACCCACCATATGCATCTCATTGAGAATGCTATGCTGTCCGTGCCCTTTTTTATACAGAGCACCGGACATGCAAGCATCGCTATCGCTACTGCTGAAATTACTGATTGCCTTTGGCCTGCCTTTTGCCCTGCTGCAGGTCCCGACGCCCTCGCTGCCACTGGGTGAGCTGACGCTGGTGCAGCACAGGTTACTGGCCATTTTCGTGATGGCAGCTCTGCTCTGGATATTAGAGCCCGTGCCTGTCTATGCAACATCCCTGCTGATCATCGTGCTGGAGCTTGTTATGCTCTCCGATCAGAGCCTGCTGTTGTTTCGTCAGCCGGCAGACGCCACCCCGCTGGGTCAGTTCATTGCCTACACCGATATTTTCCACGCCTTTGCTTCGCCGATCATCATGCTGTTTCTCGGTGGCTTTGCCCTGGCGATTGCCGCCGCCAAGTATCGGCTGGACACCAATCTGGCGCGTGTGCTGTTAAGCCCTTTTGGCTCACAGCCACGCTATATCATGCTGGGACTGATGCTGATCACTGCAGTGTTTTCGATGTTTATGTCCAATACCGCCACCACTGTCATGATGCTGGCACTGCTGGTTCCTGTTCTGGCAACAGTGCCCAGAGACGACAACAGCATCAAAGCACTGGTACTGGCGATACCGGTTGCCGCCAACACAGGCGGGATTGCCACCCCGATCGGCACACCGCCCAATGCCATTGCCTTACAATATCTGAGCGACGAGCACAGCATCAGTTTTCTCGGCTGGATGGCGTTCGGACTGCCCTTTGTGATTGTGCAGCTGGCACTGGCCTGGTGGCTTCTGCAACGGCTTTTTCCCACCCGGCATCACACCTTGGCGTTGCATCTTGAAGGGCAGTTTCAGCGCAGCTGGCAAGCCTGGGTGGTCTATCTGACGTTCGGACTGACCATTGTGCTCTGGCTGACAACGGCCTGGCACGGCATGAATGCCTATGTTGTCGCCCTGCTCCCGCTGACAGTCTTCGCGCTGACAGGGATCATCGGCAAAGAAGAGCTCAAACTCTTCAACTGGGATGTGCTCTGGCTGGTGGCTGGCGGGATCGCCATTGGCATGGCACTGGATCAGACCGGGCTGGCCGGACAGCTGGCCCATGCGATTGACTATGCCAGCCTGCCGTCTCTGCTGATCCTGATCCTGCTCTCGGGATTGTGCTGGCTGATGGCCAATTTTATGTCGAATACAGCAACTGCCAACCTGCTGATGCCCATTGGGGCTGCGATTGCCACCTCGGTCCCTTCGCTGGCCGGGGCGGGAGGATTGACGGCCATGCTGATCATGCTGGCTTTCTCTGCTTCGTTAGGCATGGTGCTGCCCGTTTCCACCCCGCCCAATTCCCTGGCCTACTCCACCGGCCTGATTGACAGTCGGGACATGATGAAAGTCGGGGTGCTGGTCGGCCTCAGTGGCCTGTCGGTCCTGTACCTGGCAGCATTAATGGCTTTATCCGTGTAACTCAACCCAGAAAGAGCATAATTCTGGCATCATGATCACATCCTAACAATGGACTGCACAATTAGGCATCAAGCAAACATCAGATTCGCTGATAATTCCGAGTGACTCACTATTTACTTCTGCCCATTCTTTTCACAGTAAAAGAAAGTCAGGGAATGAACTCGGGATTGCAGTATGAAATTCACGATAAAAATGAAAATCCAGGTGGCCATTGCAGCCATCATCGCTACCGTCAGTGCGATTCAGGCTGGCATTTCGGTCACTCAGCTTCGCACCGAAACCACCCATGAAGTCAATGCGCAGATGCGTGCCGCCGGCGCAGCCACCAGCGATTACATTGCTGACTGGCTGGGTGCCCGTCGCGATATGGTCTTAGCCAACCTGCCGCTGATTGCAGCCGATAATAATATCGACAGAGAATTACTGCTGACCAAACGCGCCGGCAATTTTCTGTCTGTTTATGCTGGTTTCAGCGATGGCAGCATTGCCTACGGCGATAAAACGGAAGACTGGCCCGCGGACTACGATCCCCGCACCCGCCCCTGGTATCAGGACGCGAGCAAGTCCAGTCAGCTGATTCTGACTGAACCCTATCAGGATTTTGATGGCAGCCTGGTGGTGAGCTTTGCCCGTTCATTCAACGGTGAACGCCGCGGTGTCCTGGCTGCCGACCTGACCGTCACCCACATTATCGACAAAATCCTCAGCCTGACGCTGGACAACGCGGGCAGCGCTTTTCTGATTGACGGCAACAATACCCTGGTTGCTTATCAGGATACTTCGCTGAGCCGTCAGCCATTAACCCAGTTAGATCATGATCTCTCCGCCAGCTTTATCCGCAATGTGACCGACAGCCAGCAGGTGGCAGAGTTTCATTTTGATCAGGAAGGCAAAGACAAGCTGCTCTTTGTCTCGCCGATTGCCGGTACCGACTGGTCGGTGGGGATCATTGAGGATAAAGATCTGGCCTATGCCGCCATCGGGAAAACCCTGTCCTTTACCCTGATCGCCTCGGTGCTCATGTATGTGGTCATCGCACTGCTGGCCGGCTGGATCATTAACAGCCTGCTGCGTCCGCTCAGTGAACTCAATCGCTCAGTGAACTCAATCGCTCAGTGCACGCGCTGACCCAAGGCAATGGCGATCTGACCCAGCGCATTGCCATCCAGCGCATGGATGAAGTTGGCGAACTGGCAGAGAACATGAACCTATTCCTCAGCCAGTTACAGCAGATGATCAAAGGCATCGTCTCCCGCTCACACACCCTGGGTGAGCAGGCCGAACAATCATTTCAGCAGGCCAGTCAGGCTTCAGAGCGGGTGCACGGTCAGCAGAACGAAATCAACCAGATTGCCACCGCCATCCACCAGATGTCGGCCACCGCTGCCGAAGTGGCGAGCCATGCTGAACTGACCGCCTCGGCAGCCCAGTCCTCGACCCATGCGTGCGATCAGGGCCAGACGGTGATCAGCCAGAACCGCGAAGCCATCATGTCGCTGGCCAATCAGATCCAGGATGCCGCCACTGTCATCCAGACACTGGAAGCCAATGCGCAGAACATCAACCATATTCTGGCCACCATTCAGGGGATTGCCGAACAGACCAACCTGCTGGCGCTCAATGCCGCGATTGAAGCCGCCCGGGCCGGCGAGCAAGGCCGCGGGTTTGCCGTGGTGGCCGATGAAGTTCGGGTCTTGAGCCAGCGTACCCACGACTCAACCGAGGAAATCCGGGCCATGATTGACACGCTGCAGGGCAATACCCGCCAGGCCGTCAACAGCATGGGCGCCAGCACAGAGCTGGCCGGGCAAAGTGTGGATTACGCCCAGGCCGCCAGCGACAGCCTGAGCCAGATCACCCAGTCCATCGCCGAGATTTCTGAGATGGCCACCCAAATTGCCAGCGCGGCAGAAGAGCAGCGTGCGGTGAGTGAAGATATCAGCCGCAACACCCAGGCGATCCGCGATGTCTCTGATCATCTGGCCATCCAGACGCAGGACGTCAGCCAAAGCGCCCAGGGTATGAATCAGGCCGCCAAAGCGATGCGCGACGACGCCTCACGCTTTAAGATTTAACCCCGCCATTCCCGCACGGTCAGCCCGAACAGGCTGGCCGTGTCCGTTTTTCTGCTGATCAATCCGTACCATTTTCTGCCGCTTTACTGCATGATAGGCCACCATTCAGCATCACAAACTGCCTCGCAGTGCTTTCGAATAAGGATATCCATGGGTTACGAATGGCTGGCGCTGGCCGCCGCTCTGTTGTGGGCTGTCAGCAGTTTAATCTCCGTCACACCTTCACGCCATCTCGGCGCCTTTGCCTACAGCCGCTGGCGCATGGCTTGCGTCACTGTGATGCTGTCCGCTATGGCACTCATCAATGGTGGCTGGGCCAGTATGACCCTGGATCTGGCGTTGGTGATGGCACTGTCCGGACTGATTGGTATTTTTATCGGTGATACTGCGCTGTTTGCCTGCTTCAACCGGATTGGCCCGCGCCGGGGCGGCCTGTTGTTCTCCTGCCATGCGGTCTTCTCGGCGCTGCTTGGCATCTGGCTGTTTGATGAAACCTTACTGGGCTGGAAACTGGTCGGGGCGCTGCTGGTGTTTGCCGGTGTGGTGACGGCCATTCTCTTCGGCCAGAAAAGCCAGAAGCATCAAATCGAAGCCATCACCGGCAGTTTAGCGATTGCTGTGGTACTGGGCCTGACGGCGGCACTGTGTCAGTCGCTGGGCGCAATTATCGCGAAACCCGCGATGCAAACCACACTGGACCCGGTCGCCGCTTCGGCGATGCGCATGGCCACGGCATTCGGCGCTCACAGTGTACTGCGCCTCAGTGGCGCCAAAATTGCCAAACCGCTGCAGCCGATCAACTTGTCGATCTTTGGGATGGTGGCCCTGAACGGCTTTCTGGCCATGGCCGTCGGGATGACGCTGATTCTGTTTGCCCTGCAGCACGGTGATGTCGGGATGGTGGCGCTGTTATCTTCCACCACCCCGATCATGATTTTGCCGCTGCTGTGGATCTACACCCGGCACCGACCGCCAGGCGCCGCCTGGCTGGGCGCATTGCTGGCCGTCGTCGGTACCAGCTTCATACTCAGTCTCTGAGGCCGGGCTGCCCGATCGTCGGTCAGGCGATTGTGACCGGAAAGGCGGTCACTGCCGCGATGTGGGTTTGCCCCAGGGCCAGCATCACCAGACGATCAATCCCCAGCGCTACGCCGGCACAATCGGGAAAGCCAGCCTTGAGCGCGGCAACCAGATGCAAATCGATCGGCTGTGCCGGCAGCCCCATCGCCCCCCGCTTGGCATTGTCGGCTTCAAAGCGAGCGAGCTGTTCATCGCCGTCGGCCAGTTCGTGAAAACCGTTGGCCAGCTCAATGCCTTGAAAATACACCTCAAAGCGTTCAGCAACCCGGTGATCAGACGGGCTGATCCGCGCCAGTGCCGCTTGTGAGGCCGGAAAATCATACACAAAGGCCGGCACCTGCTGGCCAATTGCCGGCTCTACCCCCATGCTGAACATCAGTTGCAGCAGGGTGTCTCTGTCGGTTTCATTCGCCGCCACCTCGCCGAGGTTCAGCGGCAGCGCTGCTTGCTTCAACTCGGCCATCGAGGCGGTCAGCGGACAGACCTTCAGCACCTGTAAAAAGGCCTGCTGATAACTCATCCGTTCGGCAGCAGTACACCGCAGTACCAGTTGCAGCAGGGCATCCATTTCATCCATCAGCGCATGGTGGTCAAACCCGGGACGGTACCACTCCAGCATGGTAAATTCCGGGTTGTGGTAACGGCCGGACTCTTCGTTGCGAAAAGCCTTACCAATCTGATAGATCGGGCCACTGCCCGCCGACAACAGACGCTTCATGTGAAATTCAGGGCTGGTCATCAGATAGAGCGTCTGCCCGTGGGCAAAGCCGGGGCCGACAAATTCCGTCTGGAAGGTATGCAGGTGAATGTCGGTGACCGTGGCCTGGCTCATCGCCGGGGTATCTACCTCCATTACACCGCGATGTGCGAAAAATTCACGCACAGACGCCAGAATTGCGGCCCGCTGGCGCAGGTTTGCCAGATCCGCCGTGGGTTGCCAATGCATTGTCATAGAAGAGTCTTTTTCATCTGAGTCGAAAGGGGTGAAGCCAAAACGGGGCATGAAAACAACAAAGGCCGCATCATGCGGCCCTTGTCTGCTCACACGAAGGAATTACTTCACGCGGCTGACGTATTCCGCAGAACGGGTATCAACCTTGAGCACTTCACCGATTTGAATGAACAGTGGCACACGAACCACAGCACCGGTAGACAGAGTCGCAGGTTTACCGCCTGTGCCCTGAGTATCGCCTTTCAGGCCCGGATCCGTCTCAACCACTTCCAGCTCAACAAAGTTCGGTGGCGTCACAGCAATCGGGTTGCCGTTCCACAGAGTCAGCGTACAAGTGTTGTTTTCGACCAGCCATTTCGCATTGTCGCCCACTGCCTTCACATCAGCCGCGATTTGCTCAAAGGTTTCATTGTTCATGAAGTGGTAGAATTCACCGTCGTTGTACAGGTAATCCAGTTCAATATCGACAACGTCTGCAGCTTCTACAGAATCGCCGGATTTGAAGGTTTTTTCCAGAACCTTACCAGACAGCAGTTTGCGGATTTTAACCCGGTTAAACGCCTGGCCTTTGCCTGGCTTTACAAATTCGTTTTCGATAATGACACAGGGTTCATTATCGAGCATAATTTTCATTCCGCCGCGGAATTCATTAGTGCTGAAAGACGCCATTTTTTTCCTCTTAACATCTTCGAGTTATTTTTCATGCCGCACATCATAACCCGAAACGTCGCGACTGTTGAGCAAAACTGGCTCGAACAATTAGCCGATGCGATCTCGGATCCGCTTGAACTGCTTCACCGGCTGGAGATTGACCCTGCCCCCTGGCAAAACGGGCTGGCAGCCAGAAAGCTGTTTGCGCAGCGTGTCCCAAGAAGCTTCGTTGACAGAATGGAAATAGGCAACCCGCATGATCCTTTATTGCGTCAGGTCTTACCGCTGGCCGAAGAATTTGAGGTGCATGAAGGCTTTTCGCACGATCCGCTGGCAGAGCAAAATAACACCCTGCCCGGCCTGTTGCACAAATACCGCAACCGGGTGCTGCTGATCGTCAAAGGCGGCTGTGCCATTAACTGCCGCTACTGTTTCCGCCGCCATTTTCCCTATCAGGACAATCCGGGCAACAAGCGCCAGTGGCAGCAGGCGCTCGATTACATCGCCGCGCACCCGGAACTGAATGAAGTGATCCTGTCCGGCGGCGATCCGCTGATGGCCAAAGACAGTGAACTGCGCTGGTTAGTGGACGGTATTGCCGCCATCGGGCATATCAAACGACTGCGGATCCATACCCGTCTGCCTGTGGTGATCCCGGCCCGGATCACGCCCGAGTTGCGCCTGCTGCTGCAGCAAACCCGGCTCCAGGTCGTGCTGGTCACTCATATCAACCACGGCAATGAAATCAACCACGAACTGAGCGCCGCACTGGCACCGCTGCGCGACGCCGGCGTCACTTTGCTCAATCAGGGCGTGTTACTGCGGGGGGTGAACGACTCGGTTAACGCGCTGGTCAATCTGAGCGAGGCTCTGTTTGATGCCGGGATCCTGCCTTATTACCTGCATGTGCTGGATAAAGTACAGGGGGCGGCCCATTTCATGGTGAGCGATGACGAAGCCCGCGAGTTGATGGCCGGCCTGATCGCAAATGTGTCCGGTTATTTAGTGCCGAAACTGACCCGAGAGATTGGCGGACGTGCCAGCAAAACCCCGTTGGATCTGCATTTAGAATAACGCCCGGCGATCGATCGCTGCGCTTTGCCCCTGACCGGTCAGGTTTCGCCCTGATGCTCCCTCAAGTCCCTGTGTCAACAGGGACGCCCCGCCGAAAAAGTACAACCTTTTATTCACATCACGATCAATAGCACATACAACTGAAAAATATTAACCATACAAAATAAAAACAAATAAAATTAATCACTTATTAGCATTTGAAAGTGTTAATAATGTCATTAGACTGGCCGCCGAATACTCTCGTATTGCATCTTTTTGTGATTCATATCACTCACTCGCATTCGGAAAAAGTCATGACTGCCAATTGGAATCTGAAAACCAAGCTGTCGATGCTGTTCACAGCCATCGCGCTTATTATCATCGCGGCGCTGTCTGCGATTTCGTATCACACCCTGGTCAATGCAGCGATGAGCAGCATTGATACCGAGCTGAATACCGCCGCTCAGGCCGTGGAACAGCTCATCGGCGATCTGCCCAATGATGAGGCCGGCCGGGATGATGCTCTGTACGACGACATTTCAGCCCACCTGACCCACTTCACCCAAGGCGCCAAACTGGAATGGGCCTATGCCACCGTGCGTCGCGGTGGTCAGGTGTACTACACCTATATCAACCGGGATGAAAATGAGTGGAAAAGCGGCCGCTATAAAAACTGGTATCTTGAGCAATATCTGAAAGTGCCGGAGATGCTGTACGAAGCCTTCCGTACCGAGCAAACCCAGTATCAGAGTTATCAAGGTGAATACGGCATGTACCGCTCAATTTTCGTGCCTTTTCGCGGCGATAACGGCGATCTCCATGTCATCGGCATTGATGTCAAGCTGACAGACATTGAAGAAGTCAAAACCGAAGCACTGAAGAAAACCTTCTTTATCGCGGCTGTATTCCTGGTGCTGACCGTCATCGCCGCCCGCATGATTGCCAATCTGATCGTCACCCCGGTCAATGGCCTCAATCAAGTGCTGCGCTCACTGGCAAACGGCAACTGGGATCTGAACCAGCGCGTGACTGTCCGCAGCCAGGACGAAATCGGCGAAATGTCCGACTCCTTCAATATCTTTATGGCCGCCCTGCGCCAGCGGATGCTGGAAGTGCAGCAATCCTCCGACAGTGTGGCAGCCACCAGCGCCCAGCTCGACACCCTGATCCGCGCCGTGACCGACCGCTCCATGACCCAGTCAGAGCATGTCGGCAGCAGTGCCACTGCGATTGAAGAGCTGGCGGCCAGCGCACAGAGCATCACTGAAATTGTCGATAATGCTAACCAGCAAATGGGCCAGTTCGAACTGCTGACCCAAAACACAGTCGAGGCCATCGATAACGCCGTACGCGGCATGCAGTCTGTCCAGCTGGAAACCAATACCGTGGCCGACAAACTGCAGCAGCTTGACAACCGTGCCAGTGAAATCAACTCCATTGTCGAAGTCATTAAAGACATCGCCGATCAAACCAACCTGCTCGCGCTCAATGCTGCGATTGAAGCTGCTCGCGCCGGTGCGCAGGGCCGCGGCTTTGCTGTGGTCGCCGATGAAGTCCGCCAGTTGTCTGAACGTACCGCCAAGGCCACGGTGGAAATCAGTTCTATGATCCGTTCGATTCAGACTGACACCAGCGACACCACCCAAACCATGCAACACGCCGTCGATCGGGTCGACAGCAGTGTGCAGCACGCCGATCAGGCCAACGCATCCCTCAGTTCCTTTAACCAGGAAATCTCAGCGGTCAGTTCCGGCATGGAAGAAATCGCCGGTTCGGTCAAGGAGCAGGCTCACGCCTCAGATCATCTGTCTCGCAACGTCGCTTCTCTGAGTGACAGCGCGGAAGAAAACCGCCTGTCCACCCTGGAAGCTCAACAGGGGGTTGACGAACTCAAACGCCGCGCCAATGCGCTGCATCAGGTCGTCAATCAATTTACCCTGTAATTTTTAATAATAACAGAGACTTACAATGAAGAAATTTACATACTCACTGATTGCCCTTGCCATGATGGGAACCACTTCCGCTTCTATGCAGGCCACGGCTGCACCAATGCTGCCGGGCATTGCGCAGGCGAGCACCCTGGAAGAGGTTCAGACAGCCAATGCCTGGGTGGAAGTCGACAAGGCCGCCTTTGAGTCAAACATTGCGCACCTGCAAAACCATGTGGGCAGCAACACTGCCATCTGTGCCGTGATGAAAGCCGATGCCTACGGCAACGGCATTGCCAACCTGCTGCCTTCAGTGATGCAAAGCGGCATTCCTTGTGTGGGTATTACCAGCAACGCGGAAGCCCGTCTGGTCCGTGAGCTGGGCTTCAACGGTCGCCTGATGCGTCTGCGTGCTGCAACGCCTTCTGAGATTGAAAGCGCCGTTGACCTTCAGCTTGAAGAGTTAATCGGCACCAAACAGCAGGCCAAAATCATCGCCCGCATTGCGCGCCAGCACGGCACAGTGATCCCGGTGCATCTGGCGCTAAACTCGGCCAGCATGGGACGTAACGGCCTGGAAATGCGCAGTCAGAACGGCAAAAAAGAAGCCAGAAAGATAGTGAATACCAAACACCTGCAGGTGGTCGGTATCATGACCCACTTCCCGACCGAAGATCTGGCTGAAATCCGCGCCGGACTGGAGCAGTTCAAGCAGGACAGTCAGTGGATCATCAAGCACACGGATCTGGAACGGGATGAGGTGCTGCTGCACGTGGCCAACTCTTTCACCACCCTGATGGTGCCGGAAGCCCAGCTCGACATGGTGCGTACCGGCGGCGCCCTGTACGGCGACACCACACCAGCATTCCCGGAATACAAGCGCATTGTGTCGTTCAAAACTCAGGTCGCATCCGTTCACCGCCTGCCGGCAGGCTCAACCATCGGCTACAGCAAGACAGAAACCCTGACGCGCGATTCTGTGCTGGCCAACCTGCCCATTGGTTACTCTGATGCTTTCCCTCGCTCGCTGAGCCGTGTCGGTGAAGTGCTGATCAAGGGCCAGCGCGCCAAAGTGCTGGGTTCAACCTCGATGAACACCACTATGGTCGATATCACAGATATCAAAGGCGTGAAACCTGGCGAGGAAGTGGTGCTGTTCGGCCGTCAGGGCCGCGACGAAATCACCATCGGCGAAACGGAAGAGCGCTCAGATCGCATTCTGTCTGAACTCTATACCCTGTGGGGCACATCAAACCCGAAAGTGCTGAAATAATTCAGCGCTCCCCTGAGACCGCTCCCCCTTGGTCTCAGGGGACCTTGCCAGCCCGCAGATCGTCTGCCTTCCCGATATTGAGTAAATTTTCTTCTCGTCACCATTAAAAGAGATCATGGTCCAACCTCTCGATTCTTGGTCACTTTCAGGGCATATTCTGCGTCCGTTTTACCGAGCAGAAATTCTAAGGTTGCCAGCCCATCCGCTCGGATCCCTCCAGCTTTTTGACGAGAACACGATGAAAATTGGCATTTTGTCCCAGAACGCAAACCTGTATTCCACCCGACGCCTGCGCGAAGCCTGTGAACAACGGGGCCATGAAGCCATGGTCATTAACGCCCTGCGCTGCTACATGAATATCAATTCGGTGCAGCCGTCCATTCACTTTGAAGGGCACGATCTGGTCGGCATTGATGCCATTATTCCGCGTATCGGGGCGGACATTACGTTTTATGGTTGTTCCGTACTGCGTCAGTTTGAAATGATGAATGTCTTTTCCATCAATCAGTCGATTGCTATTTCGCGCTCCCGAGACAAACTGCGCTCGCTGCAACTGCTGAGCCGCAAAGGCGTCGGCATGCCGATCACCGGGTTTGCCAGTAAGCCGGACGATGTCAAAGATCTGATCAAAATGGTCGGCGGGACACCTGTGGTGATCAAGCTGCTGGAAGGCACCCAAGGCATCGGTGTGGTCCTGGCTGAAACCCAGAAAGCCGCTGAAAGCGTGATTGAAGCTTTCATGGGCCTGAAAGCCAACATCATGATTCAGGAATACATCGCTGAAGCCGGCGGTGCCGATATCCGCTGCTTCGTACTGGGGGATAAAGTGATCGCCTCGATGAAGCGTCAGGCCGCCGAGGGGGAATTCCGCTCTAACCTGCATCGCGGCGGCAGTGCCTCGTTAGTGCGCATTACCCCGGAAGAGCGCCGCACCGCCGTCGCGGCAGCAAAGGCCATGGGGCTGAATGTGGCAGGTGTTGATTTGCTGCGCTCCAACCGCGGGCCGCTGATCATGGAAGTGAACTCATCGCCAGGCCTGGAAGGGATTGAGCATGCCACAGGCAAAGACATTGCCGGCATGATCATTGAGTACATCGAAAAGCACGCGGGTAAAAAGCGCCGTCACCAGCAGCAATAAGACAGATTATCACGACACGCTGCCTCTGACACCCAGAGGCATTGCGTACAGGATTTTTCAATAAAGCCACCTTTAACCTTCCCGCTTTTAGCCCCCTCTGCAATACCGGCCTGAAAACACAAGCAACGCACTGATAGTAAACAGATTTATTTCATGTACAGCTTTTCCAGCTATTTTCCTGATGACGCTGGTGCTGCTTTTTTCATCCGCGGCGGGGCTTCGCCGGACTGTCACAGCCAACCTCCCAGAAGCGTGTCATCCACTCGCAGCAGACAAAATTACCAGGATGAACAGCTTTTCGCTCATCAAACAGCTTTTTTATGCGCTACATTAGAGCCTGCTAATTGATGTCACACAAAAAGAAACTAAATGTTTGATTTTAAATAATTTAATTCACTGTACAGCTTTTCTGGCTTTTTTCCCGGTGAACCCAGTCACTGTTAACGACGGCTCATCGCTAACAAAATGTGCACAACACCCTCCTGGTACGGCTTTTTGCCTCACAGTCAGCGTTTTGCTGCTCAATCACAGTCATCTGGATAAAAAAGTAAATAATTCAAGCATAAGATGCTGATTTTATTCAACAATAAAACATGTACAGCTTTTTGAGTAATTTTCCTGCCGAACCCAGCATGTTAGGGCTCGGCCTCTCACGGTTATGCGGTGGCGTAGATTTTCACGCCGTAGCCCCCGTCGGGATCGGCGACAAAATCCACAAAATGCTCAATCGCGTCTAACGCGTCCTCTTCATGGTGCGTCACGTAAAGCAACTGGCTGATCTTCGCTGACGCAATGCGGTTTAAAGCCTGATACACCAGCTTGCGATTGAGATAATCCAGCCCCTGATACGGTTCGTCCAATATCAGCAACGCAGGTTGTTTGATCAGGGCTCGGCCAATCAGCAGCAATCTTTGCTGGCCATAATCCAGCTCCCGAAAACTGACTTTTTCAAACTCCGCCATTTCAAGCAGCGCAAGCCATTCACGGGCCAGCTTGACTTCGCGCTTGCTCGGCTGCTGATATAAGCCGATGGAGTCGTAAAACCCCGACATCAGCACGTCCAGCGCCGGGCAGCCGACGCGGTATTGCAGGTGCAAGGCCGAAGAAACCACGCCGATATGCTTTTTGACGTCCCAGATAGTCTCGCCACTGCCGCGCTTCATACCCAGCACGGTTACATCGTTGCTGTAACACTGCGGATGATCGCCCAGCACCAGCCCCAGCAAAGTACTTTTCCCGCACCCGTTCGGGCCACGGACCTGCCAGTGCTGGCCTTGCTCTATCTGCCAGTTGACCCCGGAAAAGATCCTGGCTCCCACGTATTCCACTTTGACATTTCGCATTGAGACCAGGGGATTGGGGTAATCATGCTCCGCCTGGTGAGCTTGTAATAAGGCCAGCATGGCGTCACTTTTTTGCTCGGACAAGGCTTTCATCTGTGCCATGACAGGGTGCGACAGCCACGCTTCACGGCTGAGCACCTGCGACAGTTGCTTCTCGTCAAACAAAGCGACATGGCTGATAAAAGGCGGCAGCTCATCTTCCCGGGATGTCACTATCAGTAGCTGCATACGTTGCGACAGCTCATTCAACAACAGCGATAAAGCCTGACGATGCTCAATATCCAGTCCGGCATAGGGCTCATCTAAAATCAGCAACGCAGGCTGAGTCGCCAGCGCGCGAGCCAGCATCACCCTGCGGGTCTCACCGGTCGATAACTGGCGAAATCCCCGCTGCCTGAGCCTGGTGAGATCCGTCTTTGCCAGCAATGCATCCAGCTCCGCTGGACTGCACCCGGCTTCCAGCACCAGCGCTTCGACCGTCGTGCCGTAGTCTATGCTGTCGGTAAAATCGGTCTCGTCTTTGTCCAGCTCCAGATCAAGCAGCCGTTGCTGTTCATGCAATGAGATACAGGCAATTGCTGGCGGCAGACCATGAATCTGACCTTGTTCCGGAGCCAGTTCGCCACTGAAAATTCTGACCAGCAGCGAGGCGGCATGACTGTGGGTGGAAAATATCCCCCAGTGCTGGCCCGGTTCAATGTGCCAGCTCTCGATAGACAGTGATGCCGACTCGGTGTGGTGTTTTAAATCCTGAAGATGCATATCAACTTTCCTTAGTCTCTCATCCCTCCATAGTGCATAACTTATTGTCTGATTTCTATGCGTTCTTGACTATTAAGACAATAAAAAAGCGATTCACTCCGCTTCCAGCGATGCCACAGCATTCGAAGCCATACTCAGGCTGTGGAACAGCTCAAACAAAGTGCTGATTTCACCGATATGAGCCAGTTCCGGGTTCATTCCTAATTTCAGGCTCACCCGCCGGTTTTGTCCATGGGACAAATCAACCAGCACCAACTCCCCCCGTTGGCAGGGTTCAGCCACCGCATGTTGTGGCAGCCAGCCAAATCCCAAACCGCGCCGAACCGCTGCAATCGCCGCATCAAGACTGCTCACCGTCAGCCGCTGATGCGAACCCAACCAACCACTGTCCGTATTTTGCTGACCAGAATCCCGGATCACCACCTGCCGATGTGCTTTCAGTTCCGACTGAGTCATCTGCTGTGCTTGAGCAAAAGCGAAATCGGGGGCACAGACGCAACGTAATTCCAGATCGAGCAAAGGTTCAGCCACGGTTTCTTTCGGTAACTGGCTGGCAATGGCCAGTGAAACGACACCGGACGCCAGCAACTGACCCGCCCCGGAAAGCGCCGTTTCATAAACCCGCAGAGAAACATTCGGGTACAACGCGTAAAAGCGTTCAAAGACTGACTGAGTCAGTGTATGCGGCAGCAGAACATCCACAGCAAGACTCACTTCAGTCATCAACTGCCCCTGATATTTCGACGCTACGGACTCAATCTGAACCGCATTATGATGCAGGCTCTGGGCACGAGGCAGTAACGCCTGCCCAAGCTCCGTCAGCACCGATTGCCGCCCTTCGACCACAAACAACGGCTGGCCAAGCAGTGACTCCATCTTCTTGATACTGTGGCAAACCGCCGACTGACTCTTGTGCAGCAACAGCGCGGCTTTCGCAGCACTGCCCTGTTCGGCGATGGCGATAAAAGCCCGCCACATTTCCAGCGTGACACGCGCAGTGGTCATGATTCATCCCTTTTCACAGAAAGAACGCACTATGACTGAATGCGGCAGGTTCAGGCAACAACCTTCAGTACCAGCAACGGCCTGAACCCGCAATTTAACGGCTGAGCTTTTTCGCCAGTGTCGCGACATGCATGCCCTGAAATTGTGCCAGGGCCAGCTCTTTCTCTGATGGCTGACGGGAACCATCTCCGCCGGCAATACAGGCCGCCCCCAGAGGCGAGCCCCCTTTGACTTCCGAGACATCAGCCAGACCCGGTGCGGTGTAAGGTAATCCGACGACCACCATGCCATGGTGAAACAAGGTGGTATGAAAGGATTGCAGCGTGGTCTCATTGCCACCCCCTGTGCCAGTCGAGGTGAACACACTGCCGATCTTTCCCACCAGTTTCTGCTCAAACCATAAACCGCCGGTCTGATCGAGAAAGTTCCGCATCTGCGATGCCATATTGCCAAAGCGTGTTGGGGTGCCAAAAATGATCGCATCGTAATCAGCCAGATCCTGTGGCTTGGCAATCGGTGCCAGCTGATCGATCTGGATCCCAGACTTTCGTGCAATTTCTTCTGGCACCAGTTCTGGTACCCGCTTGATATCTACGTCCACATGGCCGACACCTCTTGCCCCTTCGGCGACCGCATGCGCCATGGTTTCAACGTGTCCGTAGCTGGAGTAATAAAGCACTAAAACTTTTGTATTCATTGTATTTCCTCGCCTCATTCCGATGAATTTGATGTGTGTCGGTTAAACCGGCTCAACCTGAGTGACCAGTTCTAAAAGCGCCTGCTCCGTCAGGGTTTGCGAAACCACCTGCTCACCATTGATGATGAGGCTGGGAATACTGCGCAGATGAAATGCCCGGGCACGCTTCAGATCCGCTTCCACAGCATCTCGCACTGCATCACTGTCCAGCAGTGTTTCAAAACGCACGGTATCCAGCCCGATGTTGTTCGCAGCCGCAAGAATCACGTCACGATCGCCGATGTTGTCATTCACTTTGAGGTGAAGATGCTGAATTTCATCAAAATAATCCCAATGGGTATCCGAGTTCCCCATCAGCTCGGCTGCTTTCGCCCCCAACGCCGCCAGATAACCGCTCGGATAAGAAAAAGGCTTGGCGCGCATCCCTTCAATATCAAACCGATCCGGATCATCCGCATGTTGCTGACAAGCCACCCAGTGATTGAGAATTTCCTGTTTCGCCGCTGCCAGTGAACCAAAGCGCGTGATCATCTCATCATCATTACGCTGCAACACAAAACAGCGCTGTTTCACTTCGATATCTGCCCGCTCAGCCAGCTTGCGCAGCCTTGGGCTCAGGACATAACACCAGCCACAGACGGCATCATGAAAAAATTCCAGGGTGATTTTGGGCTTTGTATCCGACATCAATCATTTCCTCAATTCAGGTTCAGTGCATCAAATTCAAAGCCTGGCCAGGCAGTACATGCTGTTCGTTCAGCTCAGGAATCATCTTAGGGGGAAAGCCGCAGGATAAAAATTGCAAAGAATTGGAGGGTATTATCGATTTTTTGCAAGGGTCGTTCTTGTTTTGCCTTCAAGCATCAATCAAGCCCGCAGCAAGCTGCGGGCTTCGAGCATTTCAGTGTCAAACTGCATTAATTTCGGGTAATTTCATAAGCATTGTTGCTCATGCTAGAACCGACCCGACAACTGATCGAGAAGTGATGTCTGCCAAGGGTGTAGTTACTGGGAATCGGAGAATTCGCACAAACGGTAAATCTGGATCGGTATTTATCTGCATAGACTTGTGTACTTCCGTTCACGGAATTGCCGGAACCAAAATTACAGGCCGGATTATAGATGTTGGCGATAATCACAAAACCGTCGTATACCCGGCTGTGGTATCCGGCGCAAGTGTTAAACCGTGAACCGTCCTTTGGCGCGACCGTCAGGATGTAAGCATTGTCACTGTGCTGCCAGCTGCCACAATCAAAATTCACTGTGGTGCCGGTGATAACATAGCCGTCAGGTATGAAATCGCCCCGGCAGATGGTCATTCTTCTCGACTGCGCCTGGAACATTTCACTCAAACGCTCATCAGACAGCATCTGATCGCCCGGGATCTGGTGGATTTGAGCATCCAGATGATATTGTTCAATAAAGCTTTGCTCGGCATCACCGGCAAAGCTGTTCGTGGTCCCAAGAGCACAACCAGCCATGAACAACGCCAAAGAGTGTTTCAACATAGTGATTCCTCTGAAATACAGTTGAAAACACAGAGTCTTAAACCAGGCGCAAACACAAAGCTACGGCTGAAAAGAAAATATGCAACAAAGACAATAATAAAAGTGTACTGATAGTCAGCATGGTTACAGACTGGCAACTTACCTATCACTCATGCCAATCTGCAATGGCTCGCCTTACGATGACAAGATAGCGGCAGCCAGAAACAAAGAACCCGCCATGCGGCGGGTTCTTGTAGACATCAACAGGTGACGGGCTGATGTCGGGTAGCGGCGACGCATTACTGCGCCCCCGCCCCCTAAGAACCGTACGAGCGAGTTTCCCCGCATACGGCTCAAGCCTTTATGAACCCGCACTTGCGTGCGAGCCAGCAACTTTAGCCTGCGTAACCATTACGTTTTGCGTTATCAACACAATCCGATCTGTTTACATATCCCTGACTGGATGCTCCAACAATACGACCATTAGACGCAGTACGACGCCAGCGCCAGAGACTTGAATTGTCTTGATAAAATTCCCATGTATCCATATGTTACTCCGAACAAAGTTAATACATCAAACATCAAGACTATGAGATACAACTCATAAATCATAGTTGAATATAATAGTATCTTGCCTGCATCAATAAGCAAGCAATTGTTCGTTGAAACGGGACTATCAATGGTCATGTGTATGAAGCTGCCTATGACAATTGATATGCAACATCATCAAATTCGAGCTCATGTCCGTTCCGCCATCCACTCTTCTGACAATATGGTGAATATCCCATTCATCCTCTGAGCAGAACTGCTGGTGGCATACCGCACATTTGTAGTCTTGTCTCTCGACAATCTTCCATAGCTTCCAGTTACCCGACAAAGATTTCTTCAATCTTTGCATCTTCAGACGCTCAAAGTATTGTTCGTCCTCCGGTAGGTAACAGTTAGCTATTGCCCGAATTTTCACATGTTTATCGATTTTCACTCTCGCTGCACTCAGCAAGCGGTAGTGACCATCTTCCCCTTTCGGTTTCAGTGCACTGAATACCCAGTTTCTATCGCCCACTGATTTAAAGTATTTCTCTTTAATCCAGCGCTTACGGCGATTCAAATGAATTCGGCGGCACCACTGCCACAACATTTTCCAGATCCGGTAATCGATATACTTGAATGTCTCACTCGCACATACCCAGCGGTGGTAGTTACACCATCCTCTGATCATCGGATTCAACTTCGCTATCACCGCTGAAGCTGGCACCGTTTTATGGCTGTTGAGATAATCTCGTATACCGCGCAGAAAATTCTTCACGTTTTTCTTTGACGGCTTGATCAACATCTTGCCGTCGTATTTACGCAAATTCTGCCCGAGAAAATCGAACCCGTCGTCTATGTGCGTGATCAGCGTTTTTTCTGCTGACAATTGCAGTCCACGTTCGGCCATAAAGGCTTCAACAATGGGTAAAACCTCATTTTCCAGTAGCTCTTTCGAGATTCCAGTGATGATAAAGTCATCTGCATAACGCACATAATTGACCTTAGTTTTGTAACTGGCTTTTGTGTTTTTCTTCCCGAAGTGGGTTTCGAGCACCGTTTCCAGTCCATCTAAGGCCATATTGGCAAGTACGGGTGAGATAATCCCACCTTGTGGTGTACCCGCCTCCGTCGAGTTAAACTTCCCAGATTCCATAAATCCGGATTTCAGCCATTTCTTGAGTATCGCCTTATCCATAGGGATATTGTCGATAAACCAGTCATGGCTGATAAAGTCAAAACACCCTTTGATATCACCCTCCAGCACCCAACGAGCACTAGCCTTGCGACTGAGATTCACGAAGCATTGTTCGATAGCATCAGCACAAGAGCGATTCGGGCGAAAGCCATAGCTGTTTCGATCCGCCGTGGTTTCCGATATGGGTTCAAGAGCTAACAGGTATAGTGCCTGCATTGCTCTATCACGCATGGTTGGTATTCCCAGCGGCCTGCGTTTGCCATTGGCTTTAGGGATATAGACTCGCCTCAGCGGCATTGGCTTGTAGCCTTTACGCGTCAGCTGATCTATGACTCCCCATTTCAAAGCAGGAGTGTTCCAGATTTCTCCATCAACACCCGGTGTGTTTTTCCCTCTGTTTTCAGTGACGCGCCGAATGGCTATCACCTTGGCAGCAAACGAACGAGTTAACATGCGTTGCAGTCTTTTGACCTGTCGCCAGTCAGACTTTTTCGTTGCCTTTGCGATCCGTACCTGTAGCCCTCTCACCGTACGATACATTAGTGACCAGTCGATGCTGTGCCACTGCTGTGTCTGGTGGGAGGATGCAGATACGCCAATTTGCATTGAAGTATGCACCTTGCTTTCCTCCATTAACGATAAGTTAATCAAACAACACAAGGCGCATCTGTGCCCCATAGGGCAGAGATTTACCCTATGAGGCTTGAACTTGTTGCTGACAGTACCCGGAATCCTCCAATAGGAAAGGTAACGCCCACAATTGGGCTCTGACAGTTTCAATTACCGTAAAATTTAACGGCTTTACTGATTTTCACGCAATTAAAGACCAAGCAGACGTGGGCCCCGTTTCCGGTGAAAGCACGTTGGCTTTCTATCCAGCTCATTACAAGCTGACTTTCGCTTCTTCTGCTCTCCTGTGCCCGCACCCTCAACAGCTTCTCTTGCGAGTTGCCTGCCAGTTGATAGGCAAAGATACGGGGTTTCCGAGTTCCGTTTTCATTACATGAGTTACTTAGGTTCTACCTATCCACCGATGGCGCATGAGTCAGCGTATCCCCAGATGTAAAAGAGATAACCGGCCATATACCTTTTGGTCAGAGCGTTAGTGACGACTAATCCTCCCAAAGGGATAATTAATCGACACGACAATAGCGTTACGCTCGTCGCGGCTGACGGTGTTTATCAGTAGTTCACTTACGTTAACCATATAACCCAACCTAGCCCCTAAACCGCCTGCTATTGGCGATTGTCTTAACCTTCACTTCGCAGCAAGGATTAACCACTTGCGTGGGGGTACATTGTCAGGAAGCTCCGCACACCGCGTTACCGCAGATGCACTATCCCTAGGCTACTATTGGCTGAACAACAGGTCTTACTATCCAATAACCTACCCGTCCGAGTAAGAGATTGGCTAAGACAATAATGAAAACAGCTTCGCACCGTGCAGGTGGCTCAAGCTTAAATAAGACACGAATATTCCCGTTACTTCACAGACACTAATAGTGTTGCTTCAACGTATATCATTCGCCTAAAGCGAGGGACACAGACTTTCGCCCATGCCTAAAATCGGACCTCTTACGAGGACCGATATTCGGGCTTGGGTTCAGCCCGAATATCGGGTTTTATTTATTTGCTATTTCGGCGGGTGGATAGTGGTTACAACTTGAAGTTAGTAACCACTATGGACGTAGCCCGCTCGGCTAGCTACCTACGCGACTCTCGTCGCACTACATCATGCCGCCCATACCACCCATGCCGCCCATTGCCGCGCTCATGTCAGGCGCGTCAGCTTTAGGCAGTTCAGTGACCATGGCTTCGGTGGTGATCATCAGACCCGCAACAGAAGCGGCGAACTGCAGCGCAGAACGCGTCACTTTGGTTGGATCCAGGATACCCATTTCCAGCATGTCGCCGTACTCGCCAGTGGCCGCGTTGTAACCGTAGTTACCTTCGCCACGCTTCACTTCGTTCGCCACGACAGATTCTTCATCGCCGGCATTACGGGTGATTTGACGGATAGGCGCTTCCATGGCACGCAGTGCAACACGGATACCGACAGTTTGCTCTTCGTTATCGCCGGTCAGATCAGCCAGCTTAGAAGCGGCACGGATCAGGGCAACACCACCACCGGCAACCACGCCTTCTTCAACCGCAGCACGGGTTGCGTGCAGGGCATCTTCAACGCGGTCTTTCTTCTCTTTCATTTCAACTTCAGTCGCTGCACCGACTTTGATCACCGCAACACCGCCAGCCAGTTTGGCGACACGCTCTTGCAGTTTCTCTTTGTCATAGTCAGAAGTTGCGTCTTCGATTTGCTGACGGATCTGAGTCACACGACCCTGAATCGCCACTTCTTCACCGTGGCCATCAATGATGGTGGTATTTTCTTTGGTGATAGAGATACGCTTGGCCTGACCCAGATCTTCCAGCGTCACTTTATCCAGTTCCATGCCGATTTCTTCAGAAATCACAGTACCGGCAGTCAGTACAGCGATGTCCTGCAGCATCGCTTTACGGCGATCACCGAAGCCTGGCGCTTTAACCGCAGCCACTTTCACAATGCCACGCATGTTGTTCACTACCAGGGTAGCCAGCGCTTCACCTTCCACATCTTCTGCAATGATCAGCAGAGGACGAGAGGCTTTCGCCACCGCTTCCAGTGTTGGCAGCAGTTCACGGATGTTAGAAATTTTCTTGTCTACCAGCAGGATGAACGGACTTTCCAGCTCAACACTGCCCGCTTCCTGGTTGTTGATGAAGTAAGGAGACAGGTAGCCACGATCGAACTGCATCCCTTCAACCACGTCCAGCTCGTCATGCAGCGCCTGACCTTCTTCAACCGTGATCACGCCGTCACGGCCTACTTTTTCCATCGCTTCAGCAATGATGTTACCCACGGTAGAGTCAGAGTTGGCAGAAATCGTACCAACCTGCGCGATCGCTTTGCTGTCTGCACAAGGAGAAGACAGCGCTTTCAGTTCTTCTACCGCAGCGATCACGGCTTTATCGATACCGCGCTTCAGATCCATCGGGTTCATGCCCGCTGCGACCGCTTTCAAACCTTCGGTGATGATCGCCTGAGCCAGAACGGTGGCTGTTGTGGTACCGTCGCCCGCCGCATCATTGGCCTGAGACGCCACTTCTTTGACCATTTGCGCACCCATGTTCTGGAATTTGTCTTCCAGTTCAATTTCACGGGCAACAGAAACGCCATCTTTCGTGATAACCGGCGCACCGAATGATTTATCCAGCACAACGTTACGGCCTTTCGGGCCCAGGGTGACTTTTACAGCATCGGCCAGAACGTTGACACCTTCCAGCATTTTTACGCGAGCATCGTTACCGAATTTTACGTCTTTAGCAGCCATGTTTATCTTCCTTTCTTAATTCTTAATTCAAAGTGAATGGATTATTCAACGATTGCCAAGATGTCATTTTCAGACATGATGAGAACTTCTTTACCGTCGATCTTCTCGGACTTGGTGGCATAACCTTCAGCGAAGATCACGCTGTCGCCAACTTTCACGTCCAATGGCTGCACAGAACCATTCTCCAGAATGCGGCCTTTGCCCACAGCCAGTACGATACCGCGGGTAGACTTTTCTGCAGCAGAACCAGTCAGAACGATGCCACCAGCAGATTTTGATTCAACTTCCTGGCGCTCAACGATCACTCGGTCATGTAAAGGACGAATATTCATCGGGTCGTCTCTCCTGATTTTGGTAATATCTATGGGTTGTGAGAAAGCAGAAAGGCCATCAGGGCCATCCCGCGAAAACTGTTACTTAGACATGTTGGGTCGTTTTTCTGGAACCCAAGTCCTGACGATAATTTTTTTTACTTTTTGTGCCAGATTTTTTGCCCGATCACATTCTTTGCATTAGGGTGTGCTGGCAAAGACAGACCAGAGAGCCTTATGACCCAAACTGTACGACCTGATAAACACGGTTTACTGTCCGATCCGATTCCGGAAGTCCTGCGCCGCCTGACCATTCCTATGGTGTTTGGCATGGTCGCTATCCTGATGTTTAATCTGGTCGATACTTTCTTCATTTCACTGCTGGGCACCCAGGCGCTGGCGGCGGTCAGTTTCACCTTCCCGGTCACTTTTGCCCTGAACTCGATCACCATGGGGGTCGGTGTGGGTTTATCCGCCTGCATTGGTCGTCTGCTGGGCAGCGGCAGCAGCCAGGCGGCGGCCAGAGTCTCCAGTCATGGCTTGTTACTGGCACTGCTTTTGGTGATCGTCGCTGTCATCGCCGGGCTGCTGACCATCAATCCGCTGTTCCGCCTGCTGGGCGCCGAAGACAGCCTGCTGCCGATTATTCATGACTATATGGAAATCTGGTATCTGGCGATTCCGCTGCTGGTCATTCCCATGGCCGGTAACAGTGCGATCCGGGCCACGGGAGACGCCAAAACCCCGGCAAAAATCATGATGCTGGCCGGGGTGATCAACGGCGTACTCGATCCCCTGCTGATTTTTGGCTATGGCCCGTTTCCGGAACTGGGTGTGCGCGGCGCGGCCATTTCCAGCGGTGTCAGCTGGGCGGTGGCGCTAGTCTGGTCGTTACGCATTTTGATTGTGCGCGAAAAGCTGCTGGCGGTACCGGATCTGCGGCTCATCTTTGCCGACTGGCGACAAATACTGCACATCGGCACTCCGGCCGGGCTGTCCAACGCGCTGGCGCCTTTATCCAACGCCCTGGTGATGACATTGCTGGCCGCCCAGGGCACCGCATCGGTGGCCGCCTATGGCGCGGCGATGCGGGTGGAATCGCTGCTGATGCTGGTGATGTTTGCCCTGAGCTCGGCCCTGATGCCTTTCATGGCACAGAATTTTGGCGCCGAGCAACCCAAACGAGCCTTTGATGCCCTGTTTACGGCCATGAAATTTGCCCTGGGCTTTCAGTTGCTGGTGTTTGTGATGATGGTACCGCTGAGCTGGCCGATCTCCGCTATGTTCAGCCAGGATCAAGCGGTACAGACCCAGCTGTGGCATTACCTGATCCTGGTCCCGGCCAGTTATGGCTTGCTGGCCGTGTGTATGCAGTTGATTAATGCCCTGAACGCCATGCACCTGTCTTTTCAGGCATTGCTGTGGAACCTGATCCGCCTGTTCGGCCTGCTGCTACCGGCCGCCTGGATTGGCGGGCAAATGAACGGGACCGAAGGGATATTTACCGGCATTGCCGTGGCCAATCTGCTGTGCGGACTGGCAGCCTTGGTTTATGCGCGCAGGCTGCACCGGCGGCATGTCAGGGCAGGACTCAGGCACAAAGCCGTCTCGCCGTCACGTTCCCGATAGCAAGCCCGGCTCGCAATCATCCCTCCGATCTTGAAGACTCAGTGCAGCCTGTGCTGATCATCATCATCAGACTGGTCTTTTTTCTCTTGCTTGTCTTTGCGCTCATATTCGCCGTCATACACATCCCCGTTTTGATCGCGCTGGAAAGGGTCGCGGTCTGAAAACGGCCCTTGCGAACCAAAGCCACCGCCAAAGCCGCTCTGATGCATGCTCTGCACTTTCACTTTCGTCATCAGATATTTTGCCAGTGCGGCACGCGGTCCGGGCAGAAGAACCACCAGCCCCAGGGTGTCTGTCATAAAACCCGGTGTCAGCAACAGCACACCGGCGACCGCCAGCATCACACCTTCCACAATTTGCTGAGCGGGCAATTCTCCTTTATTCAGCCGATCCTGCACCGACATCAGGGTCGCAATGCCCTGACTGCGAACCAGTGAGGCGCCGACCACGGCCGTCAGCAGCACAAGAAACAGTGTCGGCCACAGGCCAAGCACGCCGCCGACCTGCACAAACAGGGCGATCTCTATGATGGGAACCAGGATAAATAAAAACAAAAGTACCGGAAACACAAACACCCCTTATTCAGACTAGCGACTATTCAGGAAACTATCGTCCACAGCTGAGCTGCAGCCACATCACGCAAAGATGCCGCCTATGATGGCGAGATTGCCCTGATTTTCAACCATAGCAGCAGAGGCTTTTAGCTGGATCACCTTTCTGCATCGATTTTTTGCCGCTGACCCGGCTGAAGCACTGCAACCAACCGCGGTGAAGCCACTGAACCAAGCCAGGGGGAGCTATAATTGCCTGAGAACACAGACAATGAAACTCAGCCTGATTTCTCGGGTCTGACACTTTGCCCCCATATGGGGTATATTGGCGACATCAAGACGCCATCTTCAAGCCTGAGACCCGAGACTGAACGAGCCCGAATCCGATGACTATACTGCGACACTTGCCGATTACGCGTTTATTTGTCTTCAGCCTGCTGATACTCAGCCTGCCGCTGCGGGCCGAATTTTCTCTGCCCGGGCTGACAGACTCATCAAGTCAGAACAGTTTTGTCCCTGTTGATCAGGCGTTTGCCTTTAACTTTTCGCAAAGCGACGATCAACTGGTGCTCGACTGGCAGGTCAAACCGGGATACTACCTGTATCAGCATCAGTTCTCCGTGGTGGCAAACGGGGCCAGCATCGGCGATATCCGATTGCCGGCAGGCACACCCTACAAGGATGAATTTTTCGGCGAGGTACAGATTTACCCTGAGTCTCTGGCGCTCACTGTTCCCATTGCCCAGGCCAACGACAAGGCAACCCTGACTGTTCGCTATCAGGGCTGTGCCAAGGCCGGTTTCTGCTATCCGCCCGAAACCCGTGAAGTGCCGCTGTTTGCCGTTACCTCTGACTCTGGTGCAACTTTATCGGGCCAAGAACCGCTCAAGGTCAACCTGATAGTAAGTACTGACAATCAGGCAGCAACAACGGCAACAGCATCCGCCGGTTCAGCCGGACTCGCGCTCGGCAGCAGTGCGCCACTGAGCCAGCAGGATCAGCTGGCCAGCGACCTGGCACAGCAATGGTGGACACCGTTGCTGTTTCTGGCTCTGGGTATCGGACTGGCGTTTACTCCCTGCGTTCTGCCTATGTACCCGATCCTGACCGGTATCGTGTTAGGCCGCGGCCAGCTCAGCAGCGGGCGCACATTCACCCTGGCTTTCACTTATGTGCAGGGCATGGCACTGACTTACACCCTGCTGGGGTTAGTGGTCGCTTCGGCAGGCATGCAGTTTCAGGCTGCCCTGCAGCACCCGTATGTCCTGATTGGCCTGAGCGTGCTCTTTGTGCTGCTTGCTCTGTCCATGTTTGGCCTCTATTCGCTGCAACTTCCTTCCGGGGTGCAGACCTGGCTGAATCAGCTCAGTAATCAGCAAAAAGGCGGCCAGCTCGGCGGCGTATTTGCGATGGGCGCCATTTCCGGCCTGGTTTGCTCGCCGTGCACCACGGCGCCCTTATCCGGCGCCTTGATTTACGTGGCACAAAGCGGCGACTTACTGACCGGCGCTGTCGCGCTGTATGCGCTGGCAATCGGGATGGGCATCCCGCTGGTTCTGGTCGCCCTGTTCGGCAACCGCCTGCTGCCGAAAGCAGGCGCCTGGATGGACAGCGTGAAAATATTCTTCGGCCTGGTGCTGCTGGCTGTACCGCTGTTCCTGCTGGAACGCATTCTGCCCGCGCATCTGATGCCCTATTTATGGTCCGCCTTCGGGCTGGGTGCCTTCGGCTGGCTCTACCATGTCAAACAGGGCATGGCCCATTCCTGGCGCAGCAGTCTGGTCGGTGTCATTGCCATCATCGGCCTGCTCGGCGCTCTGCTGCCTGTCTATCAGGGGCTGACCGGCACTCAGCCACAGGCCGGGCCGCAGAGCACGCCGCAGATCAGCTTTCAGCGCGTGACCGGTATGGATGAGCTGACGACGGCGCTGGCCCAGGCTAAATCCGAAGGCAAGCCTGTGATGCTGGACTTTTACGCCGACTGGTGTGTCGCCTGCAAAGAGTTTGATAAGTACACATTCCACGATGCCAGTGTGGCGCCGGAATTACAGCGTTTCGTCCTGTTACAGGCCGACGTGACCGACAGTAAACCGGACGACATCAAGCTGCTGCAGAAAATGAATGTGCTGGGTCTGCCGACGCTGGATTTCTGGCATGCCGACGGCGAACTGGCCCCGAAAGCCCGCCTGACCGGTTTCGTTGAAGCTGAGCCCTTTCTCGATCACCTGAAAGCCAATCAGCTCATCGGTCAGTAATCAGGAATTTATTCTCTGCTGGCATAAAATGCCCCCAATATACATGCGGGAACGGATCCAGTTCGTATCTTGGGGGTGAACAAATTGATCTGGCATTTCAGCAATGCTAGCGTTAAGAAAAACAAGAAGCTTAATGTCATGGACGCTCAGTACACTATAGTCATTGCCGATGACCACCCACTGTTTCGAAACGCCCTGTTTCAGTCAGTGCACATGGCGGTCAGCAAGGCCAATCTGCTGGAAGCAGATTCTCTCGATACCCTGTTGCAGCTGCTTGATAAAGAGCCGGATGTTGATCTCTTGCTGCTGGATTTAAAAATGCCGGGCGCCAATGGTATGTCCGGTCTGATCCAGCTTCGCGCCCAGCATCCTGAGCTGCCTGTGGTGGTGGTCTCTGCCAATGAGGAAGCAGCCGTCATCCGCCAGGTCCGACATCACGGCGCCTTTGGCTTTATTCCCAAATCCAGCGATATGCGAGAGCTGATCAGCGCCCTGAATCAGGTGCTGGACGGCGAACCCTATTTTCCGCCGGGGATCGGTGATGATGAAGACGACCCCGAACTGGATGCGCTGGCGGCCCGCATCGCCACCCTGACACCACAACAGTATAAAGTGCTGTGCATGCTGTCCGATGGCCTGCTCAACAAGCAGATCGCCTACGAGCTCAATGTCTCAGAAGCCACCATCAAGGCGCACATGACGGCCATTTTCCGCAAACTCGGGGTCAAAAACCGCACCCAGGCGGTGATTTTGCTCAATGAACTCAGTGACGAGTGAGTAGTTACTCACTCACCATCCTTTTCCTGATCATCTTCTGGCAGGCGTAAGCCCACTTTAGTGACCTGCCAGTTGACAATATCGGCCACCACCCAGTGCAGGCCATTCCATTCAAAGTTATCCCCGAGTACCTGATGGGTACCCAGATGCGCGATGACCAGCTCTTTGAGAGTCATGGCCGGACTGACCTCACCCAGCTCTAACCCATAAGCAATCGCCACGTCCGCCAGGACGGCGTCGGCATCGAGAAAAAAGTCACCAAAGAAACGTGCCAGCCCGGCTTTCTCGGGCGCTTCGCTGAACAACTGACTCAGGGCTTCCAGATCTTTCTCCTGCGCCAGCACGCACAGGGTATCTCCCTCCTCCAGCCGGGTACTGCCCGAGGGGTGAAGCAATTGCTGCTCGCGGAACACAGCCGCAATCCGGGTGCCCAGCGGCAGTGACAAATTACGCAATGGCTCGCCGATACACCACTTATCCGCTTTCATTTTGTAGACAAACAGCTCCCACTCACTGGTGGGAAACACTTCCACCCCAGTGCGGGAAACCGGCTCGGGACGAGGCGGCAGCTCGACTTTCGCCAGCGACATAGCCTTGGTCAGGCTGCCCCCCTGCAGGATCAGCGAGACCATGACCACGAAGAAAGCCAGATTAAAATACAACTGGGCATTGGGCAGTCCGGCCATCATCGGAAACACCGCCAGAATAATCGGCACAGCACCACGCAGGCCGACCCAGGAAATGAACCATTTCTCCCGCGCCGTAAAGCTGCGAAACGGCAGCAGGCTGATCCAGACCGAGATCGGACGGGCAAAGACAATCATCCCGAACGCCAAGGCCAGTCCGGGGAGTGCAATAGCAATCAGATTCGACGGCGTGACCAGCAGGCCGAGCACCAGGAACATACAAATCTGGCTGAGCCAGGTCATGCCGTCCAGCACGTTAAGAATCGAATGGCGACAGCGCGTCGGACGATTGCCCAGCAGCAGCCCCACCAGATAAATCGATAAAATACCGCTGCCGCCCAGGGCATTTGACGTCGCAAAGATCATCAATCCGCCGCTGACCGCCAGGATCGAATACAGACCTTCCGGCAGCTGATTGCGATTAATCAGGCGCCACAATAGCCAGCCGCCCGCCAGCCCGGCGATCGCGCCAATGCCAAACTGCTTGACGAAACTCAGGGCCAGAAAACCGGCGCTGAACTCTGTCCCCTGGCTGCTGAGGACCGCAATCAGGGTCACGGTCAGAAACACCGCCATGGGATCATTGGTGCCCGATTCTATCTCCAGCGTCGCGCCGACCCGCTCATTCAGGCTGCGCCCTTTGAGCAGGGAAAACACAGCGGCGGCATCGGTCGAACCAACAATCGCGCCAATCAGAATGCCCTGCAAGGGTTCGAGATCAAACAACCAGATCGCCATCAGGCCGGTCAGTGCTGTCGTAATCGCCACCCCGAGCGTGGCCAGTGCCACCGACGGCCACAAGGCGACCCGAAAACTGGCCACCCGGGTCCGCATACCGCCATCCAGCAAAATAATCGCCAGAGCCAGATTACTGACCAGATAAGCCACGGAATAATCATCAAATAAGATACCGCCCGGGCCGTCTTCACCGGCCATCATGCCGACAATCAGAAACACCAGCAAAATAGGAATGCCCAGCTTGGATGAAACCGGGCTCAGGAGAACACTTAACGCAATCAGTAAAGCGCCAACCAGAAAAAAACCGTTGATGGTAATCGCGTCCACTCATCCTCCAAAAAATTATGATTCATTCAGCAACCTGCTTACCCGACAGGCTGCTTCTGTATTTTGCCCTAATATACAGCGACATTGAGAAAACTATATGTAAACAATTTCCCGACACAGCCAGCAGCAAACTCTGACCAAGCACTATTTTGCCCGCTAATCTTCGGATAGCCGCTTGGGTAACCGCCTGATTTTTATCTGTCGTCCGCCTTATACTTTTGGCTAACTTAACAGCAAATTAACATCCCATTTTTCTTGAGTCATATCACTAACTTTCTAATTTTAGCCAGTATTTGATGGTTTTTTGCCCGACTAAAGTTGCACTGTGCCACTTCAATAAGCTTGCTATTGTCATCACGTAACATTTTTTTAACTGAAAAATGACTGACCATAGTAAGGAGATGACCATGGCGTTTGAATCCAAGGAGCAAGCGCAAGCCTACTGGAAGGAGAACCTGACCATTATGGGTTCTTTGCTTGCCATCTGGTTCCTCGTGTCATACGGGGCAGGTGTTTTGTTTGTGGATGCCCTGAATCAGTTTCAGCTGGGCGGCTTTAAGCTGGGCTTCTGGTTTTCACAGCAAGGTTCCATTTACATCTTTGTTGCACTGATTTTTGTCTATGTCTACAAGATGAACGCGCTGGACCGCAAATTCAACGTTCACGAGGATTAAGGGAGTCGTCACTCATGGATATTCAAACCTGGACCTTCATACTGGTAGGTCTGTCTTTTGCACTCTATATCGGGATTGCGATCTGGTCCCGTGCCGGGTCAACCAGCGAGTTCTATGTCGCCGGTGGCGGTGTTCACCCGGTTGCTAACGGCATGGCGACCGCTGCGGACTGGATGTCTGCCGCTTCGTTCATTTCTATGGCCGGGATTATTTCATTTGCCGGCTACGACGGCGGTGTATACCTGATGGGCTGGACCGGTGGCTATGTACTGCTGGCACTGTGCCTGGCGCCTTACCTGCGTAAATTCGGTAAGTTTACCGTGCCGGACTTTATCGGCGACCGTTACTACTCACGCACGGCCCGTATGGTTGCTGTGTTCTGTGCCATCTTTGTTTCTTTCACTTATGTAGCAGGACAGATGCGTGGTGTGGGTGTGGTCTTCGCCCGCTTCCTGGAAGTCGATATTAATATCGGCATCATCATTGGTATGGCAATCGTGTTCTTCTATGCGGTCATGGGAGGCATGAAAGGCATTACCTACACCCAGGTTGCGCAGTACTGCGTGCTGATTTTCGCCTTTATGGTGCCGGCCATCTTCACCTCGATTATGGTCACCGGTTCGGCCATTCCGCAAATCGGTTTCGGCTCAACCATCAGCGGCAGCGATGTGTATCTGATGGATAAGCTGGAAGGTCTGAGTACTGAGCTGGGCTTCAATTCCTACATTGACGGCTCCAAGAGCATGGTGGATGTCTTCTTCATCACAGCCGCTCTGATGGTCGGTACCGCCGGTCTGCCACACGTGATCATCCGTTTCTTCACCGTACCTCGTGTCAAAGATGCCCGTATTTCGGCTGGCTGGGCACTGCTGTTCATTGCTGTGCTTTATACCACAGCACCAGCGGTGGCGGCGTTTGCCCGGATCAATATGTTCGAAACCTTAAACGGTCCGGACATGCAGGGTGTGGCTGCAGAACAGGCACCAAGCTGGGTCACCAACTGGGAGAAAACCGGTCTGGTTGCCTGGGAAGACAAAAATGGCGACGGCAAAATGTTCTACTCAGGCGACGAGCGTAACGAGATGAACATCAACCGTGACATCATCGTACTGGCAAGTCCGGAGCTGGCCAAGCTGCCAAACTGGGTCGTGGCCCTGCTGGCTGCCGGTGGTCTGGCGGCAGCACTGTCAACAGCCGCCGGTCTGCTGCTGGTGATCTCCACTTCCGTGGCGCATGACCTGCTCAAGAAAGGCTTCAAGCCGAATATGACTGAGAAACAGGAGCTGAGGGCGGCCCGGATCGGGGCAGCACTGGCGATTATCGGTGCGGGATACCTGGGCATTAACCCACCGGGCTTTGTCGCCCAGGTGGTGGCCTTCGCCTTCGGCCTGGCAGCCTCGTCCTTCTTCCCGGCGATTATCATGGGTATCTTCTATAAGAAGATGAACAAAGAAGGCGCGATTGCCGGGATGCTGAGCGGGATTCTGTTCACTGCGGCTTACATCATTTACTTCAAGTTCATCAACCCGGCGGCCAGCACCCCGGACAACTGGTGGTTCGGTATCAGCCCTGAAGGTATCGGTACCCTGGGTATGTGTGTGAACTTTGTGGTGTCGATTGTCGTCAACAAGTTTACTGCAGAAGTGCCGGAAGATGTGCAGGAGCTGGTGGAGTCTATCCGTTATCCGAAAGGGTCGGGTGCAGCGCACAGCCACTAAACCAAACTAAACCGACAGAATAACAACACTCAGTAGCAAAACGGGGGAAACCCCACTCCCTGGCGGAGCCATGATGGCTCCGTTTTTTTATGCACAGGCGCAAAGGGATAACACCGAAGTCTGAGACTGGCCCGAGATTCATTGGTGTGAACCCCGTCGGTAACCCCATGATTGAAAACCGTTCATTTCATCCCCGCACCAACGGGGATCTCTGAGTTCAACCGCATAGACAACGATTGGCTTTAGCTGATCTTTGCCTGGGCATACTGGTTGAGTAACGACCGCAGTTTCAGCGGTTTCACCGGCTTGCTGATAAAGGCAAAGCCTTTGCTGCGGATCGTCTGCTGCGTTTCCGGCAGCCTGTCGGCACTGATGATCACACCTTTGAACACCGGCCCCAGCTTAGCTTCACACTCAATCAGGACCTCCAGACCGGTTTCCTGCTCAGTCAGATGGTAATCGCTGAAAATCACATCCGGGACCCAGCCATCATCACATTGCGCCAGCGCAGCCGTCACAGATTGCGCCAGCCGGATGTCGCAGCCCCAGCGGCTCAGCAGACTGTCCATCCCTGTCAGTATGTCTTTCTCGTTATCGACACAGAGCACCCGGGTCCCGGACAAAGGTAGCGGCTGTTCCGGTGCCGCCTCCGGTTTGTTTTGCGGCAAATGGATCGCCTGTCCCCGCCGCACCGACAAAGCGAATACGGTTCCTTCGCCCAGCCAGGAGCGCAGTGACAGCGGATGATCCATCACCCGGCTGATCCCACGGGCAATGGCCAGCCCGAGACCCAGTCCGTGATCACCGCGCCCTCTGTCGATCCGGGTAAATTCATCAAAAATATTGGCCTGTTTCTCTTGCGGTATACCCGGCCCGTTATCCCAGACTTCGATTCGGAGCTGGCTGCCAGCCCGTCGCACTCCCAGCAGCACTTTACCGCCCGGATTATAGCGGAATGCGTTGGTCAGGAAGTTTTGCAGCGCCCGGCGCAGCAGCTTAGGATCCGAGTGCACCAGCGCCTTGCTGTCCACCACGGCAAAATCGATGCCCTGCTGTCTGGCCAGTGCACTGAACTCGGCATTGAGGTTGTTGAACACATCGCTGAGCGGGAACACGTGGACGTTGACCTGCAACTTACCGGCCTCCAGGCGCGACACATCGAGCAGATCACCAATCAGATCCTCGGCCGCTCCCAGCGCGCTCTCAATATGGTGTGCCAGCTTCATACTCTCTGCATCCTTGGCCACTTCAGACAGGGACGAAGAAAACAGACGGGCCGCATTGAGCGGTTGCATCAGATCATGACTGACCGCGGCCAGAAAGCGGCTTTTCGAGTGCGCCTGCTGCTCGGCATGCTGTGTGGCCGACACCAGCCGGCGGTTGAGCTGTTCCAGCTCCTGGGTCCGCTGCCGCACCCGGGCTTCGAGATTTTCATTAGCTTCTTTGAGCGCTTCTTCAGCCTGGCGAAATGCCGTGATGTCAGTAAAGCTCATGACAAAGCCGCCGCCCGGCATCGGATTGCCCTGCACTTCAATCACCCGTCCGTCCGGCCGGATCCGGGAAGAAGTGTGTGCCGTTCCCTGCTGCAGGTGCTTCACCCGTTTGGCCACGTGAACTTCCGGATCCCCCGGCCCGCACAATCCCAGACGCGCGTTATGGCGGATCACATCGGCAATTGGCCGCCCGACCTGAATCAGCCCGGGCGGGAAAGAAAACAGTTCCAGATAACGCTGATTCCAGGCCACCAGCCGCAGTTGCTTGTCCACCACGGCAATCCCCTGACTGATGTGCTCAATGGCGCCTTGCAGGAGTCCGCGACTGAAATCAAACAGTTCAGAGGCTTCATCGACTATAGTGGCTACTTCTTCGAGCTGCATGTTGCGCCCCTGCAATGCCGAGGTCAGTACCAGGCGAGCCGAAGAAGCGCCGAACACCCCCGCCAGGACCCGTTCGGTATGACGGATCAGGCTGGCTGGTGCCTGCTGTTGGGGCTGAAAATTAAACTGGTGCTGCTGGGCAAAATGGGTGAATGCCTGCCGCATCCGCTTACGGCCGACAAACCGCGCCGCCAGCAGTTCAAGCTCAGATACGGTCACCCGCGCCTGATATAAACGAGCGTCATCAGCCTCCGGCATCGGTGCGCCAACAAAAGTGGCGGCCTGCAAACGCTCGGTGAGGGATGAGCGGGTCACCATAGAGACCAGGATATAGAGCAGCAGGTTGGTGGTCAGGCTGATCAGCATGCCCCAGTCCACCGTGGTTAACTCGCTCAATACCGGCAGGGAAGGCGGTGTCAGCAACCACAGCAAGAGGTTGGTCTCGGCAGTACCGGCCAGCATACCGGTCTGGCTCATCAGAGTAATCACCCACAGCGCGGTGCCGCCCAACATGCCGGCATAGACACCGTTACGGTTGCCTTCGCGCCAGTAAATGCCCCCCAGCAATGCCGGTGCGAACTGGGCAATCGCGGCAAAAGAGAGCAAGCCGATTGCCGACAGCGATTCAATCTCATCCAGCACTTCATGGAAGCCCCAGGATGCGAGCAGCAGCAGCAGAATCAGCCCGCGGCGGATATTGAGCAGCAACCCGGAAAACGCCGCATGGTTTCGGCTCGAGACCCGCAACCGGCGCAGCAGCAAAGGCAGCACCAGATCGTTGGATGCCATGATCGCCAGTGCGATGGTCGAGACAATCACCATGCCGCTGGCCGCTGAGGTGCCGCCCAGAAATGCCAGCAAGGCAATGGTATCCGCACCTTGCATCAGCGGCAGGTTGATCACATAAGTATCGGCGGGTACATCCGGCAGCAGCACTTTCCCGGCCAGCGCCAGGGGCACCACAAATATCCCCATCAGCAGTAGATAGACAGGAAATACCCGCCGCGCGAGGTGCAGATCCGGGGCGTGGGTATTTTCCACCACAGTGGTGTGGAACTGGCGCGGCAGACAGATAATCGCTGTCATAGTCAGCAGGGTATGAATAATAAAACTGCCGGCATTGAGATCCATAAACGGCAGGACAGACATATCCAGTTGGCTCAGTTCCAGCGCCGGGACATCCCACCACAACAGCATGACAAACAGCCCCACCACCAGAAAGGCCGCCAGTTTGATCAAAGATTCGAACGCCACCGCCATCATCATGCCGCGATGATGTTCGGTGGTATCCAGGTGGCGGGTGCCGAACAACACAGTAAAAGCGGCCAGGGCCAGTGTCACCAGCCAGGCGATATCGCCGTCATTGAGCATACTGTTACGGGTCAGATCAGGAGCCACCTGGGCCAGCCCCATGGTGATCCCCCGCAATTGCAGGGCGATATAGGGCAGAATTCCCGCGACGGCAATCAGGGTGACCAGCACCGCCAGTCCCTGCGATTTGCCATAGCGCGCGGCGATGAAATCGGCAATCGAGGTGATATGTTCGCGTTTAGCGATCAGGATCAGGCGGGCAAAAATACGCCAGCCGAAGGTGAAGACCAGAATGGGCGCCAGGTAAATCGGCAGAAACGACCACAGATCCCGGCTGGCCTGACCGACCGTGCCATAAAACGTCCAGGAAGTGCAGTAGACGGCAATCGACAGGCTGTAAATCCAGGGGCGCCAACGGGACATCCATCCGGCATGTTTATCGCCGTACCAGGCAATCAAAAACAATAGCCCAAGATAGGCCAGTGATACCGGCACGACTATCCATCCCTGCTCCATAGGATCTCCCTGAAAAATGTTCCCTGATTCGGCCCCGTGCCTGGGGCCGAGTGTACCTCACTCTCGGGTGAGTATCCGTCCGGCAGGTCACATCTCACCCGCCGGCCCGTTGCCCTTAATGCACTTCTTGCGCTCTGCTTGGTTCGGTCTGCGGCGATTCGTCAATTTTCATCAGCAAGACCGGCAGTCCCATCACGGCCATCAGCCAGAACACATCGGCGCCCCACCAGCCGTATCCCCAGCCACTCAGGGTCGTCAGTGCCGCCATGACCGCGCCCAGCGGCAAGGCATTATAGAGCGCCTGCAGGGCCACCATCTGATGACTTTGCGCATGCTGAATATACCGGATCGCCGCCAGATGGGCTGCGGCAAAGGTCACGCCATGCAGCGCCTGCGTCAGCACCAGCATCGGCAATTCCGTCATGGTCGCGGTCAGTCCCCAGCGCAACAACACGCCTGCTGCCGCCAGCCGGAACATGGCTGCGACACGCCAGCCGGAAAACAGTCGCTTGCTGAGTGCAAATACCGCAATTTCAGCGATCACGCTGAAGCTCCACAAATAGCCGCTGACCGCTTCGCTGTAGCCGATTGTCTTCCAGTACATGGCACTGAAACTGTAATAAGCGGCATGACTGCCCTGCAGCAAAGCCACAATGATCAGAAAACGCATCACGCGTTTATCGCGCAGAATTCCCATTAACGGAGGGCGGGGCTGGCGCACGGCGGCATCGTCACTGGGCAGTACAGTCGGCTGGCGCAACGACAATAGCAGGGCGACAGCCAGGCCAGCCATCGCGACCCAGGGGATCACAGCGGCGCCAAACTCGGCTGCTGCCAGGCCGGCAATCGTTGAACCCACGATAAATGCGATCGACCCCCACAGCCGGGTTCGACCATAGTCTAAATGCCCGTGTTTGGCATAATAATTGGCCAGACTGTCTGTCAGCGGGATCACCGGACCGACAAGAATATTGAACAGCACAATCACAGCCGTCAGGGCAATCAGATTGCCGCTGACCATGACAAAAGACGCACAGCAAATCAAACTAAGTACCGCCAGCCAGCGCAGGGCCGGCAACAGGTGCTCCACCTGATGGACTCTGGGCGTCAACACCATATTGGCAAAGCAACGCACCCCCAGGCCCAGGCCCAGCAACACCCCGATATCCCCGGCCGGTATACCCAGAGAATTGAGCCACACGGCCCAGAACGGCAGATATACGCCATAGTTAAAATAAAAGCCGAACATATACTGTGCTGTCCAGCCAAACGGGCTACTTCTTAACATCTCAAAACCCTGCTGCATGAAAATGGCCGACATTATGCCTGCTGAGCACATGGCAGGAAAGGCAACCGCGACAGTCTTCCGCTGGGTTCCCCCCATTTATCCCACCTCGGCCAGCCCACCTGCCGTCGCCATCCTCTAGACTAAAGTCGGCTGGAGCAAAACCGGCCACTGGGCGACACTGCTTAGCAGAGGCTTCATCGTCATCACAGTACGCCCCCTGTGCCCAGCGCCACAAAGAGAGAGAGCAATGCCGGACACCTTGAATACGTCACTGATCCCTTTTGACCGGCTCGACCCCAGCCAGCAGGAGGCGCTGCTCAAAGCGCTGGATGTGGCGTATTTTCGCAGCGGTGAAGTGATCATCCGGGCCGGTGATCCCTGTCAGTCGCTGCACATGATTATCAAAGGCAGTGTGGAAGAAACCTCGGCAGACCGGCAAGAGCACTTTGCCCACTACACCACAGATGACCTGTTCGATGTGCGTGCCCAGTTCAGCGGCCACAGTCGCCATCAGTACCGGGCAACAGAAGACACCCTGTGCTATCTGCTCCCTCAGGCGCACTTTATCGATTTGTGTCAGAAAAATCCGGCGTTCGCGGCTTATTTCAACAGCGATCTGGCCACCCGGCAGCAACTGCTCGAACAGGCGCATCAGCAACAGAATCTGGCGGAGTTCATTCTGACCCGCATCCGCCAGGATAATATCCAGCCCTGTCTGATCCTGCCCGCCGAGACCGATCTGCGGACCGCCACCGCCCGGATGCACCAGAGCAACTGCGATGCCGCAGTCATCATTGTGGATGATACGGCGGATCATGCCGACCACAAATTTGGGATTGTCACCCGCACCGATTTGCTGCATGCCGTCATGCTGGATAACCGGGACGCCGGCACTGCGGTTCGCCAGATAGCCACTTCGCCGGTGATCAGCATCGAATTGGGTGCGTATCTGTTCAAGGCCATGATCAGCATGACCCGGCACAAGGTCAAACGCGTGCTGGTCACCCAAGGTGATGCGATCGCTGGCATGCTGGACATGACTCAGGTCCTGAGTTTGTTTTCCACCCATTCCCATGTGCTGGCACTGCGGATTGCCCGCGCCACCAGCATACAGGAGCTGGCACTGGCGGCAGACAGCCAGCAGGCGCTGGTGGAGACGCTGTTCAACAACGGCATTCATACCCGTTTTTTGATGGCGCTGATTGCCAGCATCAATGAACAGATTATTGAAAAAGCCTTTCAGCTGGTGGTGCCAGAACAATGGCAGTCCCGCTGCTGCCTATTGGTGCTGGGGTCAGAAGGCCGCGGCGAGCAAATTCTGAAAACCGATCAGGATAACGCCCTGATCCTGGCAGATCACATCGACTGGCCCGAATGTCAGGCTGTGATGGCCCAACTGAGCGACACCCTGTGTCAGCTGGGTTATCCGCCCTGCCCCGGTAAAGTCATGGTCAATAATCCGGACTGGGTAAAGAGTGTCTCCGGCTGGCAGCACTCCGTACAAACATGCTGCGATAAAGGCGATGAAGCCGCCATGATGACGCTGGCGATCCTGGCAGATGCTCAGGCCGTCGCAGGAAACCGACAACTACTGGACCCGGTCAGACACTGCCTGCATCAACGGCTCAGCAGCCAGGAATTACTGCTGGCGACCTTTGCCCGCCCGGCGCTCAGATTCAGCGTTCCGCTGACGCTGTTCGGCCAGATCAAACGCGGTAAAAACGGGCCGGACATCAAGCGGGGCGGTATTTTTCCGATTGTTCACGGCATCCGGACCCTGGCCCTTGAGCACGATGTGGCAGACACCAATACCTTTCGCCGCCTGATCATGCTGGAGCAACGCCAGGTACTGGAGCCCAGTACGGCTTCTAATCTGAGCGAAGCCCTGAAACTCTTCATCCGGCTCAGGCTGCGTCAACAGCTCAGCTTGCCTGTGGGCACCGCCTCTGCCGGACAGCATCATCTGTTAGATCTGGCCACACTGAGCCGTGCGGAGCGTGATGTCCTGCGACACAGCCTGCATGTGGTGAAGAAATTTAAAGAATGGCTCGGCTATCACTACCAAATCAGAGACTGAGACTTAAGGAATGGTGAGATGACATGAATATTCTGCGTCGTTGGTGGTATCAGTACAAATTCCGCCATCACCCGATACACGCCCTGTTTCAGCGCTACAGCGGCGATGAGCTGGTCTCGGTTGACTGTGAAACTACCAGCCTGGATCCCGCCAGCGCGGAGCTGGTGACGATTGCAGCCACCCGTATCAAAGCCAACCGGATTCTGACCAGTGAGTCGCTGTATCTGACCCTGAGTCCGCCCGATAGTCTGAGTGCGGCCTCAGTCACCATCCACAAAATGCGCCATCAGGATCTCAGCCACGGCCTGGAGCCCAGAGAGGCACTGACACGGCTGCTGGAATTCATCGGTAACCGGCCGCTGGTCGGCTATCACATCCGGTATGATAAGGCGATTCTCGACCGCTATTTCAAGCGTTTGTTCGGGTTTTCCCTGCCCAATAAGCTGGTGGAAGTCAGCCATCTGTACCATGAGCAGCTGGAGCGTCAACTGCCCAATACCTGCTATGACCTGAGCCTTGAGGCCATCAGCCGTCATTTGGGATTGCCGCACCCGGAACGGCACGATGCCTTGCAGGACAGTATTACCGCCGCTCTGATCTATGTCCGGCTCAAGCACGGGGATCTGCCCGCGCTGACCTCCCCTTGATGATGGCTTTTGGCTCGCCACTCCTCCAACCAGCCTGGCGATAAATCATGTAAGCCAATGCAAATGCTCAGAAAAAGCCATGACAGCGCACACTCATCCTAAAGTCTAATTGAGCCTGTCCCGAATCTGGCTCAAGTTAACACAACTATAATGATCAATGATCCGGTCCGCGCAGGACGAAGACGGAAACACAAGGAGAATGAGATGAGTGAGGTTCATGTTTACCCTGTCAACCAGCAGATTGCTGAGCGGGCTCATATCACGGAAGAGCAATACAACGACATGTACCAGCAGTCTGTCAGCGACCCGGAAGCTTTCTGGCGTGAGCACGGTAAGATTGTTGACTGGATCACCCCGTACAACAAGATTAAGCAGACCTCTTTCGATACCGGCCATGTCAATATCAAATGGTTTGAAGACGGCACACTGAACGTCTCCGCCAACTGTCTCGACCGTCATCTGGCAACCCGCGGCGACCAGCCTGCCATCATCTGGGAAGGTGACGACCCAAGCGATGATGCCACCCTGACGTATCACGAACTGCACAAACAAGTCTGCCAGTTCGCCAACGCCCTCAAAGCACAGGGCGTGAAAAAAGGCGATGTGGTTTGTCTGTACATGCCCATGGTAGCTGAAGCGGCGGTGGCCATGCTGGCCTGTACCCGCATCGGGGCCGTGCACACCATTGTGTTCGGTGGCTTCTCACCGGAAGCCCTTGCCGGCCGTATTATCGACTCAAAAGCCAAAGTCGTTGTGACTGCTGATGAAGGGGTTCGCGGCGGCCGCGCTGTGCCCCTGAAGAAGAATGTCGACGATGCCCTGAAACACCCTGAGGTCACCAGCATTGAGAAAGTGGTGGTGTTCCAGCGCACCGGCAATGCCGTGGCATGGGATGAGAACCGTGATGTCTGGTGGCATGACGCCACCGCAGCCGTGCCGGATCATTGCGACCCGGAACCGATGAATGCCGAAGATCCGCTGTTTATCCTCTATACCTCGGGCTCGACCGGTAAGCCCAAGGGCGTGCTGCACACCACAGGCGGCTATCTGGTTTATGCGACCATGACCTTTAAATATGTCTTCGACTATCAGGAAGGTGAAGTCTACTGGTGTACCGCCGATGTGGGCTGGATCACCGGCCACAGCTATCTGGTGTACGGCCCGCTGGCCAACGGCGCCACCACTCTGTTGTTTGAAGGCGTGCCTAATTATCCGTCTACCGCCCGCATGAGCGAAGTGGTCGACAAGCATCAGGTCAACATTCTCTATACTGCGCCAACCGCCATTCGCGCCCTGATGGCCAAAGGCGACGAAGCCATTGCCGGGACTCAGCGTTCATCGCTGCGGATCATGGGTTCAGTCGGCGAGCCGATTAACCCGGAAGCCTGGGAATGGTATCACCGCACGATTGGTGACAGCCGCTGCCCGATTGTCGATACCTGGTGGCAGACCGAAACCGGCGGCATCCTGATCACCCCGCTGCCTGGCGCAACCGCGCTGAAGCCCGGTTCAGCCACCCGTCCGTTCTTTGGCGTTCAGCCGGCACTGGTCGATAACATGGGCAACATTCTGCCGGGCGCGACTGAAGGTAATCTGGTGATGCTGGACAGCTGGCCGGGTCAGATGCGCACCCTGTGGGGCGACCACGAGCGCTTCGAGCAGACTTACTTCTCGACCTTTAAAGGCATGTATTTTACCGGTGACGGCGCCCGACGCGATGAAGACGGTTACTACTGGATCACCGGCCGTGTCGATGATGTCCTGAATATCTCAGGTCACCGCATGGGAACCGCTGAAATTGAATCGGCCCTGGTGGCTTTCGACAAGATTGCCGAAGCCGCGATCGTCGGCGTGCCGCACGATATCAAAGGCCAGGCCATTTATGCCTATATCACCTTAAACGACGGCGTGATCCCAACGGCTGAACTGCATAAAGAAGTCAAAGACTGGGTCCGTAAGGAGATCGGCCCGATTGCCACACCAGACTTCCTGCACTGGACGGACGCGCTGCCGAAAACCCGCTCCGGTAAAATTATGCGCCGGATTCTGCGCAAAATCGCCACCGGGGACACTGGCTCGCTGGGAGATACCTCCACCCTGGCCGATCCAAGTGTGGTCGACAAACTGATCGCCGAAAAAGAAAAAGTCGTCTGATCGACAAACACCTGCACGCCACACAAGCCGCCGCAAGGCGGCTTTCTTTTTTCCGCGCAAACCGGCTCCTGTCACTGCAGATCACCGGTCAATCGCCTGACGGGAACTCTCAGCCTTGCCCGATTGTCAGATTCCCCGGCACACCCGTTTTGTTTGAACCTGCTGCATTCTGCGGTGAATTTCCGCAAAACTGATTAAGATTCAAGGTGATTGGCCGCTTATCTTGTATGTGTGGTTCATCTGTCAGCTATCTTACTGAAGCAGCGGCGAAAAGCGAGACGACACGCGGCAATTTAAGCCAGTTGCGTACAGTTGTAAGGTCAAAAAAGTGGTGATTAGACCAGTATTTTGCTGCGAATTGTGCTGAATTCTCTATAATTGAGCCACTAACAGGTTTTAGGCCGTGATGGTTTGCATGAAAGGAAGCAAAGTCACAGTTTTTTTGTGCTTTGTCGCTTGAAACAGCAAGAACAGGTATAGATAACAGAATATGTCGACTAATTACCGCATTTTACTGCTTAATGGACCCAATCTGAATTTGCTGGGCCTGCGCGAGCCGGGACACTATGGCCAGCAGACACTGGATCAGATTGTAGCAAACCTGAGTGCCAAAGCCGCCAAACTGGGCGTGACACTGGATCACCTGCAGTCCAATGCAGAACACGCACTGATAGAGGCCATCCACCAGGCGCACGGTCAGGTGGATTTTATCCTCATCAACCCGGCAGCCTATACCCATACCAGCGTCGCCATTCGCGATGCGCTGTTGGGCGTGGCTATCCCGTTTATTGAAATACATTTATCAAACGTGCATGCCCGCGAGCCCTTCCGCCACCATTCCTATCTGTCTGACAAGGCAGTTGGCGTGATCTGCGGCCTGGGCCCGGATGGTTATGAATTCGCCCTGGAGGCAGCTGTCCGCCGCCTTCAGAATGCTCAATGAACAACATGAAGAGTAAAGATACATGGATATTCGCAAGATCAAGAAACTTATCGAACTGGTAGAAGAGTCAGGCATCTCCGAGCTGGAAATCTCTGAAGGTGAAGAATCGGTACGCATCAGCCGTACAACCGCTGCACCGGTTGCTGCACCTGCGCAAATGTACGCAGCACCTGCACCCGCTGCGGCACCAGCACCTGTTGCTGCTCCGGCGGAAGCCGCAGCACCTGCCGCTTCTTCTGCACCTGCGACCCCTGCCGGTCACCAGGTTCTGTCGCCTATGGTCGGTACTTTCTACCGCGCACCGAGCCCGGAAGCCAAAGCGTTTGTGGAAGTGGGTCAAAGCGTAAATGTTGGCGATACCCTGTGCATCGTTGAAGCCATGAAAATGATGAACCAGATCGAAGCCGATAAAGCCGGTACTGTTGTGGCTATCCTGGCCGAAAACGGTGATCCGATTGAATTCGATCAACCTCTGGTTATCATCGAGTAACTGAGGCGCATATGTTAGATAAAGTAGTCATAGCAAACCGCGGCGAAATCGCCCTGCGTATCCTGCGTGCCTGTAAAGAGCTGGGGATCAAAACGGTCGCTGTGCACTCCACAGCTGACCGCGATCTGAAACACGTTCTTCTGGCAGATGAATCTATCTGTATCGGTCCGGCACGAGGCACAGACAGTTACCTGAACATTCCGCGCATCATCAGCGCAGCGGAAGTGACCGGTGCCGTCGCCATCCACCCGGGTTACGGCTTCCTGTCCGAGAACGCGGATTTTGCCGAGCAGGTTGAACGTTCAGGCTTCATCTTTGTGGGCCCGAAAGCAGACACTATTCGCCTGATGGGTGACAAAGTGTCCGCCATCAACGCGATGAAAAAAGCCGGCGTCCCTTGTGTACCGGGTTCTGACGGCCCGCTGGGCGACGATGAAGCCAAAAACAAGTCGATTGCCAAGCGTATCGGCTATCCGGTGATCATCAAAGCTTCTGGCGGCGGCGGTGGCCGTGGTATGCGTGTAGTACGCAAAGAAGCGGATCTGATCCAGTCAATCGCCATGACCCGTGCTGAAGCCAAAGCGGCGTTCAGCAACGACATGGTGTACATGGAAAAATTCCTGGAAAACCCACGCCACATCGAAGTTCAGGTGCTGGCGGACGGTCAGGGCGGTGCTATCCATCTGGGCGAACGTGACTGCTCCATGCAGCGCCGTCACCAGAAAGTGGTTGAAGAAGCACCGGCACCGGGCATCACCGAAGAGATGCGTAAGTACATCGGTGAGCGCTGTACCCGTGCCTGTATCGAAATCAATTACCGCGGTGCGGGTACTTTTGAGTTCCTGTATGAAAACGGCGAGTTCTATTTCATTGAAATGAACACCCGGATCCAGGTTGAACACCCAGTCACAGAAATGGTGACCGGCGTTGATCTGATCAAAGAGCAGCTGCGCATTGCAGCCGGTCAGCCGCTGTCATTCAGCCAGAGCGACATCCACCTGCGTGGTCACGCAGTTGAGTGCCGTATCAATGCTGAAGATCCGGTGCGTTTCCTGCCTTCTCCGGGCAAGATCGAGCGTTTTCATGCGCCAGGTGGCATGGGGATCCGTTGGGAATCCCACATCTACACCGGCTACACGGTACCGCCGCACTACGATTCAATGATCGGCAAACTGATTGCTTACGGTGAAAACCGTGACGTGGCGATTTCGCGCATGCGTAACGCCCTCAACGAGATGATCATCGACGGCATCAAGACCAATGTTCCGCTGCAGAAAGACATCATGGCAGACGAGAACTTCCAGCACGGTGGCGCCAACATCCACTATCTGGAGAAGAAGCTGGGTCTGCAATAATTGCAATCCCACTGACCGTATATCCAAGGCTGCCTCAGGGCAGCCTTTTTGTTACCGGCGGCTTCTTCACAGCACACAACACCGTATCAGGCTCATGCCTCCCCGTTGCAGCGCTCCATATCCCCTTAAAATGCCGCTGTGCGGCCTTCTGCCGGCTTGATTATCTCGTCTGACCTTATCCCCTGCCTGCTGCTGTCTTTGTTTTACCAGCAGCGCATGGACTCGCTGTGCCGTCTGCTCACATTTCGTGATAGACTTCGCTCCTTCTGTTTCCACAAGAGCGACATAACCATGCCTTGGATTCAACTTAAACTGAATGCCACCGCCGCCAATGCCGAAGCCATTGGTGACATGCTGATGGAAGACACCGGCGCGCTGTCGGTCACTTTCCTGGATGCACAGGACACCCCGGTGTTCGAACCGCTGCCGGGCGAAACCCGCCTGTGGGGCGATACCGACGTCATTGGCCTGTACGATGCGGAAAGTGACATGGCTATGGTGCTCTCCCTGCTGAAAAACAGCCCGTTGCTGGCTGACGATTTCGCCTACAAGGTGGAGCAGCTGGAAGACAAAGACTGGGAACGCGAGTGGATGGATAACTTCCACCCGATGAAATTCGGTCAGCGCCTGTGGATCTGCCCGAGCTGGCGAGAAGCGCCTGAGCCAGGCGCCGTCAACGTACTGCTCGATCCGGGCCTGGCCTTTGGTACCGGGACCCACCCGACGACCTCACTGTGCCTGGAATGGCTGGACAGCCAGGATCTGAGCGGTAAAACCGTGATCGATTTCGGCTGCGGCTCCGGCATTCTGGCGATTGCCGCACTCAAGCTGGGCGCCGCCAAAGTGATCGGGATTGATATCGACCCGCAGGCGATTCTGGCCTCGCGTGACAACGCTGAACGCAATGGTGTGTCTGACAATCTGGACCTGTATCTACCCAACGATCAGCCGGAGAATCTGCAGGCCGATGTGGTGGTTGCCAATATTCTGGCCGGTCCGCTGCGTGAGCTGTCACCGGTGATCAAGAGCCTGGTCAGGGACAAGGGCCTGCTGGCGATCTCCGGGGTACTGGAGTCTCAGGCGGACGATGTGGCCAGCCATTACAGCGATGAGCTGACGCTGGATCCGATCGCCGCCCGCGAGGAATGGTGCCGGATTTCAGGCCAAAAAGCCTGATCCTGACAAATTTGTCCATTGTGCGTTTTATGAGCAATCCACTGAATTCCATGACCTTTTGCAATCCAAAATCAGGATGCTCAAATATTGGCCTTTTCAGCACAGCAAAAAATGCGTAAAATGCGCGCCCTTACTGGCATAGTCAGGAACAGACATTGAAGATCGGTCCATATCAATTAGACAACCCGTTAATTGTCGCGCCTATGGCAGGTGTGACCGATCGTCCGTTTCGCGAGTTATGCCTGCGCCACGGCGCAGGGATGGCGGTCAGCGAAATGATGTCTGCCAACCCAGACGTTTGGAAAACAGCCAAGTCGCTCAACCGCATGGTGCATGAAGGTGAGTCTGGACTTCGTTCGGTACAGATTGCCGGGGCAGATCCCCAGCAGATGGCCGACGCCGCCCGCTTCAGTGTGGCGCACGGTGCCCAGATCATTGATATCAACATGGGTTGCCCGGCCAAGAAAGTGAACAAGCGCCTGGCTGGCTCTGCCCTGCTGCAATACCCGGATCTTGTCGAGGATATCCTCAAGGCCGTGGTCAGTGCCGTGGACGTCCCTGTGACGCTGAAAACACGGACCGGCTGGGATACAGAGAACCGAAACTGTGTCGAGATCGCACAGCTCGCTGAACACTGTGGCATTCAGGCACTGGCCCTGCACGGCAGAACCAAGGCCTGTATGTACAAAGGGGAAGCGGAATATGATTACATCAAGGCAGTGAAACAGGCGGTGTCGATTCCTGTGATTGCGAACGGTGATATCGACTCACCGGAAAAAGCACGCTTCGTCCTGGATTATACCGGGGCCGATGCCTTGATGATTGGCCGCCCAGCGCAGGGACGGCCGTGGATTTTTCGGGAAATCCAGCATTATTTAACAACCGGTGAACACCTGCCAGCGCCTTCTTTTGAAGAAGTCAGCAGCATCTTGCTGGAGCATGTACAGGCACTCCACGCTTTCTATGGGGAGTACCAGGGGTTACGCATCGCACGTAAACACGTGTCGTGGTACCTCAAAGAACAGGCTTCTGCGGGTGACTTCCGCCGGTCCTTCAACGCACTCGAAGATGCTCAAGAGCAAATCGATGCGCTGCAAGGCTACTTCGACAACGTTGCATAAATACCAGAAGAGCTTACAGAATATGTTCGAACAAAATCTGACTTCCGAAGCACTTACAGTGACTACTGTCACTTCTCAAGACCAAATCACTCAGAAGCCTCTGCGTGACTCCGTCAAAGCCTCGCTTAAGAACTATCTCGCCCAGCTGAACGGTCAGGACGTCGATGATCTGTACGAGCTTGTCCTGGCTGAAGTCGAGCAACCCCTGCTGGACACCATCATGCAGTACACCCGCGGCAACCAGACCCGCGCAGCAACCATGATGGGCATCAACCGCGGCACCCTGCGTAAGAAACTGAAAAAATACGGCATGAACTGATCGAAAGTTGCCAAGGTACTGATTTAAAAACCGAATCCTGATGTAGGGGTTCGGTTTTTTTTCGTATATGTACACCGATATGTACGCATAGGCAATTACTAGCCACAAAAAGAGACATTAAACATGACAAGGGAAAAAACGAGTCAGGCTAAATTTCAGGAGCTACTCCAGTCAGAATCAACGCTATCCAGATACATTTGTCCAGAGGTGACGGACGCTTTGTCGTCACCATCAGCTGATATCTTTTGGGCAAAAGTTGATTTGTTTCTAGCAAAAAATCCAGCTACAACATGGTCCTTTTTCGTTACTGTGTTAATCCATTCAATAAACAATGCGCTAGCGACAACGAAAAGCGGTGATGTTTCAACTTGGTATGAAAGTAACCGCCTTGAGAAACAAGCGATGATTCAAGCCGCCTTGAACGCAGGTAGTGCCTATGAATCGTTACTGAGAGAGATACCTGAACCAAACAGTAGTGAAAAGGCTCTTTATACCAACCAGTTCGGGATCATATCTCCTGATGCACTGATCGAACTTTAAGCAGCAAAACAAGTTGCTTACCAGACCCGAGGTTCAATTAAAGAAGCCCGATCAGTCTTCGACGCAAGTAAAGAGCATCTCCTAGATATTAGAAAAAGACTTACCATGAGACAGCTCGCACTTAACGAAGATAATGAAAATTATTTCTCAAACCACCGCCCTACACGCAATGCAGCTCATAAGACCCGAGCAAAGCTGGTTTACTCCATGTTGGAAATGTTTTTTCTGCTAAAGAGCCCTATTTCAGCTCAAATAATAATTGAGCTGTGTCACGCTTTGGATTATCCCGATACAGATGAAAACTATATTAAGAAAATGAAAACAAAGTTCAATAACAATAAAAAACAATCCCTTATCAGCCAGCTATCATATTTCCAGGATTAGCAAGGGGTACTATCTACCTCAAATTTTCCTCCAGATGGTACCCCCGACCAATACCCAGTCCAGTATCTAATGGCCTCAGTTGTTAACCAATGGAGGTCATTATGACTCAATTAGATACAAACCAGCCCAACCTATCCAGCAAAGAAATTTTGCTTCACTACGGCGAAACCGAACGCCTGTGCCGTGAAAAAGAGCGCCGCCGTATTACGAGCCTGTCACGCTCTCAAGCCTGGGTGCTGGAGCAGGAAGGCAAATTTCCGACTCGTAAGAAAATCGGCCGGACAAATGTTTGGCTGCTCTCTGAGCTGCTGCTTTGGACTCATCAGCTGCGCGAGAGCAACAGCGATGCTTAAGGCTGTGGGCACAAATCACATCCTGCGTGGCATTCAGGTAGCTGACTATCTTGGCTACTCCCTGTCTACCGTGTACCGCCGGATCAACGACGGATTGCTTCCAACACCAATCCGATATGGCCGTAAATCTGTGGCTTGGCACATGCAAGAGCTTGGTGCTGTCGTCACTGCGCAAGACTGCGGCTATACCGACCCCGAACTAAAGGATTTAGTTCGAGAAATCATTGAAAAACGTAATTACTTCAAGGAAGAAGAAAAATGAAGAACTGGAATGATAAATACATCACAATGTATTGCATATGCTGTGCTTGAACGGTTCCTGCTTGGTGAGCGGTTAACCAAAGCCGATGTGAATTTGCTGATCGACAAAGGGGTCTCTCTATCTCCTGAAGACATTTTTCGCTGCCTTCGCGATCAGGGGGTTTTGTTCACTTACAAGCGGTTCAGCTCTGAGAAAGGCGAGACTGAATGGTTCATGACAGAGGAGGCTCGTACGAGTTTCCTGAAATCGCCTGCAAAACATAAGAACATCAAGTTCGCGCTGGATAAGCAAAAGTCCAAACGTGCCGCAGCAAAGAAAGTTCGTACCATCTCGGAGCGTTACGGTATTAGCTTCTGTTTTTCCGCATTGCTTGAGCAAAACGACTAATCTATATTCCCCTCCCTCTCATGGACGAGAGGGAGGCACCTACAAGGATAAAACATGCATTTAGCTGATTTCTTCTCAGCCTTCATCATGGCGATGGTCGAGCTAGGCATTACACCGCCGACCCAGATCATCAACGATGGTCAAATCCACCGTTTCAGTAGCAACGGTAAGTCCAGTGATAGTTCGGGCTACTACGCTTTCTTTTCCCACCCGAATGGTTTCAATGCTGGCTTTTTCGGCTGCTGGCGCACAGGGCTATATAGCACTTGGTCATCAAAAGAAGAGTTTCGGCTTCAGCCGCACGAGGCAGAGTTCTTGCGCCAATGTAAAGCCGAGGCACAGAAGGCTCGGGAGAGCGTCTACAAAGACCGTTCTGAATACGCCCAAAGCCTTTGGGATAAAGCTGAACCAGCACCAGTTTCGCACCCTTACCTCCAGCGCAAACAGCTTTCTACAGTCGGGGGCGATTGCTTTTCTGACAGCCTTGCCGTGTCGTGACTTCTTCATGGACGAGTCACGCACAACGTCTTTGAAAAGCGTACTCTTAATCCCGATTTACAGCGAGAATAACAGCCTTCAATCATTGCAGGCAATCAATGCTGAAGGGAAAAAGTTCTTCATGAAAGGCGGAAAAATGACAGGTGGCCGCTTCACCTTTCCGGGGGACGACAGCGAGGTGTATGTCTGCGAAGGCTATGCGACAGGGGCAACGGTCCATGAAGCGACAGGGGCGACGGTTGTGGTTGCCTTTAATGCTGGCGGTCTTGAGAAGATCGTTCCCAACGTCGTAAATCACTACCCGGACAGTAAAGTTATCATCGCAGCAGACAACGACCACCGCAAAGCCGGAGAAGGGAAAGGCAACAAAGGGCTGGAAGTTGCCAAATCAACAGCCGAAAAGCTCAAGGTTGCTTATACGCTCCCGACGTTCGAAGAAGCGGATACAGGTACGGACTGGAACGACTACGCGATCCAGCATGGCATTGATGCCACCACGAAGGCACTGGTTGAGAACGAAAAGGTCTTGCGGACCTTTGCCAATTTCGATGAGACCATCAAAGCGCTACTTGCGGATACTAATGACGAGGAAGCATTCGATGCCGCAATTTGCTTCGTCAAAGATGCAACATCACTTCAAGTGGGGCGCTTGCGCGCCCGCCTGAAAGATGTGACAGGCGTTAATGTTGGTGACATTAATAAAGCTGTTGCTAAAAAAAGGCAGGAGGAGGAAGTACCATCGTTGACCCATGGTGAAATCGCCAATGAATACATTGCCCAATATAATAGGCCTCATCCAGTCTGCGAACATGGTTACCTCTGGGCATACTGTAAAGCCAAAGGCATCTGGCTGAAATCACCACTGCCGAAGATTGGGGTAAGGATTGCCGAACAGTTTAAACATGAGAAGCTGTGTCAGAGAGAAGGGGACTACAAAGCCATTGCCTCTCACACGTACAATACCCTAGAGCAAAAAGGCTTCTTCGACAAGGCACCGAAGGGCATTCATATCCCGTCGGGATTTATGTTCATTGAAGATAATCAGCTTAAAAATGAGCCACCAACCCCTCAACACCGAGCTCGCTTTCGCCTGAGTATTGAACCAGACCTGACCCGCCAGCCGGAAATGCTGCTACAGGTGCTCCGGGAGGCTTTCGAGGGATGTCATGCTGAAGAGCAAATCCGCCAGTTGCGCATGATGATAGGGCTGGCATTGTTCGGGCTGCAAGCCAAAGAGCAGCGTGCCGTTTTGTTGTACGGGGCAGCGGGCTCAGGCAAGTCGCTTTTCCTCAAGTTGATTGAAGCATTAGTTCCAAAAGAGTACCGGACCAGCGTGAGTCCGCTACACATGGACAACGACTACAAGGTTGCTGCGCTGGCTGGAAAGCTGATGAACTTGGTTCCCGAGATTGATAAGGACAAGCCCGTGCCAAGCGCAGAGTTCAAGGCAATCACTGGCGGGGATACCATGTCTGCCCGCGAGCCATACGGCAAGGTGTTTACCTTCACCCCGGAAGCAGCATGTTGGTTCAATGGTAACTACTACCTGACAACCAAAGATAACAGTGAGGAATTCTGGCGGCGCTGGACAATTTTCCACTTTGCCAACAGTAAGCCAGAGCAAAACCGAGACCCGAAACTGCTGGCTAAGATAGTCGAGCAGGAGCTGCCCACCTTTCTCGCTTGGGCGATTAATGGCGTTCAGGACTATCTTGAGAACGGGCTTTACCTGTCCCCTGCTCACCACGCCTGTATCCAAGAGTGGAAGCGGGACGGCAACAGTGTTTCAAGCTGGCTGAGTGACATGGAAGACAATGGCGTCGGCGCTCGCAAGCAAGGCTTGCTGGTTCAGCCGCTAAGGATTTCCCATGCTTACACCATCTATAAGGATTGGTGTCGTCATAACAACCGCAAGCCGTATAACAAGACGGCGTTCAAGGGGCACATGGAAAGCTGCGGGCATCCGGGCAGCATGTACAACGGCTACTCCAGCTACATAGGACTTTACGACGCTCGTCCGGGGTCTGGAGCCATGGCGAAAGTCAGCTAGCCCGCCGGTTTAGTGGAAATAGTGGCTTTTTCAGCAGCACTCTTCTCCTTATGGAGAAAGAAGCATAGTGACTGATAAACGATATCTGTTTTTTACCTGAAAAGTTATTAATAGGAGAAAAACACACTATTTCCACTACGGCTACTTCCAACCACCTGGGGTGGGGGCGGACCAAGCGCTCGAAACCCTCCCCCCATCAAAAATGTTTTCATTGAATCGTATCTGATTTTCTGAATCAGCTATAATTAGGTAATTACAAAAGATTAGAGCTCAAAAATGAAAAAATTCAATCTTGATCGCTGGATATGTGAGAACACGGCTCTCACACTAATAATTTGCATATTTTTTGCATTTTCGATGGGTTACATAATTTTTTAGCCGTGTGGCATTGGGTGCATCATGAGATAAGGAATCAGCATGGAGAGAAAAATTCGAGATACGCACAAAATGGTTAAGACGTTTACAGAGAGTGGAATGTCAGAGAAACAGGCAAAAACCATTGTTTACTTTATCTGCGAGATAGCCGATGAGATTAACAGAGAAATAATCAGAGAAAAGTTTACTGTAGAGAATAAGTTGGATTTAAAAAGAACTAATGAAGATTTAAAGAGAACTAATGAAGATAAATTTTATAAGTTATTTTTTATCGTGGCCGCAACCATAATAAATATCGCTGCGCTAAAGTACCTTGTGGTAGGATAATTTAAATAATAAACTTCATGCCTGTAATATTTTACTCTCGGGGGAAATATCATGATGAGAGTAAAAACGAAAAATTCAATATTGAGGATGTTTATCCGAACACCGCTACCTTAACAAACAAGGCCCAAACAATCCCTAACATCTATTTCAGCTAGACAATCTCAGTGTGCTATCTCACTCCGCATCTGTTCTAATGAGACTGAATACTTGCTTTCGAGTTTGTTGATATCGGCTGTGCTTGCCACCTCAGCTTGCAGCAGCACACGACATGCATAAACTATGCTGTCAGCTTGGTTCTTTTCAAAGCCATTTTTCATTAGGTGCTCTATGGCGCGATGGCGCGATGGGTGTTGTATGTCATAAACGTTCAGCTTTTGTTCTTCAGAAAATTAGGCCATTGAATATTCATCATTATCCGTGAAATAGTTTAATCGTTTAGATTAATAATAGCTTCAATTTTTAATATGACTACCAAACACGAAAGCATATTTCTCTGGTACATAATTTTAGCACCAAAGAGAAAAACTAAGACTTTGCCACGTAATAGGTTATACTCATTAAACCACCTGTATCAATGGGCAAAAACTATTATGGATGAGAGTGAGATTTATGCCTGCGCCCAAAAAGAATAAATACAACAATAAGTACCAATCTGAATTCGCACCGCAGTGCCGCAAGCTTTGTATGCTTGGAGCGACAGATATGGAGCTGGCACGCTTTTTTAACGTGAGTCGAGAGACAATCAAGAACTGGGTTAAAATGCAGCCAGAGTTTGCTGAAGGTCGTAAATCAGGCAAGATGATTGCAGATGCCAAGGTCGCCAGTAAGCTCTTTCACCGTGCGACCGGATGTACCATCAAGAAGCAGAAGGTACTGAACAACGGAGACATCATTGAGTACATGGAAGAGCTGCCGCCTGATGTCCGTGCTATAAAACACTGGCTTCAATTTCGTCAGCGCAACAACTGGTCACCAGATCAGAAGGTAAAGCTGTTCAATGATGCTAAGAATCCCTTGGCTTTTGCTTTGGATAATGTCGAACATGAAGCTGAGACAAGGAGTTGTTTGCCATCTGGATGCGAATGATGAACGATATGATCACAGTATTTTGCTTATGTGTAGTAACTCATACTCGATCTTACACACCCGCTGGTTAGTCACTACTAGGTCGTACAGGAAACCTGTTGGTATCATAACTCACAATTGGACATTTCCAATTCAGCAGCAATCACCTACTCTACCTCTCGGATAACTATTAGTATGAAAAACACCTCAGCTACCGAATGGTCAGCATTGGTTGAGGTGCGGGAAAATAGACAAAGTCTGTCCCCACATTCGGCATATCCAGATGAACTTATACGGGATTGGCTAGAAAGCACCTCGTTTACTTCTGAAGTTCTTTGACTGTTTTCTATACTTACTTACTTACAAACAAACTATCTCGGCTCGCATTTGCCAACTGTAACTGAACTGATTAAACCTGAAAAAGTTGAAGCGGCATTTCAGTGGCTGAAACAACAGCGCAAGCACTTTCCGCCTAATAGCGATATTTGGACTTTGCTCTTTCACTGGGAAACTGAGAAACATCGCCTCATACAGGAAGTACTGGGTGATACGTTCTATTTTCAACCGCTCCAAGCGGTAACGAAAGCCAATGGTGAAAGGCTGCACCTCTGGTCATCGCGTGATAGTTTGGTCTTAAAACTCTTGGCTTATTATCTTGAGGAGGTTTTACCAAAGGCGAAGTGCTGCACTCACCTGAAAAGTCACGGTGGAGCAAAAGCGACGGTGAATCAGGTATTTCATGCGGCAAGACACAGTCGGTTTGTATACCGGACAGACGTAAAGTCTTTCTATGACAGCATTGACCATGAAACGTTACTTATGATGCTTGAGCGCTATGTCCAGAATAAAACCGTCTTAAATTTATTAACTCAATATCTCAAGCGAACAGTAGAGAGTGGGGGGAACTTTAAGTCTTACCACAAGGGAATTTCTTCAGGCTGTCCACTTAGCCCGCTAATGGGTGGTTTGTATTTGTATGAGTTGGACAGAGCAATGAGTACCAAGGCGGTGTTTTACCGTCGCTATATGGACGACATTATCATTCTGGTACAAAGTCGTTGGCAGTTAAGACGGGCAGTGAGGTGCGTGAATACGTTTTTTGAACGGTTAAAGCTTAAGGCACACCCTGATCAAACCTGCATTGGGCGAATTGATAAAGGGTTTGACTTTCTAGGCTACCAATACATCGATGGCAAAGTCACTGTTTCTGAGCGGGCGCTTTCTCATCATCTCTGTCGATATGCACGGCTTTTTGAGCAGAAGCATAACCACCCGAATAGGGCGGCTCTGCTTGACGCGTATCGACAGCGTTGGCTGACATGGGTATGTGCAGGAATTGAACAAACGGTTGTCCTCATCGTCCCTCTTAACGGGAGAGGCGTTGACGAAAACGCCCCGATAACATCCCCATTAATGCCAGCGTAAACAACGCGAATGTACCGGGTTCCGGGACTTCGGTTATGGTTATGTTCCTTGTTAGATAAGTCCCTATATGGTCATAGTAAAAGTGGATTGATACGAATGAGTTGTTCAGGATTTGATCGTTCGTAATATCATTTATGTCGTCATAATACTGGCCGTCGATTACCCTGCTTAATTCTACTTCTGTTGAACTTATGGGGGTATTTGTATTTCCATATGCGTAGCCGATATTGGGTAATGCTGGGTTGGCATCGGGGGTATTAGTTAAGTTGCTGTCTTCTCGGCCTTCGTGATACGTGTCGCCAAATAACTGTATGAATTGTTCCACCTCTGTGGTATTCGTGCCGAAGAAGTGGTTTTGGTCGTCGATTAACATCAGTCCAAAAAAACTATTAAACAGATCAACGACGCCTTGGTCACTCACGGTATTCCATCCGCCCGTTTGGGTTGGACTCAATCCGGTCACATCCGCAATGCTGTTCGCGATGCCAACCAAACCCGCACTGTTATCTAAAGCACCATTATCCGCTAAGTCGGCTGCAATGCTGTTGTAAGTGATACCATTGGTAATGGTCAAATCGAGCCATTCCCATGTTTCTGTATAGCTACCGTAATCACGGACTTCTGTCACCATATCGCCGTTGTCAACAAAGGTACTGGTGTATAGTAGGGATGCGTTGGATATAACAGGTGTTAACACCAACACGAGCGGCAGGAACCGAGTAATATTGATCATTGTATATTCCTCTAAGTGCGTTTCACATAACCATGGGTACTGAATGGATACACAATAGCTAGGCAATATTTATGCCGCTGCATATAATCAACGAGTTACCAATATTTTGGGTTGCATACTGTAAAATATTTCGACAGTTAAGGGGTGACTTGAGAGGTGTGGATACTATTTTTGCTGTTGGGTGAATCTTATGACAGCCCCATTTTATAATGGGAAACGGAGTAGAAAATTAATGCAAATCAACGAGTACAACCTGATACTGAGTAATTACGTTGTCTGAAAAAGGGGCAGAACCGATTTAGGGCACCTGTCAGTTCTAGTCACATCGAGCAAACGAAATCGACAGATTGCATTCAGACTAATTCAGCCTACGCGTCTCCGTGCTTCTAGCCATGTCCTTCGTGCTAGAGCATCTTTGGATTATCTTTCTAGGGATGTATATGGGGGTTCTCTGGGGCCGCATTTATCCGTCATCCGGTCCTGATAATGAGAAGTCCCGCACATCAGTGATGAATGTGACTCATACACGATCTGACGGTTTTGGTGGTGTAGCTTGACCAAATCGTAAGGCAGAATCGCTTGGTGATCACACCAGCACCATATCACCCCAAAATCGTTTCTGGACAACTGCGAGTCATTGAAATTTCTAAATTAGTATCTTACGAATTATCTAGGGTAACGCCAAGTCTCTAACCTATTGGTCAAGCTCACTCACCCACACAGTCAGTACGCTGTGCTGAATTTATCTCAGTGACTGAAAGCTAGACCTTTTTGAGGTCACCCATTCCTCCGAGGAAGGTTTTTATTGCTTCTTCAACCGTCATTCCGCTACGCACCCAAGCGTTCAGTGTATGATGTTTGTTCCGAGGTAAGTGGTAAGCATCATAATGTAGTGGTCAACTAATTCCGGACAGTAAATTAGGTTGGTATTCTGCCTTTGCAGGCGGAATACCATCATTGTAGCTGTGTGGCCTTTCCCAGTTGTAGTAGTCCATCAGATAACGACTGATATCTTTGGTTGAGTCTGTCAACGATGTATAGCCTGTTGCTGGTATCCACTCCGATTTCAGACTTCTAAACAACCGCTCCATGGGTGCGTTGTCCCAACAATTACCACGACGACTCATACTTTGAGTCATGCGATAACGCCATAGATGTTGGCGAAACAGACGACTGGTGTACTGACAGCCTTGATCTGAATGAAACAGTACATCTTGTGGCCGGCCTCTTTGCTCATAGGCCATGGTCAGAGCCTTTGCGGCTAATGAAGCATCTGGTTTATCTGACATCGCCCAACCGACAACACGACGACGGAACAGGTCAATCACAGCAGCCAGATAGCACCACCGATTACCAGCCCAGATGTAAGTGATATCACCACACCAAGCCTGATTAGGTCCACACGCATGAAATTCTCGGTTGAGACGGTTCGGAACATCAAGCCGCTCAACGGTCGCATTCCTGTAAACATGTGGACCTGGCTGCTTACTGATAAGTTGCGCTTCTTTCATCAGCGCTCTGACTTTGAAACGACCGATGGAATAACGGCGTTCACGCATCATCCAGGTGATCGTACGACTACCGGCAGCACCTCGGCTGAGTGTAAAGAGTCGATTGACTTCGCTACGAAGTTCCATGCGTTCAACATCAACGCGTTGTTGTCGTTGCTTGTAGTCGTAATAACTGGATGAAGAAATATCGAATACTGAACAGACCAAGTGAACCGATTCATGCTCCCTCAACTGGTCTATCAGCGTGTACGTTCGAGTTCGTCCGACATTAAGAGAGCTGTGGCCTTTTTTAGAATCGCTTTTTCCCGCTCTAAGCGATTAATTCGTGCTTCAAGCTCCTGAATTTTTTGCTGTTCTGACGTGAGTGCTTTCGATGTTGGTGTTTGGCCACCGCGCTCAGCTCTGAGCTGATCAACCCAACGTCTAAGTGCCGTCTCTCCGACGTCAACGGAGCGGCATGCCTCAGGAATTGAATAATTCTGGTCGAGTACCAAACTTGCAGTATCACGTTTGAACTCAGGACTAAATGAGCGTCGTTTTTTGGTCATTGAACACCTCTTTCTTTGGTGGCTACTTTACCACCTTAAATGGTGTCCGGGTTCATTAAACCACTACATAAGCAGTGGATTTGTTCGGATAGATATGCCCCTCTACCTTTACAGCAGCAACTCTGCGCTTCCGCAGTAGTGCATCTTCCAGTGACATACCTTTCGATAAAGCGGCGTTAAGACTGCGCAGGCTCATATCATACGCCTCAGCCAAAGCTGTCTTTGTTGGGTATGTGGCATCACGGAACTCAATTTCATTGGAAGCCCGAACAATGACAGAACGTACTGCTTCAATCGCATCCTGCGAGGACAGTCCATGCAGATGCTTTTGTCTGTAAACCTCCCTTTCATCAATATTAAGTATTCGACAAGCGTTTGCTATTGATGGGTATGTTATACCATCGATCATTACGGATTCAATGCGGTTAGGAGCTGAAACTGCCTCTTCTATGCTCATGCCTTCTTTGAGTCTTTTGAAGTATGTATTGGCACTTAAGCCGTAAGTGGTATAAATCTCCTTTTGAGTTTCGTAGTGAGTACCGAACACCAAATATCCAGTTGGTTTGCTGATTTTTTCAATAAAATATTTTATGGCTTCTTCGGGTGTGCCGCCTTTATCCCTTATTCTACCGCGAACGTTAGATTCATTCACACCAGCGGCCTTGCATGCCGCCGCGATGGAGCGATGTAGGGTGCCATTCAAATTAACCTGTCTAGGTCTGCCAGACTGATTGATGATTTCTTCATAGGTCTTGCCTTGTTTTAAGCCCTTATGAATCGTTTCCTTGGCTATGTTGAATTCCTTGCAAACAGCGTGTTCGCTTCGAAAATGAACTCCATTAATCAATATACGACTGTCTAGCTTAGACTCTATCGCCTCCTTCCAGGTTAGTTTTTTATCACGCTTATGCATCTGTGTAGATTCATAGCTTTGGCTATGGTACCGGCAGGCGATACGGGCGCTTTGGAAATACTGACCGTGAATAGTAACCGCAGTTCGCATATTTCCAGACTCACCACCTTTAGTTAGGTTGTATCCGTTGGGGGTCTTGCAATTGAGCTTTTCAATCCACTCAACCTCACCATCAAGCATTGCTTTGCGGCTGTTGTAACTTTCAACAACTTCCATGATGAAGGCGTTCAAACCGTATTTTCGGATGTCTGTATACAGAGGACGTTCCGTTGTCTTTAACTGATCTTCAAAGTGGGCCTTGCGCCGCTTCTCTAGGTCATCAGTGCAGCCGATATACACCTTGCCGTTAACCTGATTAACGATCTTGTAGACGACCCCATAAACGCCTTGGATGGTGATATGGTGATACTTTTCATTATTGATTGGAGCTTTAAGAGCCGACTCAAGATCCATACCTCTTCTGAGGCGGGAGTAAACGGTGCCTATACAGATACCATAAGCTCTCGCTGCCGCAGACTTGCTGGTGTACTTAACACCAAAGACCGTAACAACGGTCTTTGTTATATTGGCTTTTATCTCGCTTATGGCCGCCTCGGGATCCAGCCCACACTTGTTTATGAGTTTACTCAATGACACGGGTGATACACTATGCTCCATAGCGAGTGCCGCAACTGATGGGTATGATTTACCATCTGCTTCGTAACTAGACGGAGCGGTGGCTCTTATCGCGTGTATGGCCTGCTCGGCAGTGAGATTGTCGCGCTTCATTCGCCCCTTGATAGTTGAACCTGGAATGCCAACATGTTTGCTTAGCGCTCGCATACTACGAAAGGGGGCTCCTTCGAACATCATCGTCGACGATGCCTTTCTTTCTAAATATTTATTGATCGCTTCCTCAGCTGACAATCCCTTTTTGGATACAGCTTCGGTGATAATATTCTGGGGGATGTGGTAGCGCCGAGCAGCCGCTGATGTGCTTGGAAACTTAACGTCATTAACTCTAACAGACTGTATCGCCATAATTACTTACTTAGCAGTGAAATATATCGTTTCATCGAATTACATAATGTTAGTCTATGGTATCCAGTAACGAAAATACGATATAGATAGTTTCCACTTTCATAGATTCACTACAAGAATGGATAAATCTCAGTCAAACCTTGTTCTGATCACAGAATCGTCAAACCGTTCAAAGTCATTGAGGGGCAGAATCGACTTAGGGCAATCTGTCAAACCGAGTTGCATCGTTGCGAGTGCGGCAAAGTCCCTCGCTAATTAGTTCGTTTGTATCCCTGGTAATCACACTAATCCAAGTGATGTCTTCAGACTAAAGCAACTTTAGGTTTTCTGGCTATTGGTTCGTTCTTAGGTGCGTCACTGCATTGTGGGCACCTAAACAACTCGATTAATTAGCGTTCAAACTGGCATGATACCTGTCGCGCTTTATCCCGCTGGTTTATACAGGACGACGTTTTCGCTTGGATAAGCCATTAACTCTAGCTGCTCTAGCCAAATATCTAACGCCTTCAACTTCTCAGCCATATACTGACTGTGGTTGTAAACAGCCATCACACCACCGAGAGAATGCCCCAACAAATGCTCCACCACATGAGGCATCACACCCAAATCGTTAAGTTTCGTTGCCAAGCTGCGTCGTAAATCATGCAGTGTCCATGCTTCACTGTGCCTAAGTTTATTCCACAACAACCGTCCAGCTTGGCTTACTGCTTCCGGTTTCTTTAGTTCCCCGAGAACATAACCACTACTTTCCGTTTGCTCCTTCAGCGCCATCAGCCAAGGTAACAATGCTTCCGGTATAGGCCGGAGAATCTTCTCTGAGGTTTTGCTGTTCGCTTTAGGTACAGTCCAAGTCATCGCTTGAAAATCCCATTCAGCCCATTGGGAAAGTCTGACCTCCCGAGTTCTAGCTCCGAACGCCAGCAGCAACTTCAGTAGATTACGATAGTAAGGCAAGGCATTACTAGAGCCAGCGAAGCGCCATACATCCGCCAGTTCTTGATCGGACAGAACTCTGTCCTTTTTACGTTGCCGCTGCCCAACATCACTGACCGTCAAATCATCCAGTACACGACTGATGGCATACTTACGTACCCTGCAAAATCGCAGTGCCTGTTTTGCATTTTGCATGACGTAACCAGCAGCAACAGGCGCTGGACGCCGTTTACCCGGAATCCCTTTTCGAGCCCGATCAAAGCATTCAAGCCAATGATGTGTTTCCGTTTGGCTCAATGGATAGTCACCAATAAAGGGATAGATATGTCGCAAAAACTGAGCGCGGTGTTTATAGGCATTAGCCCGTTTTTCTTCTGCATACTCTGTCAGCCAATACTCTAAGGCATCTTTGACAGTAACAGGTTTGAGGGTTTGATTTCGCTGCATAGCCCGCTGAAGTTTAGGGTCATATCCTTCAGCCAACCATTCCCGGCACTGCCTTGCCATTTCTCTTGCTTTGACCAAAGAGACTTCCGGGTAATCCCCAAGATCGAGGCGCTTCCCATATCCGTCAATCTTGTATCTGTATTGCCAGCGAACCTTGCCTAAAGGGGACACTCGCGCGCCGAGCCCACCGCCATCGTTCAGCACTACTGTTTTTTCACGCAGCTTGTTTTGCACTGCCTTCAGGTTTTTATCAAAAAGTTTGTTCATCGACCAACGTCCTTTTTCCGGCAGGTACATATCACGATATGTACCCCCATATGTACACCAGACCTACTGAAAAAGCCCGAACCCTGTGAAACAAACCAGGACAGATAAAATTATATCTAAATGATTTTAAACCATAAATCAAGTTAATCAAAAACAATCAGAATCAAACTAAGACGAGTAAATTGATAATACGGCATGAACTGATCATCCGTTCAGATGACGCTGATTTGACAGGGTTATGCGCACGCATAACCCTTTTTTGATGACGATTCCTCGATCCCCCCTCACGCTCAATCCCGCTTCAATCGCTTCCCGCGACACACCCCGTAAGCCCGCAGATGCATATCTCAAGCTGTAACTTAGTGACAAATTCATAGCACCTGAAAAATACGATTTTATTTCACAGCGCGAACAAAATTAGCGGAGTGATACAGATCACTTCCTTTTCCAGAGAGCGTTTGACCAAATGCATAATGCGTGATCAATATCACTATAAGATTAATAACCAATCAGCAAATAAATGTGACATCAAGCAGCTAAAATTAATTGACTATTAGAAAACATAGAGAATGTAATTTTATTACGCAGGGTAATTGTTAGTTGGATCACTGTATCTGGGTGGGGGAGCGCTAAAAAAGGAGACGGGGATCACGAGAACCCCGTTATCAGTTCCGTTTTCAGGATCTGTGGTAGATTGATTGGGTACGAAGCAATCGACGGTTTTGGCGAACCGTTATCGACACAACAGAACTTGAAGCTGAACATCAAACGGGGAAACGTTATGATATCACCAGACACTAAGGTCAAGATACAGAATTTTGGCCGCTTCCTCTCCAACATGGTGATGCCCAATATTGGCGCATTCATCGCTTGGGGGTTTATTACCGCGCTCTTCATTCCGACCGGCTGGCTGCCCAACGAGACGATAGCCAAGCTGGTGGGTCCAATGATTACTTACCTGCTGCCCCTGCTGATCGGTTATACCGGCGGTAAACTGGTGGGTGGCGATCGGGGTGCCGTGGTGGGCGCCGTGACCACCATGGGTGTGATTGTCGGGACAGACATTCCCATGTTCATGGGGGCCATGATTGTCGGCCCTATGGGCGGCTGGGCAATTAAACACTTTGATAAGGCCGTGGAAGGCAAAATCAAAAGCGGCTTCGAAATGCTGGTCAACAACTTTTCGGCCGGCATCATCGGGATGCTGTGTGCCATCGTTGCCTTTTTCCTGATCGGACCTTTCGTAAAAATTCTCTCTGGCGGTCTGGCTGCCGGGGTCAACTTCCTGGTTGATGCCGGTTTACTGCCGCTGACCTCAATCTTCGTTGAGCCAGCGAAAATTCTGTTCCTCAACAATGCCATCAACCACGGTATCTTCTCGCCGCTGGGCATTCAGCAGGCCAATGAAGTCGGTCAGTCTATTTTCTTCCTGATTGAAGCGAATCCGGGTCCAGGGCTGGGCATTTTACTGGCTTACATGGTCTTTGGCCGCGGGACAGCCAAACAGACCGCCGGGGGTGCTGCCATCATCCACTTCTTCGGGGGGATCCACGAGATTTATTTCCCCTATATTCTGATGAATCCGCGTCTGATCCTGGCCGCAATTGCCGGCGGTATGACAGGTGTCTTCACCCTGACCCTGTTCAATGCCGGTCTGGTCTCGCCTGCATCACCGGGCTCTATCTTTGCCGTGATGCTGATGGCGCCGAAAGCCTCGATCGTGGGCGTGCTGTGCTCTATCGTGGCAGCCGCGACTGTGTCTTTCCTGGTCGCTTCACTGCTGCTGAAAACCCAGAAAGTAACCGAAGACGATGACGGCAGCGCGCTCAAAGATGCCAGCGAGAAAATGAAAGCCATGAAATCGGGCAAAGCCACTGAAGGGACTGCTGCCACAGGCGCTGCGGCGACCACTGCCAGCACCCACCAGGTATCCAAGGCTCAGCTCAGTCAGGTTCGCCGCATCATCGTGGCTTGCGATGCCGGTATGGGTTCCAGCGCCATGGGGGCCGGTTTACTGCGCAAGAAAGTCAATGAGGCCAAATTGAATATTGATGTCACGAACAGTGCCATCAACAACCTGCCTGATAATGTCGATATTGTGATCACTCACAAAGACCTCACTGAGCGTGCCCGCAAGCATGCCCCGCAGGCGCAGCATATTTCACTGACCAACTTCCTTGACGGTCAGGTCTACAATGATTTGCTCACCCGTATCATGGCCGCGTCCAGCCCGGAAGCGGCAAATGATCCGACTCTGGTGAAACTGACGCCGGTAGCTGCCAATGACGACAGCCTGGCGCCTCAGCAACCCTCGGTTTTCCAGATCCAGGCAGCTAATATCCACCTCGGACTCCAGGCCAACAATAAGGACGAGGCCATCCGCTTCGCCGGTGAGCAGTTGGTCAAACTGGGCTATGCCGAACCTGAATACATTGATGCCATGTTTGCCCGCGAGGCACTGGTGCCGACTTATCTCGGGGAATCTATCGCCGTGCCGCACGGAACAGTGGAAGCCAAAGACAGGGTGATCAAGACAGGTATCGTCATTTGCCAGTACCCTGCCGGGGTGGCATTTACCGATGACGAAGACGACATCGCCCATCTGGTGATCGGCATTGCTGCCAAAAATGACGAACATATTCAGGTGATTACTACCATCACCAACGCACTGGATGACCACGAGGCCATTGAGCGCCTCAAGCGTACCCAGGATGTCCGGGAAGTGCTCAGCATCCTGGCCAGTGAAGAAGCGGCGTAACCGCCAGTGCAGATATCGGGACCGCCCAGCGCGGCCTCTCACAAACTTGAGGTAGTCATCATCATGAAAGCAGTTCATTTTGGCGCCGGCAATATCGGCCGGGGTTTTATTGGTAAAGTACTGGCAGATGCCGAGGTTAACGTCACTTTTGCCGACGTAAACGAGCCGTTGATCGATCAGCTCAGCCATGCGCAGTCTTACAAGGTCAAAGTGGTGGGGAACGACTGTCATCTGGATACCGTCAGCCATATCACAGCAGTGAACGCCGCCGGGCAAGACGTGATCAATCAGATAGTGCAGACCGATCTGATCACCACTGCCGTCGGCCCTGCGGTACTGGATAAAATTGCCAGCACCATCGCGAGCGGGCTGGCCAAACGGTTTGAAGCGGGTAACACCCAGCCGCTCAATATCATCGCCTGTGAAAACATGGTGCGGGGCACCACGCACCTGAAAGAAGAGGTCTATAAGCAGTTGACGCCTGCACACCGGCAGCTGGCGGATCAGCATGTCGGCTTTGTCGATTCGGCCGTCGACCGTATTGTGCCTCCTGCGGAAGCGGCCAACGATGATCCCCTGGAAGTCACCGTGGAAAGTTTCAGCGAGTGGATTGTCGATCAGCAACAGTTCAAAGGCGAGATCCCCCACATTGCCGGGATGGAAACCACAGATAACCTGATGGCATTTGTCGAGCGGAAGTTGTTTACCCTCAACACAGGCCATATCATGACCGCCTATCTGGGCGCGCTGAAAGGTTACCAGACGATCCGCGATGCGATCGAAGATGAAGAAATCTGCGGCCAGGTCAGAACCGCAATGCGGGAAAGCGGCGAAGTGCTGATTCGCCGGTATGGCTTTGATCGTGAGCAGCATTATGCTTACATCGAAAAAATCCTGACCCGCTTTGCCAATCCCTTCCTGCGCGATGAGATTGACAGGGTTGGCCGCCAGCCGCTGCGCAAGCTGGGCAGCAACGACAGATTGATTAAACCCCTGCTGGGCACGCTGGAGTACGGGACTGACAATCGTATGCTGATCAAAGGCATCGCTGCGGCTTTGAAGTATGTGAATGCGACCGATCCGCAGGCCGTGGAACTGCAGCAGACATTACATGAGAAAGGGGTCCGCCAGACGCTGGCACAATACACGGGTCTGGACACTGACAGCGAAGTGGTCCGTGACATTGAACACTGCTATCAGACGCTGACCTGATCACCTTGCGGGGAGTGCGCTCCCCGCTTTTGCAGCACAAAGAGAAGACACATTCATGGCACCCAGTGAACACGAAGCTGACATCATAGAACGCCTGAACGAGGCCATCACAGTACGCGGCTTTTTTATTACTTCGGTGGAGATCTTAGAAGAAGCCGTCGATGCGCTGATCCAGCGAATTTTCCGTAAGGACGACTTTGCGGTGAAATCCGTGGTGGAGCCGCTGCTGCACGACACAGGTCCGCTTGGGGAGCTCAGCGTACGCCTTAAGCTGCTGTACGGTTTGGGGGTGATTGCCCAGCCTGTCTATCAGGATATTGAGCGCTGCCTGCATATCAAAGACATGCTCAACCGGGATGTGACTGAATACCAGTTTACCGACCCTAAAATCATTCAAGAAATCAAGGCGCTTCATCAGGCCAATGTGATGGGCATTGCCCAGCTGGACATGGCCCCGATCACCGAAGACATCGATCTGGCTTTCTATCAGATGCAAACCGCCCGTCAGGAGCAGATCGTCAAATCCACCCTGGCACTGGCCATTTCCGGCATTGCCACTTCACTCAACAAAGACAGCCCGTTTTAGGCTGCCTCTGCACGCTTTCAGTGTGTTACAGCTTAAACTGGCCAACCGCCTGCTCTATTCTGCTCGACAGTATTTTCAGTTGTACTGACTGTTCAGTGGATTTCACCGATTCTTCTGCCAGAGATTCAGCCACAGCATTCACTGTCATCGCATTTTTACGGATATCATCCGTCACAGTCGACTGCTCTTCAGCGCCGGCAGCAATTTGGATTGCTTTGTGATTGATCTGTTCAACCGCGTCACTCATCGCCTCTAAGCGCTTGCTGACAATATCGGCCTCAGTGACACAAGCGCCAGCCCTTTCATGCGACGATGACATGGCAGTCACCGCTTGCTGGGTTACCTGCTGCAGCGTGTGGATCATCGTTTGAATCTCAGCCGTCGACGTATGTGTCCGCTGCGACAACACCCGGACTTCATCAGCCACCACAGCAAACCCGCGCCCTTGTTCGCCGGCACGGGCAGCTTCAATCGCCGCATTAAGCGCCAGCAGGTTGGTCTGCTCAGCAATATCACTGATTGTGGAAATAATACTGCCAATCCGCTGCCCCTGCAGTTCCAGCTCTCCGATCAAGGTCGCGGACTGCTGCATCTCTTGCGCTAAGCCGTGAATGGCCTTTTGGTTCTGCTGCATCTCTTTCTGGCTGGTCTGACTCAGCTCAACAAGCTGCTGTACCGTTTCAGCCGTTTGCTCAGCATTTGAGGCAATGTCCTGCGTGGCAATCGCCATCTGGCTCAGCGCCGTTGCCACCTGAGTAATATCCTGCTGCTGATTCTGAATCGACTGTGTCCGCACTTCTGATGCATCTGATACACGGGTTGACTGGCGATTCAGCTCATGCGTAATCTCACGTAAGCCCGTCACCATCTGGTGCAAACGACCGACAAATAAATTGAAATGCTGAGCAAGCTGTCCGATCTCATCCTGGCTGCGACTGTTCACTCGTACCGTCAAATCACCTTGTCCCTTCGCAATGTCCTCCAGCGCAGAAGAAACCTGCTTCAGTTCACGCAGCAACCAGGTCAGAAAGACACTGGCCACGACAGCCACCAGCACGAGAATCAACAGCCCAATCCCTATCCCTTCCATTAAAATACGCTTAATCGGGGCTGTCAGCGCGGCTTCATCCATCAGAAAGACTAAAGACCAGTTTGTATCCGGTACGGGGACTGCCATCAGGCGGCTTGGTTTGCCCGCCAGCATCAAGGCAACCAGCTCTTTACGCTGGGCCGCTTCGCGGATCCCCCCGGCAGAAAGCGCCTTGTCCAGTTCATGGACTTGCTTGAGATTCAGCTGAGTATTCTGATGCGCTAAGATCAGCCCCTCAGCTGTCACCAGCATCGCTTCACCGTTTCCCGGTACCGACATCGACTGAATATCATCAGACAGAGAGCCCAACGCGAGGTTTGCTCCCACGGCCCCCAGCCATTCACCATTTCGGATCACAGGCTCTGCAATGGCAACAACCAGTTTTTTAGCGGTCGAACTGACAAAAGGAGCCGTGGTAATTTGACGCTGATCTGCCTGAGCGGCCTGATACCAGCTCCGCTGACGCGGGTCAAACCCCGGCGGACTGACGAGGTTAGGATCATCACGGTACATATCGCCACTGCGAGTGCCATAATAGGTCAGCAGAAATCCAGCAGAGTGCTTCGCCTGCGCCAGTATAGCGTGGGGAGAGGACAGATTATCTGATGCAGCAATCGCTTCTGACAGCGCAGAGATACTCTGTTTCTTACTGCCAAACCACTTGCCGAAGCCATAAGCGTAGCCTTCAAGCGTCTGGCGGGTTTCTCTGCTCAAATCCTGCCAGGTTTGCGCCTGAAATGATTGATACCCAGCAATAATAAGAATACTGCCTGACAGAAAGATGGCCAGGATACAGGCCAATACGACTTTGTTCTTGATTGAATTCATAGACACCGCTCATGGAAAATTGTCATAGCAGTATCATGCATAGGACGCCATAAATTTCGACAAGAAGAACAAAGCGATACTTTGCAATGCGCTGAAGCTCGACACAGCGCAGTCATTATGGGTAGAAACCACCCCATAGAATGAGAGAAGGTTCAGAAGACAGCAGGTTTGGTTGGGCAGTCTGCAGGAAAATATTCAGCCAGGCCGGGCTGCAGAGCCCGACCTGGATTTACTTGAGCAATTACAGGTAATCACACAAATAAGCGGTGGTTTCTTCAATCTTGACATCAAAAGAAGCATCGCCAGGGACTTCAAAATTATCACCTGCGTTGTAGGTTTCCCAATCAACATGGCCCGGCAGCTTGACCGAAATCGCACCTTTGACCACTGTCATACGCTCTGGCGCAGCAGTCCCAAAAGTATAAGATCCCGGAAGCATCACACCGACACTGCTGCGCGCACCTTCGGCTTCAAAACCAATAGACTTTACATTTCCATCAAAATATTCGTTCGTATTCAGCATGATAATCCTTATCCTGTTCTTCTTTTCGGGCATTGGAAACCCATCACGCTATCACAGTTTTTTGCGGTCGCATACACCTTTATCAGCGCTTGCTGAGGCCTCAGTCATTACTACTCATCGGCCAGCGCTTCCAGGATTGAACAGTGGCTCGCATCGTCATCGGCCGCGCCGCAGCAGGCATCATTCAAGCGCTTCAATGCCCTGCGTATTCGCTGTAATTCCGCCAGTTTGCTGTCAATATCGTCTAACTTGGCCTGCGTAATCGCTTTGACTTCCGCGCAGCTGTGCTGATCGGCTTCGACCCGGATCGCCAGCAGCTCCCGGATTTCGTCCAGACTCAGGCCAATGGCTTTGGCCCGCAGAATAAACCGGATACGAGAAACATCCTCGTCGCTGTAGAGCCGGTAGCCGCTTTCGCTGCGCTCGCCGGGGATCAGCAGGCCATTCTTTTCGTAAAAGCGCAAAGTATCACTGCTGACTTCGCAGCGCTTTGCCAGTTGTCCGATCAAGTACCTAGCCATATTCACCTCATGATCCTTCTCATCTCTCCCTGCCCAGCGTTCGCGGCAGAGCACTTCTGACCCAAGGCAAACGTTTGCGCAACGCAGGGAATCATGTAAAATACGCGCCATTACGCAAATCCCATCCCCGCCTGACGGATGAGGCTATTTGCCAAAGGCAACCTCAGTATAACAGGTCAGCTTTTGGCAAATAATTCACCGCAATCAAAGAGATGGTAGCAATGGAAAACGCTCGTCCTATTCGCCGTGCTCTGATCAGCGTATCAGACAAAACGGGAATTGTTGAATTCGCACAAGCTCTTGCCAACCGTGGCGTCGATATCCTGTCCACTGGTGGCACTGCCCGCCTGCTGGCTGATCAGGGTATTCAGGTGACTGAAGTCTCCGACTACACGGGCTTTCCTGAAATGATGGATGGCCGTGTGAAAACCCTGCACCCGAAAGTGCACGGCGGCGTTCTGGGCCGACGTGGCCAGGATGATGCAATCATGGCTGAGCATGGCATTGCACCGATTGATATGGTGGTGGTGAACCTCTATCCGTTCGCGGCGACAGTCGCCAAAGCCGGATGTACGCTGGAAGACGCCGTTGAGAACATCGACATCGGTGGCCCGACTATGGTACGCAGTGCGGCGAAAAACCACAAAGACGTGACCATAGTCGTCAATGCACACGACTACGACCGCGTGCTGGCCGAAATGGCCGACAACAACGGCTCACTGACCCACGCCACCCGTTTTGATCTGGCCATTGCCGCCTTCGAACACACAGCCGCCTACGACGGTATGATCGCCAACTATTTCGGTACTATGGTGCCGTCTTACGGCGACAACAAAGAGGGTGATGAGGCTTCGAAATTCCCGCGCACCTTCAATCAGCAGTTCATCAAGAAACAAGACATGCGCTATGGCGAAAACAGCCATCAGGACGCCGCGTTCTACGTCGAAGCTCAGCCTGAAGAAGCTTCCGTCGCCACGGCACGTCAGTTGCAGGGCAAAGCACTGTCTTACAACAATATCGCCGATACCGATGCCGCGCTGGAGTGTGTCAAAGAATTCGACCAGCCAGCCTGTGTGATCGTCAAGCACGCCAACCCTTGTGGTGTGGCACTGGGTGCTAACCTGCTGGAAGCCTATGATCGCGCTTATCAAACCGACCCGACCTCAGCGTTTGGCGGTATCATTGCCTTCAACGGTGAGCTGGATGCCGACACTGCGAAAGCCATTGTTGAGCGCCAGTTCGTCGAAGTGATTATTGCCCCAAGCGTCAGCGCCGAAGCGGCTGAAGTGGTGTCTGCCAAGCAAAACGTCCGTCTGCTGGCATGTGGTCAGTGGGACAGCAAAACCACAGGGTTTGATGTCAAACGCGTCAACGGCGGTCTGCTGGTGCAGGATCGCGATCAAGGCATGGTCGGCCTGGATGACCTCAAAGTGGTTACCCAGCGCCAGCCGACCGAAGAAGAACTGCGTGATGCCCTGTTCTGCTGGAAAGTGGCTAAATACGTGAAATCCAATGCAATTGTCTACGCCAAAGGCAACATGACCATTGGTGTCGGCGCCGGTCAGATGAGCCGCGTTTATTCTGCCAAAATCGCAGGCATCAAAGCGGCGGACGAAAAGCTGGAAGTCGCCGGCAGTGTGATGGCATCGGACGCCTTCTTCCCGTTCCGTGATGGCATAGATGCGGCGGCAGAAGCCGGGATTACCTGTGTGATTCAGCCGGGCGGCTCCATGCGTGATGAAGAAGTGATTGCCGCTGCCGATGAACACGGCATGGCCATGGTCTTCACGGGCATGCGTCACTTCCGTCACTAATATTTTGGCAGGCGTCTGTGTGGCGCCTTCCTGCGTATATCAGCCCCTGATCGCATCAGGGGCTTTCCTCCATCTCACGAGGTAAAGGATTTAGCATGAAAGTTCTTGTCATTGGTAACGGCGGCCGCGAGCACGCCCTGGGCTGGAAAGCGGCTCAGTCTGCACAAGTCGAAAAAGTTTTCGTAGCACCGGGCAATGCCGGGACTGCCCTGGAGCCTAAGCTGGAAAATGTCGCGATTGGCGTCGAAGACACCGCAGCACTGGTGGCATTTGCCCAAGCGCAGCAAATCGGCCTGACCATTGTTGGCCCGGAAGCGCCATTGGTGATTGGCGTGGTTGACGCATTCCGTGCAGCCGGACTGCCGATTTTTGGTCCGACTCAGGCCGCTGCCCAGCTGGAAGGCTCCAAAGCCTTCACCAAAGATTTCCTGGCCCGCCATCAGATCCCGACCGCGGAATACCAGAACTTTACCGAGATCGAGCCGGCCCTGGCTTATCTGCAAGAAAAAGGCGCCCCGATTGTAGTCAAAGCCGATGGCCTGGCAGCAGGTAAAGGCGTAATCGTGGCCATGACACTGGAAGAAGCCGAAGCAGCAGTGCGTGATATGCTGGCAGGCAATGCCTTTGGTGAAGCGGGTCACCGCGTTGTTATCGAAGAATTCCTTGACGGCGAAGAAGCCAGTTTCATTGTCATGGTTGATGGCGAAAATATTCTGCCAATGGCCACCAGTCAGGATCACAAACGCGTTGGCAACGGCGACACAGGTCCCAATACCGGCGGCATGGGCGCTTACTCACCGGCTCCTGTGGTCACTCAGGAAATCCACCAGCGCGTGATGGACGAAGTGATTGTTCCGACCGTGCGTGGCATGGCTGCCGAAGGCAATCCCTACACAGGTTTTCTGTATGCAGGCCTGATGATCATGGCTGACGGCACGCCGAAAGTGATTGAGTATAACTGCCGCTTCGGCGACCCGGAAACTCAGCCGATCATGCTGCGCCTGCAGTCCGATCTGGTTGAGCTGTGTCTGGCCGCGGTTGATGGCAAGCTGGATACCGTAGAATCCCAGTGGGATCCGCGTGCGGCGATTGGCGTGGTACTGGCTGCCGGCGGTTATCCGGGCGATTACAACAAAGGCGATGTGATTTCCGGCCTGCCTCTGCAGGATGGCGATGCACAAAAAGTCTTCCATGCCGGTACTGCCAGCAAAGACGGAGCTGTGGTGACCAATGGTGGCCGCGTGTTATGTGCCACAGCGATGGGCGACACAGTGTCAGATGCGCAGCAACGCGCTTATGCGCTGGCAAAACAAATCAGCTGGGATGGTGTTTTCTACCGCGATGACATTGGCTACCGCGCCATTGCCCGTGAACAGGCCTGATCTGGCAGCGAATAAAACACCGCATGAAGCAGAGATAGCAATAAGGCGCCGAAAGGCGCCTTATTTAATATGATCGACTTATCTGTCACTCAGTCCGTCAGGACACATCCAGTAATCTGGGTGGCGTCAGGCACTGCTGCTCCTGGGTCCGGTTCAACACCAATTGCTGGGCGGTGATCTTACCCCGGCCGTCAGATTTTCCAATCAGCGCGATATAACCGGGCTGGGCATGAATCTGCTGCCAGTGGATCTCAAGCTCGGTCTGCTCCCCACAGGATATCAGTCGTTGCCCGTCCCACACGCCCTGCACCAGTTGGAGCCCCTCGCGCGACTGCTCTCTGAGCAGCGCAACCGCCATGTCAGCCTGCTGGCTGAGCTGATGCAGCTGGGTATCAGACAACGGAAAAACCGTGTCGCCGACTTTATAGCGCTGGAACACAGCATCGCCGTGCTGATCGTAACGCACATGCAGTTCAAACGGCTGAAGTTTGTCGTCTTTCAGCGCTGTGCCGGCGCGCTTCAATTCACGCAGTTGCCCGTCATGCCAGCGATAATCCGTCAGATATTCACCGTAATCGCCCATCCAGACCCGTTCAGCCAACGACTCGGGTTTCGACTGGCGCAGATTGCCCCAGTACAGTGATGACGCATCACCAACAACCTGGCCACCGCTCAGGCGTTCCAAAGGAGACAATGAATGGGGGGATAAAGCAGAGCTGCCGCAGGCAGAAAGTAGAAAAGTCAGTGCAATCAGGCAGGTTCGTTTCATAAATAAAAAACTCCGTCGAAGTGATCCCCGACGGAGTTCAAATTATTTTACAGAATCTTTCAGCGCTTTACCTGCAACGAAAGCAGGTACGTTGGCTGCAGCGATCTGGATTTCTTTACCAGTCTGCGGGTTACGACCTGTACGCGCTGCGCGGTGGTTTACTTTAAATGTGCCAAAGCCAATAAGTTGAACCTGGTCACCGGATTTCAATGCTTCGGTGATGCCGCTCAGGGTTGATTCCAGCGCGTCTTTTGCTTGCGCTTTAGTCAGGTCCGCTTGTTCAGCAATCAGGTCAATCAGTTGGGTCTTGTTCATTCGGTTTCCCTTCTAAGGTTTTTTCTTCAGACTTATCCACTCTAATTCAAAAGAAGCCCATGTGGCAAAGGTTTGTCGGCTTTCCTGCGGTTAGCTGCGGGGTCTTTAACCATAAACTGAGCGCAAGTTCACAAATTGTTACTATCCTGAAGAAGACGCTGGTTGCTTTTGCTTCACCTTGCACCAATTAATACTCAACGAACTCAAGAAACTAGGGTCCGTGAGTCCAGCGCATGCATTCATGCCAGTACTGTGACGACCCTGATCGTCCGGCACTTTGAGGCCCCTTGAGTATCTTCATGGTTATTCCACTAAGAGCACATCCAACCCATGTTACTTCTGATCATCTATATCTCAATCGCCATCGGCGTTTCTTTTGTCTGCTCTGTACTGGAAGCTGTCTTGCTCAGCATTTCTCCCAGCTACATAGGTACCCTGCGTCAGCAGGAACATCCCATGGCAGACAAGCTGGCAGAGCTGAAAGGCAATATCGACCGCCCACTGGCATCCATTCTGACCCTGAACACCATCGCCCACACCATTGGTGCTGCCACTGCCGGTGCCCAGGCCGCCGTCGTGTTCGGCAGTCAGTGGCTGGGGGTATTCTCCGCCGCGCTCACGGTCGGGATTCTACTGCTGTCGGAAATCATTCCCAAAACCATCGGCGCAACTTACTGGCGTCAGCTGGCCCCACTCACGGCTCATGTGCTGGGATGGATGATCTGGCTGCTGCGTCCTTTCGTATGGTGCTCGGAGCAAATCACCCGGCGCTTGTCGCGGGGTCACCAGCCACCCAAACTGCGGGATGAACTCTCCGCTATGGCCATGCTGGCCAAAGAGTCCGGTGAACTGGCTGAAGGGGAATCGAAAATCATGCATAACCTGCTGCAGTTCTGCGATGTCAGCGTGACTAAAATCATGACTCCACGGCCGGTCCTGTTCCGGGTCGAGGGCAGTTTGTCGATCAACGAATTTTTGAGCGAGGCGAAAGACAGCCCATTCTCTCGCCCGTTGATTTACCAAGACAGCAAAGACAATATTCTCGGCTTTGTTCACCGTCTCGAACTGTTTGCTGCCAGTCAGAGCGGACAGGGTAATTTGCTGCTCAGCGACATGATGCGGCCGCTGCCTGTGGTGCTGAATCTGGATACGGTGCCGGTGGCGTTTGAAAAACTGATGAAAGAACGGGTCCAGCTGGCCCTAGTGGTCGATGAATACGGTACTGTGATGGGGCTGGTGACCCTGGAAGATATTTTCGAGAGCCTGGTCGGCGAAGAAATTGTCGATGAAGCTGATACCAGTACCGACATGCAGCAACTGGCGTTTCAGCGCTGGGAACGCTGGAAGAAAAAACACGGGGTGATTGAAAACCGCGACGAAGACGAAGACGACTACAACAACTGATCCCCGATAAAGACCAATCAGGCAGGACAATCATCCTGCCTGATTGCGGCAACGGGGATCAGAGTGTAATCCCGATATTGCTGACACCATCATCACGCAGTTCGCGGCGCAGGCTTTTAATCAGCTCAATATCCCGACCATCGGTCTCTTTCAGGGCGCGGTAAATCGCCCACTGGACATCCCATTCTTCGCACACGGCCTGGTTATTCTTCTGATTGTCATTGGTGATTTCCTCACCCTCGCGCGCTTCTTCCAGATTGGCCACGGTTTCCACAGACAAAGAGCTGATACTCAGTGCGGTTTCAGGGATCAAGTCCCGGTCCAGCAACGCATGCAGCAGATCAGACAGCCCGACACAGGCATCAATCGCCGGGTTCACCGCATACAAGTCATAATCGTCGGCGGCAGGGACCATCGCTTCCAGCTTCTCCAGCTGGTTTTCAAAATTGATCTTGGCATTTTTCACCGTCAGGATTTCCCAGACGCTGTCGAGGATTAAGCGGTAAGGCTGAGGATCCGCAAATTCAGTCTCGCGACAAAAGAAAGCGTAATTCGGATACATCCGCTCGCAAAGTGAGGCCATAAAGGTCAGGTATTGCCAGGGTTCAAATTTTTCTAGGCGAAGCTGAATTGGATTCTTAAGCATGGGATAATCTGTCTGAAAACGTTAACTTGAATTTTACTTGATAACCCGCCAGCGCAAAAGGAAAAAGCCATGCATCAACTCTGTATTGTTTCCCGACGGGCAGACCTGTACCGCCAACTGATTGAAGAAGCAGATCTACCGGCACTGTCACTGACGGATAATCCGAATGATGCAACCCTGGTGCTGGCCGATCCGCCGTTAATCACGGACAGGTTAGCGCAATTTCCGCAGCTGCGCTGGCTGCAATCCACCTATGCCGGCATAGACGCGCTGACCCGGCCCGGACTGCGCAGCGATTATACGCTGACCAATGTCCGGGGGATTTTCGGTCAGCTGATCAGCGAGTATGTGATGGGTTTGCTGATTGGCCACCAGCGCCATTTCGGCCGTTATCAGGCTCAGCAACAGCAGGCGCAGTGGCAACCGCACAGCTACAGCGCTCTGTCTGACAAGACCATGGTGATTCTGGGCACCGGCTCGATTGGCCAGCACCTGGCTGGTACTGCCAAAGCACTGGGTATGACAGTGCTGGGGGTGAACCGCTCCGGCGAATGCTCCGCGTCTGGTTTTGATCAGATTATCGCGATCAAGGATCTGAGCGAGGCGCTGCAGCAAGCGGATGTGCTGGTCTCTGTGCTGCCTGCCACAGCCATGACAGACAATCTGCTCAATGCCGACAGCCTGAGTCACTGCCGCGGCACCTTGCTCTTTAATGTCGGCCGGGGGAATGCGGTTTGCGAATCAGGCCTGATCCAAGCGCTGGCCAGTGGCGCGCTGAGCCATGCTTTTCTGGATGTGTTCAAACAAGAACCCCTGCCTGCAGAGCACCCGTTCTGGTGTCATCCTCAGATAACTGTCACCCCGCACATTGCCGCCGAAAGCTTCCCGCAGCAGGTGATGGAAATATTCAAGACCAACTACCTGCGCTATGTTGAAGGGAAACCGCTGCAACACCAGATTGATTTCGCACTCGGCTATTAAGGCAGATGATGTCCAAACGTAACCCGACCCACGCCTTACCTGTATTGCTGGACCGGATCCGGCAATGTGAACTGTGCAAAGCGCACCTGCCGCTCGGTCCGCGGCCGGTAATTCAGGCCAGCAGCGAAGCACGCTTGATGATAATCGGCCAGGCGCCGGGCACCCGGGTCCATGACACCGGCATTCCCTGGAACGATCCGAGCGGCGATCGGCTGCGTCGCTGGCTGGATCTCGACCGTGACACCTTCTATGATCCCAGCCGTATCGCCATTATGCCGATGGGGTTTTGCTATCCGGGGAAAGGGAAGAGCGGTGATCTGCCGCCAAGGCCTGAATGTGCCCCACAATGGCATGGTCAGGTCTGGCCGCTGCTGCCCAATATCGGTATGACGCTGCTGGTCGGCCAGTATGCGCAGAATTATTATCTGCCGGATAAACCCAAAACCCTGACCGAGACAGTCAGAGCCTGGCGGCGATGGGCGCCGGATTATCTGCCGCTGCCTCACCCATCGCCGCGCAATACCTTGTGGCTGAAGAAAAACCCCTGGTTTGAAGCCGATGTTGTCCCCTACATCCGCGACTATGTCCACCAGCACCTGGGGCTGTAAGCGACCTTAAAAACGCAAAAAGCGAGCCATTCAGCTCGCTTTCTGGTGACATCTACCGCTGCTTACTTGTGGTAAGGGGCAGACAGCTCATGAACCGCCTCGACAAAAACACCGGCATTTTCCGGCGGCACATCAAGATGGATACCGTGGCCCAGGTTAAAGACATGGCCCGTGCCTTCACCGAAACCGGACAGAATACCGGCCACTTCCTCACGAATACGCGCTGGTGACGCGTACAACATAGACGGGTCCATATTACCTTGCAGGGCCACCTTATCGCCCACACGGCGCTTGGCGTCGGCAATATCAATGGTCCAGTCCAGGCCCACCGCATCACAACCGGTTGCTGCAATCGCTTCCAGCCACATCCCGCCGTTTTTGGTAAACAGGGTCACAGGGACACGACGGCCTTCGTTTTCACGGATCAGGCCATCGACAATCTTGTGCATGTACTGCAGGGAGAACAACTTGTAATCCCGTGGCGTCAGGACACCACCCCAGGTGTCAAACACCATCACTGACTGGGCACCGGCTTTGATTTGGGCATTCAGATACTGAATCACACTATCGGCCAGTTTATCCAGCAGTGCATGCAGCACCGCAGGTTCGGCGTACATCATTTTTTTGATTTTGGTAAAGGCCTTGGTGCTGCCACCTTCCACCATGTAAGTCGCCAATGTCCACGGGCTGCCGGAAAAACCAATCAGCGGTACTTCGCCTTTGAGATCTTTTCGGATTTGACGCACAGCGTTCATGACATATTGCAGTTCACCTTCCGGATCAGGGATGCCTATCCTATCGACATCCGCTTTGCAGCTGATCGGACGCTCAAACTTTGGTCCTTCACCGGTCTCGAAGTACAGCCCCAGACCCATGGCATCCGGAATGGTCAGGATGTCAGAAAACAAGATCGCGGCATCCAGCGGAAAACGGCGCAAAGGTTGCAAAGTCACTTCGCTGGCCAGTTCAGCATTCTTGCATAGCGACATAAAGTCGCCCGCCACACCGCGGGTAGCCCGGTATTCAGGGAGATAACGGCCTGCCTGACGCATCATCCATACAGGGGTGCAGTCAACCGGCTGCTTGAGTAAAGCACGCAGATAGCGATCGTTCTTCAATTCTGTCATTGTCAACATCCTGGCAAATAATTGAGTACATTGTAACACCCTGATCCGGCATCAGCAGCTATGCATTCATCCTGAAGGGTAATTAATGCCGCTTAGCGCACATCGCTTGCACACAGCACGATTTGCACGCCACCGGTTTCATTTTTGGTAATCTAATGTTGCAGATATTTTAATCAATACCCTCTGTATTCTCTGATACTGTTATTTACAGCCAACATCGGCTACTGCAAAGATTGGAGGATCTATGAACCTGCAAGTTGTTATCGAATTTACTGAAACCGGTGTATACAAAGACCGCTGCTGGGAAAATTCTTTCACAGCCATGAAAGGGCAGTTGCACAAAGTCACCCCGCATTATGCCGCGCATCTGATTAAACATTCCAAAGCCGTTTTCCGCGGGCTGCCAGAAAGCCACTCCGGCTAACCCCCAGCTATTTACTGTTTCAGTTACAGGCTCTTCATCGTTTACTAGACACCGTCCGACCGGATTGCGGCTTCCTGCCTGATGGCTGCACAAGTCGCCTGAATCAGGCGATACGCAATCGTACCGGGTGGCGCGATCTGCGGTAACTGATCGTGTTGAAACCAACGGGCATCCACCAGCTCTTCGTAATCCGGACGGATAGCACCACTGTGGTGCTCAGCCAGAAAGCCCATCATGAGATTGGACGGAAACGCCCAGGGCTGGCTGTCAAAGTAGCGGATATGGGTTACCTCGATCCCTGTCTCTTCTTTGACTTCCCGAGCCACACATTGCTCCAGCGTTTCTCCGGCCTCGACAAAGCCGGCAATCACGGTATACATACCGTTTTTATGGCGAGGATGCTGTGCCAGCAAAATGCAGTCATCCTTCTTCACCGCAACAATGATGCAGGGAGAAATACGCGGATAATGGTCAGTCTTGCAAGTCAGGCAGTGCATGGCCTGTCCACCGTCTGCCAGCGTCGTTTTGCCGCCGCAGGCGGAACAAAACCTTTGAGTTTCTTGCATATAGGATAGCTGCATCGCTTTGCCGGCCAGCGCAAACAGATCCTCAGGCTCGTGGAGTAATTCCCTGAGCGAATAAAAATTTTTATCGGCCAGCAAATCAGGATCTTCCAGCCATTTCACCGGATATCCCTGATGAAACCCGATCGTTTTGGATCCAGCAAGATCAAGTTCAGTAAAGCCTTCTAAGGTAAGTGGTAACTTACCACCCTCTAAATAAATTCTGCGATCACGAATGACGCACCAGTAACTGTGTTCTTGCTTTTTTGACATGAGTGACTTCTCCATCCTTGCAGGGTATCAGTTTTGCTGGCAATCTAAACCTAACAGTGGAATTTGGCTTTGCCATATTGGTACTCTTAGTGTCACTAAGAGTTTGACAGGTATTGTTTTCGGCTCCTGCGACTTGCGGGGCGATCATGAGGACATGGTCATGCTTAGTAAATTCGAACAAGTGCAAAAACAATGGGGCGGCAACAATGATGTCATTGATCATTGGCTGATGTCGAGGCAGCAGTTGCTGATAGATTACTGCAAATTAGCTGGCTTACCCCCCTTTGAACATAAATCCCGGCAACTTCCCACGTCATCGCAACTCCAACTCTTCAGCCAGCAACTGGTTGATTACATCTCCGAAGGTCACTTTAAAATTTACGACAAGGTGATGGCAAGATGGCAGGCGACCGGATACTCCCCGACCACAGAAATCTCACAGCTCTACCACAAAATTACGGATACCACAGATCCTTTGCTGAATTTTGCGGATCGCTATTGTGAGATCACAGACGATAGTGATGATTGGGATAACTTTGATCACGAACTGTCTCTGGTGGGCGAACAAATCGAATTGAGGTTCGAGCTGGAAGATGAGCTGATTGAACTGATCAGTGAAAGTTTAGCCGTGCCACCCGGCGCGTAATCACAGCCGCTTACAGCTGTGTCTCGAGCAAACACAGGCAATCAGCATCCTGATTGCCGATAGGCCTTTGCATGCTTAAAGTCAATTCAACAACCAAGATATGACAGTCGCTCAAAGCCAATCAAGGTCTGATTGCTCCCAGAAAACAAAAGGCACCCCAGAGGGTGCCTTTTCAGTTTCGGTTACGTAAGAACCAGGCAGATCTTAATCTTCGTCGTTCAGACCAGCATTCAGCAGTGCCGCCAGGTCTTGTGACGCTTGTTCGGCATCAACCTGTGGCTCGACTGGGGCCAGATCCGCATCACGACGACGCTGACGTTGCTGGTGATAAGAGAAACCCGTACCCGCTGGGATCAAACGACCCACGATCACGTTTTCTTTCAGACCACGCAGCTCATCACGCTTACCAGCAACTGCAGCTTCAGTCAGTACGCGAGTCGTTTCCTGGAACGACGCGGCAGAGATGAAGGACTCAGTCGCCAGAGACGCTTTGGTAATACCCAGCAGATCACGCTCAAACAACGCAGGTTGCTTGTCTTCAGCGATCAGCTGACGGTTGGCGATGTTCACGCGGGAGAATTCCACTTGCTCGCCTTCCAGGAACTCAGAGTCACCCGGAACCGTAATGGTTACCTTACGCAGCATCTGACGGATGATTGTCTCGATGTGCTTATCGTTAATCTTAACGCCTTGCAGACGGTAAACTTCCTGAACCTCATTCACGATGTATTCTGCTACTGCGTGAACACCACGCAGACGCAGGATATCGTGCGGCGCTTCCGGACCATCAGCAATCACATCACCTTTTTCAACTTTCTCGCCCTCAAAGACGTTCAGCTGACGCCACTTCGGAATCATTTCCTCATATGGCTGACCCTCGGTTGGGGTGATGATCAGACGACGCTTACCTTTGGTCTCTTTACCGAAGGATACTGCACCTGTGATTTCAGCCAGGATAGCAGGCTCTTTCGGTTTACGCGCTTCGAACAGATCCGCAACGCGTGGCAGACCACCGGTGATATCTTTCGTACCGCCAGATTCCTGAGGAATACGAGACAGCGTGTCACCGATACCCACAGCAGAACCGTCTTCCAGCTGAACAATGGCTTTACCCGGCAGGAAGTACTGCGCAGGCATCTCAGTCCCTGGGATCATGACATCGTTGCCTTTGTCATCCACCAGCTTCACCATTGGACGCATATCTTTACCTGCACCGGTACGCTCGGAACCGTCCAGGATAACGATAGAAGACAGACCTGTCAGGTCGTCCGTCTGGCGAGAAACCGTCACACCATCGATCAGATCCACAAACTGGATATGACCTGCCACTTCAGTAATGATTGGCATTGTGTGCGGGTCCCAGTTCGCCACCACTTCACCGGCTTCAACTGGATCGTTATCGCCTTTGCCCAGCATCGAACCGTAAGGCAGCTTGTAGCTTTCCTTGGTACGACCGAACTCATCAACAATGGTCAGCTCAGCAGCACGCGAAGTGATCACCAGCTTGCCGTCGTTGTTGGTGACGAACTTGGCATTGTGAAGCTTCAGAGAACCTTTGTTCTTCACCTGAATGCTGTTTTCTGCTGCCGCACGTGATGCCGCACCACCGATGTGGAACGTACGCATCGTCAGCTGTGTACCTGGTTCACCGATGGACTGTGCTGCCACAACACCGACCGCTTCACCCTGGTTCACCAGGTGACCACGCGCCAGGTCACGGCCATAACAGTTACGGCAACAACCGAAGTCGTTTTCACAGGTCACAACGGAACGCACTTTGATCTGGTCAACTGAGTTGTCTTCCAGAATGTCACACCACTTCTCGTCCAGCATCGTGTTGCGTTGAACCAGTACTTCTTCAGTACCCGGTTTCAGCACATCATCGGCCACGACACGACCCAGTACGCGATCACGCAGCGGCTCTTTCACATCACCGCCTTCGATCAGCGGCATCATTGTGATACCTGCATGCGTACCACAGTCATCCGCTGTGATCACAACGTCCTGAGCAACGTCTACCAGACGACGAGTCAGGTAACCTGAGTTCGCTGTCTTCAGTGCCGTATCCGCCAGACCTTTACGCGCACCGTGGGTCGAGATGAAGTACTGAAGTACGTTCAGACCTTCACGGAAGTTCGCTGTGATTGGCGTTTCGATGATCGAGCCATCAGGTTTCGCCATCAGACCACGCATACCCGCCAACTGACGAATCTGAGCAGCCGAACCACGCGCACCGGAATCGGCCATCATGTATACGCTGTTAAACGATTTCTGTTGTTCTTCTTTACCTTCGCGGTTGATCACCGTGTCAAACGACAGGTTATCCATCATCGCTTTGGCAACCTGCTCGTTGGCCGTTGCCCAGATATCGATTACTTTGTTGTAACGCTCACCAGCCGTTACCAGACCAGACTGGAACTGCTCCTGAATTTCGGCTACTTCAGCTTCGGCTTCAGCGATCTTGGTGTACTTCGCATCCGGCACAACCATATCGTCGATACCGACAGAGACACCAGACAGGGCTGCGTAAGCAAAACCTGTGTACATGATCTGGTCAGCAAAGATAACGGTCTGCTTCATACCCAGTTCACGGTAACAGGTGTTCAGCAGGTTCGAGATCTGCTTCTTACCCAACGCTTCGGTGTTCACCAGGCTGTATGGCAGGCCCTTAGGCACGATTTGCCACAACATGGCACGACCGACAGTGGTATCCACCAGCTGGGTGTTTTTCACCAGCTCGCCTTGCTCGTTTTTCACGTGCTCGGTGATACGCACTTTCACACGGGCATGCAACTCAGCATTACCAGTGCGGTACGCTTTCTCTGCTTCTGCAGAGCCGGCCAGGTACATGCCTTCGCCTTTGGCGTTGATCTTGTCACGGGTCATGTAGTACAGACCCAGTACAACGTCCTGAGACGGTACGATGATCGGATCACCGGATGCTGGCGACAGAATGTTGTTGGTCGACATCATCAGTGCACGCGCTTCCAGCTGGGCTTCCAGCGTCAGCGGTACGTGAACAGCCATCTGGTCACCATCGAAGTCGGCGTTATAAGCCGCACAGACCAGCGGGTGCAGCTGAATCGCTTTACCTTCGATCAGTACAGGTTCAAACGCCTGGATGCCCAGACGGTGCAGTGTTGGTGCACGGTTCAGCATCACCGGGTGTTCGCGGATCACTTCGTCCAGGATATCCCAAACGACAGCTTCTTCACGCTCAACCATCTTCTTAGCAGCTTTGATGGTGGTCGCCAGACCACGGGTTTCCAGCTTGCCGTAGATGAACGGTTTGAACAGCTCCAGGGCCATTTTCTTCGGCAGACCACACTGGTGCAGACGCAAATATGGACCCACGGTGATTACCGAACGGCCTGAGTAGTCAACACGCTTACCCAACAGGTTCTGACGGAAACGACCCTGCTTACCTTTGATCATGTCAGCCAGAGATTTCAGCGGACGCTTGTTCGAGCCAGTGATAGCGCGACCACGACGGCCGTTGTCCAGCAGGGCATCCACAGACTCTTGCAGCATACGCTTTTCGTTACGTACGATGATGTCTGGGGCAGCCAGATCCAGCAGACGCTTCAGACGGTTGTTACGGTTGATCACACGACGGTAAAGGTCGTTCAGATCAGAAGTCGCAAAACGACCACCGTCCAGCGGTACCAGCGGACGCAGATCCGGTGGCAGTACAGGCAGTACTGAAAGGATCATCCACTCTGGGTTGTTACCGGATTGAACAAATGCTTCAACCAGCTTCAGACGCTTGGTCAGCTTCTTACGCTTGGTTTCAGAGTTGGTTTCTTCCAGCTCTTCACGCATCAGTTCGATTTCAGCATTCAAATCCATGTTGGCCAGCAGTGCTTTCACTGCTTCGGCGCCCATGCGCGCGTCGAACTCATCGCCCCACTCTTCCAGCGCGTCCAGATACTGTTCTTCAGACAGCAACTGACTCCGCTCAAGATTGGTCATGCCAGGTTCGATAACCACATAAGATTCAAAGTAAAGCACACGCTCAATATCACGCAGCGGCATGTCCATCAACAGACCGATACGGGATGGCAGTGATTTCAGGAACCAGATGTGGGCAACAGGAGAAGCCAGCTCAATGTGACCCATACGCTCACGACGTACTTTGGTCTGAGTAACTTCTACACCACATTTTTCACAGATCACGCCACGGTGCTTCAGGCGTTTGTATTTACCACAAAGACATTCATAGTCTTTGACCGGGCCAAAGATACGTGCACAGAACAGACCGTCACGCTCAGGCTTAAAGGTACGGTAGTTAATGGTTTCTGGCTTTTTCACTTCACCGAAAGACCATGAACGAATCATGTCTGGTGAAGCAAGACCGATTTTGATCGCGTCAAATTCTTCGGTCTTGTGCTGTGCTTTCAGAAACTTAAGTAAGTCTTTCACATTCGGCTCCTGTGAGGAGTTGACCCATAAAGGCGCCGTGGCGGCGGCGCCTTCATATTGATACCGGATTCAAGTATTACTGACAGCGTCAGAATTACTCGTCTTCCAGCTCGATGTTGATACCCAACGAGCGGATCTCTTTCAACAGTACGTTGAAGGATTCCGGCATACCTGGTTCCATACGGTGATCGCCATCGACGATGTTCTTGTACATCTTCGTCCGGCCGTTCACATCATCCGATTTCACGGTCAGCATTTCCTGCAGCGTATAGGCGGCACCGTAAGCTTCCAGTGCCCACACTTCCATCTCACCGAAGCGCTGGCCACCGAACTGAGCTTTACCACCCAGTGGCTGCTGAGTTACCAGACTGTACGAACCAGTAGAACGTGCGTGCATCTTATCGTCGACCAGGTGGTTCAGTTTCAGCATGTACATGTAACCAACAGTTACAGGACGTTCGAACTTCTCACCGGTACGGCCATCGAACAGATTCAGCTGACCAGATTCTGGGAGATCACCCAGTTTCAGCAGCTCTTTGATCGAAGGCTCAGGTGCACCGTCAAAGACAGGGGTCGCGATTGGCAGACCACCACGCAGGTTCTCAATCAGGGTACGAACTTCATCATCAGACATAGACGCAATGTCTACTTTCTGACGGGTATCGCCCAGATCATAGACCTTCTGCAGGAACTCGCGGAATTTATGCAATTCCTGCTGTTCTTTCAGCATCTGGTTGATCTTGTCGCCGATACCTTTTGCCGCCAGACCCATATGTGTTTCCAGGATCTGACCAATGTTCATCCGCGAAGGTACACCCAATGGGTTCAGTACGATGTCGACCGTCTGGCCTTTCTCATCGTAAGGCATGTCTTCAACCGGACAGATCTTCGAGATAACACCCTTGTTACCGTGACGACCGGCCATCTTATCACCCGGCTGAATACGGCGCTTCACGGCCAGATAGACCTTCACGATCTTCAGGACGCCAGGGGCCAGATCATCACCTTGAGTGATCTTACGACGCTTGGTTTCAAACTTCTTATCGAACTCAGATTTCAGCTCGTCGTACTGCTCTGCCAACTGCTCCAGCTGGTTTTGCATCGATTCGTCATCCAGAGTCTGAGAGAACAGTTTCTCACGGTCCATGGAAGTGACGCGCGCTTCATCATAGCCGGCAGACAGCAGCAGAGTCCGGACACGAGCCAGCAAACCACCTTCCAGGATCTGGAATTCTTCGGTGATGTCTTTCTTCGCTTCTTTCAGCTGCATCTCTTCAATTTCGAGTGCACGCTTGTCCTTCTCTACGCCATCGCGCGTGAAGACCTGAACGTCGATGATGGTACCAGACACAGAGTTCGGTACACGCAGTGACGAATCTTTCACGTCAGATGCTTTTTCACCGAAGATGGCACGCAGCAGTTTCTCTTCCGGTGTCAGCTGAGTCTCGCCCTTCGGCGTCACTTTACCAACCAGAATGTCGCCACCCTTCACTTCCGCACCGATATATACGATACCGGACTCGTCCAGCTTGGACAGGGCTGCTTCACCCACGTTCGGGATGTCTGCTGTGATTTCTTCTGCGCCCAGCTTAGTATCACGTGCCACACAGGACAGTTCCTGAATGTGGATCGTCGTCAGGCGATCTTCCTGAACCACGCGCTCAGAGACTAAGATGGAGTCTTCGAAGTTGTAACCGTTCCAAGGCATGAACGCGATACGCATGTTCTGGCCAAGCGCCAGTTCACCCAGGTCAGTCGACGGACCATCAGCCAGCACGTCACCACGTGCTACAGGTTCACCCGGCATCACAGTCGGACGCTGGTTGATACAGGTGTTCTGGTTAGAACGGGTGTATTTAGTCAGGTTGTAGATGTCGATACCGGCTTCGCCTGGTACCAGCTCGTCTTCGTTGACTTTAATCACGATACGAGACGCATCAACCGACTGAACCATACCGCCACGCTTCGCGACCGAGGTTACACCGGAGTCAACAGCAACCGCACGCTCAATCCCTGTACCTACCAGCGGCTTGTCAGCACGCAGTGTCGGTACCGCCTGACGTTGCATGTTCGCACCCATCAGGGCACGGTTCGCATCATCGTGCTCCAGGAATGGGATCAGGGACGCCGCCACAGATACCACCTGGTTGGTTGCTACGTCCATGTACTGAACGTGGTCACGTGGGTGAAGACCCGATTCGCCTTTATGACGAGCCGTGATTAATTCATCAGTAAAGCCGCCGTCTTCAGCCAGCGCGGCGTTGGCCTGCGCAATGACGAACTGACCTTCTTCAATCGCGGACAGATAATCAATCTGATCGGTGACCACACCATCAACCACTTTGCGGTATGGCGTTTCCAGGAAACCGTACGGGTTACAACGCGCAAAAACAGACAGCGAGTTGATCAGACCGATGTTTGGACCTTCAGGGGTCTCGATCGGACACAGACGACCGTAGTGCGTCGCGTGAACATCTCGAACTTCAAAGCCTGCACGCTCACGCGTCAGACCGCCTGGACCCAGGGCAGAAATACGACGCTTGTGCGTGACTTCTGACAGCGGGTTGTTCTGGTCCATAAACTGAGACAGCTGGGAAGAGCCAAAGAACTCTTTCACGGCTGCTGAGATAGGTTTGGCGTTGATCAGATCCTGTGGCATCACAGCATCCAGATCACCCAGACTCAGACGTTCTTTTACTGCACGCTCAACACGTACCAGACCGACACGGAACTGGTTTTCAGCCATTTCACCAACACTACGGATACGGCGGTTACCCAGGTGGTCGATATCATCAACTTCACCTTTACCGTTACGAATGTCGATCAGCTTACGCATGACGTCGATGATATCGTCGTGATCCAGTGTGCCTGGGCCTGTCGTTTCTTCACGTACCAGAGAGCTGTTGAACTTCATACGGCCAACCGCAGACAGATCATAGCGATCTTCAGAGAAGAACAGGCTTTCAAACAGCTGCTCAGCCGCTTCACGCGTTGGTGGCTCACCAGGGCGCATCATGCGGTAGATTTCAACCAGCGCACTCAGACGATCCGTTGTGCTGTCAATACGCAGGGTATCAGACATGTACGGACCGTAATCCAGGTCATTGGTAAACAGAACTTCGATGGCTTTGTGACCAGCCTGAGACAGCTTGGCCAGAATTTCCAGGCTCAGCTCTTGGTTCGCTTCAACAATCAGCTCACCCGTGTCTTCATTCACATAGTCACGTGCTGACACTTTGCCCACGATGTACTCAACCGGCACTTCGATGTGGTCAATGTTATCTTTCTGCAGCTGACGGATATGGCGCGCGGTAATCCGACGGCCTTTCTCAACGTACACAGTCCCGTTTGCTTCGATATCAAAGCTCGCGGTTTCGCCGCGCAGACGGTCTGGTACCAGCTCCATGACCAGAGACTTACCTTGCACTTCGAAATTGATTTTTTCAAAGAACAGGTCAAGAATTTGCTCAGTGGTATAGTTCAGCGCACGCAGAATGATAGACGCAGGCAACTTACGACGACGGTCGATACGAACGTAGACGTTATCCTTTGGATCAAATTCAAAATCCAACCATGAACCACGGTAAGGAATGATGCGTGCGTTATAAAGCACTTTACCTGAGGAGTGGGTTTTACCCTTATCGCTGTCGAAAAAGACGCCCGGGCTACGGTGCAGCTGGGATACGATAACCCTCTCGGTACCGTTAATAACGAATGTACCGTTATCTGTCATGAGCGGAATTTCGCCCATGTAAACTTCTTGTTCTTTAATGTCTTTGACTGTGCCAGCTGGTGCGTCCTTGTCATACATAACAAGACGTAATTTCACGCGCAACGGCGCGGAGTACGTTACACCACGAATCTGACATTCTTTGACATCGAACACCGGCTCACCGAGACGATAGCTAACGTATTGCAGCTCGGAATTGCCGTTATAGCTCTGAATTGGGAATACAGAACGAAAGGCAGCTTCTAGACCGTAATGCCCTTCCGGATCCTGCTCGATGAACTTATCAAAAGACTCAAGCTGGATCGACAGCAAGTAAGGTACATCCAATACTTGAGGACGCTTACCAAAATCCTTACGGATACGCTTTTTCTCGGTATAAGAGTAAACCATAGGTTCCTCAGATCGCTGATAAGTGATCCAAACTACCTCGAGTAAGAGGCAGTGACTAATAACATTGTTTGTAGCAGGAACAGCACTGGAGTACAGGCTGTGATTTGCACGGGAAGCGGTTGCAAAACAATGTGAAAAACACCACTACCCTACAGCGCAAAAGGGCCGGTGGCTTTTTAGCCACCAGCCCATAGCCATAAAGGCTAAGAAATTAAGTAATAATTACTTGATTTCAACAGATGCACCAGCTTCTTCCAGCTGAGCTTTCAGAGCTTCAGCTTCAGCTTTCTCAACACCTTCTTTCAGAGGTGCTGGAGCGCCGTCAACCAGAGCTTTCGCTTCTTTCAGGCCCAGACCAGTTGCGCCACGTACTGCTTTGATTACAGCAACTTTGTTACCGCCAGCAGCAGTCAGGATTACGTCGAATTCAGTTTGCTCTTCAGCAGCTGCGCCTTCAGCAGCACCGCCAGCAACTACTGCAGCAGCAGCAGTAACACCGAACTTCTCTTCCATTGCTTCGATCAGTTCAACAACTTGCATTACAGACATTTCTGCAACTGCGTCTAGGATTTGCTCGTTAGTGATAGACATAACAATTCTCTTTTAAAGTCAACAATTAGTTTAAATAGCAACCAATAAAAAGCCAAACTTATTAAGCGGCTTCTTTCTGATCGCGAATAGCTGCAATAGTACGAACCAGCTTGCCAGCAGAAGCTTCTTTCATGCACATCATCAGACGCGCGATCGCTTCGTCGTAAGTTGGCAGTTTCGCCAGAACATCTGCATCAGTCAGTACGCCTTCGAATGCAGCAGCTTTGATCTCGAAATTTTTGTTCTCTTTAGCGAAGTCTTTGAAAAGACGCGCTGCGGCACCTGGGTGCTCAGTAGAGAAAGCCAGCAGAGTAGGACCTACGAAAGTGTCAGCAAGACACTCATAGTTAGTACCTACGACTGCACGACGAGCCAGAGTATTACGAACAACACGTACGTAAACGCCCGCTTCACGCGCTTGTTTACGCAGAGTTGTCATAGCACCCACGGCGACGCCACGAGAGTCAGCAACAACTGCAGACAGGGCACCACTGGCAGCTTCGTTGACTTCAGCAACAATTGCTTTTTTGTCTTGAAGGTTTAAAGCCATTGGATTTGCTCCTGGATTGTGTTTACCCACTCACTGCAAAATTGCAGGAGAGTTTGTACGGCGCAGATCCAAGAAAGACAGTATATCAATCATGTTCCTGGCACCGTCTACGTAGGCTGAATTATTAAGTTCAGAGAACACCTACGGTCTTGGACGAAGATCTCGGCAGAATACTGCCCAGATCTTAGCCATTAATTCGAAACGCAGGATTATACATAATCCCAGCGATTCTGCAAATATTAAACGTTAGCGTCCAGAGTATTCTGGTCTAGCGCCACACCTGCACCCATAGTGGTAGAGATGCTAACTTTCTTGATGAAAGTACCTTTTGCTGAAGATGGTTTTGCTTTTTTCAGCGCAACCAGCAGAGCTTCCAGGTTAGCTTTCAGTTTGTCAGCATCGAAATCAACCTTACCAATCGTGGTATGGATGATACCGTTCTTGTCGTTACGGTAACGAACCTGGCCTGCTTTAGCATTCTTCACAGCTTCAGCAACGTTAGGAGTTACAGTACCCACTTTCGGGTTTGGCATCAGGCCACGTGGACCCAGGATGGTACCCAGTTGACCAACAACGCGCATTGCGTCTGGAGAAGCGATAACAACGTCAAAGTTCATTTCGCCTTTCTTAACCAGGTCAGCCAGATCGTCCATACCAACCAGATCTGCACCAGCTTCTTTCGCTGCTTCAGCGTTAGCACCTTGGGTGAACACTGCTACACGAACATCACGGCCAGTACCGTGTGGCAGTACAGTTGCGCCACGAACGTTCTGATCAGATTTACGTGCATCGATACCCAGGTTCACTGAAACGTCAACACTTTCTACGAATTTAGCAGTAGCCAGTTCTTTCAGCAGAGCAACAGCTTCGTTGATGTCGTACTCGCGAGTTGCGTCAACTTTCTCACGAATTACGCGCATACGCTTAGTTAGTTTTGCCATTGTCTTAACCCTCAACTACCAGACCCATGGAACGGGCAGTACCCGCGATAGAGCGCTTCATCGCTTCGATGTCGGCACCAGTCATGTCTGCAGCTTTAGTTTCTGCGATCTCTTGGATCTGAGCTTCAGTCACTTTACCCACTTTTTCAGTGTTAGGACGGCCAGAGCCAGACTTAACGCCAGCTGCTTTCTTCAGCAGAACTGCAGCAGGTGGAGTCTTAGTCACGAAAGTGAAAGAACGGTCGCTATATACAGTGATAACCACTGGCGTTGGCAGACCTTTTTCCATTGAATCTGTTTTTGCGTTAAACGCTTTACAGAATTCCATGATGTTCACACCGTGCTGACCCAGAGCTGGACCAACTGGTGGAGATGGGTTTGCCATACCAGCTGCAACTTGCAGCTTGATGTAAGCTTCTACTTTTTTAGCCATTGCTTAATTACCTTAATTTGGGTTCAAACGTCTGCTTTTCGCAAACAGACTCCCCGTCTAACGAAAGGGCGCGAAATTATAGTGTAATTCCACGCCCTTGACAATATGACTTGATTACTTATTGATCAGTTTTTCTCAACCTGACCAAACTCCAGTTCTACCGGAGTTGCACGGCCGAAGATAGAAACCGAGACTTTCACACGGCTCTTGTCATAGTCGACTTCTTCAACCACACCATTAAAGTCAGCAAACGGACCATCCGTCACGCGAACCACTTCACCCGGCTCAAACACAGTTTTGTGAACAGGCGACTCGCTCGCCTGCTGCAGACGATTCAAAATCGCTGCGGCTTCTTTGTCTGAAATCGGCGCCGGGCGGTCAGATGTTCCGCCAATGAACCCCATCACACGAGGAATACTACGTACCAGATGCCAGGTTTCATCATTCATCACCATTTGTACGAGAACGTAACCAGGGAAGAACTTACGCTCGCTTTTGCGGCGCTGGCCAGCACGCATTTCCACCACTTCTTCTGTTGGTACCAGGACCTCGTCGAAGTAGTCTTCCATGCCATGCATCTTGATATGTTCACGTAGTGACTGTGCAACTCGTCCTTCAAAACCAGAGAAGGCCTGCACAACATACCATCGTTTTTTTGGAGCTTCGCTCATGAACTCTTACCTCTATACACCGGTAACCAGGCGGACCAAACGGACCATAATGCCGTCGATGCCCCACAGGGCTAACGCCATAATGACAGTGACAGCTAAAACGATAAAGGTTGTCTGCGTAGCTTCCTGACGAGTTGGCCACACTACCTTGCGGACTTCCATGCGCGATTCACGGGCAAAAGTGATCGCTGTTTTACCTTTTGCTGTAAGCGCTGCAACACCACCAGCAGCGGCAACCAGGACCACTACAGCTGCGGCACGCAACACGACAGATACATCACTGTACAGGTAATTACCAACCACCGCGGCTGCCAGCAGGGCAAAAACAACAACCCATTTCAGGCTATCCATGCTACTAGAGCTGCTTTGGTTTTCGGCATTCGCTTTCATACAACCAACCTGTAACTTGTCTCAATATAGACGAAAATAACCTCGCCGGTAGCGAGGCTTTCTAAGGATTAAGTGAATCCCTTTCGAAACGCTCTGTACACCTTAACGCATTTTTTACTCGGCACACTGACCAAAAAATACGCTAATCTGAGGTGGAGCGTAGAAAAAGGGCATCAAATGATGCCCTTTTTCGTGCCTTGTCGTCAAATATTATTCAACGATCTTAGCAACAACACCAGCACCAACGGTACGGCCACCTTCACGGATTGCGAAGCGCAGACCTTCGTCCATTGCGATAGGTGCGATCAGAGTAACAACCATCTTGATGTTGTCACCTGGCATAACCATCTCAACGCCTTCTGGCAGTTCGATAGTACCGGTCACGTCAGTTGTACGGAAGTAGAACTGTGGACGGTAGCCTTTGAAGAACGGAGTATGACGGCCGCCTTCATCTTTAGACAGAACGTATACTTCAGACTCGAAAGTTGTGTGTGGAGTGATTGAACCAGGCTTAGCCAGTACTTGACCACGCTCAACTTCGTCACGCTTAGTACCACGCAGCAGAACACCAACGTTCTCACCAGCACGGCCTTCGTCCAGAAGCTTACGGAACATCTCAACACCAGTACAAGTCGTGGTGATGGTGTCTTTGATACCAACGATAGCAACTTCGTCACCTACGCGAACGATACCTTGCTCAACACGACCAGTAACTACAGTACCACGGCCTTGGATTGAGAATACGTCTTCGATTGGCAGGATGAACGGCTTGTCGATCGCACGCTCTGGCTCTGGGATGTAAGAATCCAGGGCTTCAGCCAGCTCAACAATTTTCGCTTCCCACTGAGCTTCGCCATTCAGCGCACCCAGAGCAGAACCTTGGATAACTGGGCAGTCGTCGCCTGGGAAGTCGTACTCAGACAGAAGTTCACGCACTTCCATCTCAACCAGCTCCAGCAGCTCTTCGTCATCAACCATGTCACACTTGTTCATGAAAACAAGAATGTAAGGGATACCAACCTGACGACCCAGCAGGATGTGCTCACGAGTCTGAGGCATAGGGCCATCAGTCGCAGCAACAACCAGGATACCACCGTCCATCTGAGCAGCACCGGTGATCATGTTCTTAACGTAGTCAGCGTGTCCTGGGCAGTCAACGTGCGCGTAGTGGCGAGTCGGAGTATCGTACTCTACGTGAGAAGTAGAGATAGTGATACCACGCTCACGCTCTTCTGGCGCATTATCGATCGATGCGAAGTCACGCGCTGCACCGCCGTAAGTTTTGGCCAGTACAGTACAGATAGCAGCAGTCAGAGTAGTTTTACCGTGGTCAACGTGGCCGATAGTACCAACGTTAACGTGCGGTTTCGTACGTTCAAATTTTTCTTTAGACATGGGTAGTCCCTCTAGGCACGGTATTTAGGTGGTATAACGACCACACAACCAATCATGGGTTTTGTAGAGTATATATCAAAAGGATTGAAGTGCTTCGGAGAGAGAGTGGTGCTGATAGGCGGATTTGAACCGCCGACCTCACCCTTACCAAGGGTGCGCTCTACCAACTGAGCTATATCAGCACACGAGAAATGTGGAGCGGGCAGCGGGAATCGAACCCGCATCATCAGCTTGGAAGGCTGAGGTAATAGCCATTATACGATGCCCGCAAACTCGTAACTCGTAGAGCTATTCAACCATTTGAATATGGTGGAGGGAGAAGGATTCGAACCTTCGAAGGCGGAGCCGTCAGATTTACAGTCTGATCCCTTTGGCCACTCGGGAATCCCTCCAAATTTTGGTGCCGACTACCGGAATCGAACTGGTGACCTACTGATTACAAGTCAGTTGCTCTACCTACTGAGCTAAGTCGGCTTAAGTGCTGCGCATTCTATGCGATGGTTTTTGGGGTTGCAATAGGTAAATACAAAAAAAATCATAATGGCGGCTTTAATGTACATTTCTTAATCAAACAAGGGGCTGCGCAGACATTATTCAGTAAAAGGAGAAATCACGGCCTCTTTTACTTCCGCGACTGATCCTGTATTGTCCCAATCCCTGTAAATGAGATTTTGGTTACAAGATGAACGAGATCCTAACCCCCTATCTGAGTTTTGACCGGCAATCCTGGGCTGATTTACGCAAGTCAGTACCCATGACGCTGGATGAAGCCGATCTCGAACGTCTGCGCGGTATTAATGAACATCTGTCGATGGATGAAGTCCGCGATATTTATTTACCTTTGTCGCGCTTACTCAACCTCTATGTTGGTGCGCGCAAAGGACGCAAACGCGTACTGGATGAATTTCTGTCTCAGCCCAAGCCAAGTACAGTCCCTTATATCATTGGTATTGCCGGCAGTGTTGCTGTTGGTAAAAGTACGACCGCTCGTCTGCTGAAAGCCTTGCTCACCCGATGGCCGGAACACCCTAAGGTAGAATTAATCACCACGGATGGCTTCCTGTATCCAAATAAAGTACTGCTGGAAAAAAACCTGATGAAAAAGAAAGGGTTTCCGCAGTCTTATGATATTCGGCGTTTGGTGGAGTTTTTGACTGATGTCAAGTCAGGCAAGCCACAGGTCGATGCCCCTGTGTACTCTCATTTATATTACGATATTACTGATGAAATTAAGACGGTAGAGCAGCCGGACATTCTGATCATTGAAGGGCTGAATGTGTTACAGAGCGGTATGGATTATCCTCATGAGCCGCATCGGGTGTTTATTTCTGATTTGCTCGACTTTTCAATTTATGTCGATGCCGAACCCGATTTACTGCAGACCTGGTATATCGAACGCTTCCTGAAATTCCGCCAGGGTGCCTTTAAAGATCCTTCTTCGTATTTTAATCATTACACCAAGCTAACCGAGTCAGAGGCCGTAAAAACGGCGACTAATATCTGGCAGGAAATTAACGGTAAAAACTTACTGGAAAATATTCTGCCAACACGCGAACGAGCCAGCCTGATTCTGCAAAAAGGGTCTAACCATGCGGTGCAGACCGTCAAACTGAGAAAATAACAGGCCAGCGCGTCCTTGTTTTATCGCGAATCATCTTTTCGCAAAGAGATTTCTCCGCCCAGATACGGAATTTTCCCCTGTTCGGTATCCAGCATCAGTGCGCCCTGAGCGTTAATACCGCGGGCAATACCACGGACCACTTTGTCCCCGATCAACAGCTTCACCGGCCGGCCAAGAAAATTATCATACTGGTCCCATTCATCGACAAAACCTGCCATGCCCACCTCTTCATAGCGCTGCAGGGTTTCTGTCACACCGTCGATAATTGCGGCAGCCAGCTGATTTCGGTCAGGCATAAGCTCACAAGCTTCAGCCAGATTCGACCAGGGCTGCCCCACCGTGTCGGTATCAGTATTCGCCATCGTTAAGTTCAGCCCCATCCCTATCACCAGGTGCGCAGCATCTCCGGCTTTACCGCTCATTTCAACGAGAATACCCGCTAACTTTTTGTCCTGAAAATAGAGGTCATTGGGCCATTTCACCTTTATCTCTGCCGCGCCCAGTTTCTGCAAGGTTTTTGCCACCGCCAGACCAACAACCAAGCTCAGTCCCATCGCAGCCGCAACACCAGCATCTAACCGCCAGTACATTGACAAATACAGGTTGCTGCCAAACGGAGAGAGCCATTGCCGCCCACGACGGCCTCGACCGGCCTGCTGGTATTCCGCCACGCAGACCGCGCCTTTCGGTAACTGACCGATGCGATCCAGCATATATTGATTGGTTGAATCAATCACCGGAATCAACGTCAGTGACGGACAATCGACCTGGGCCAGGATCATGGACTCATCTAATAAATCAAACCCGGCTGCCAGGCAGTAACCTTTGCCCTGGACCCGATGAATATCAAGGCCCCACTCCTGAATCCCTTTGATATGTTTGCTGATCGCTGCCCGGGATATCCCCAGCGCCTCGCCCAGCGCTTCGCCGGAATGAAACTGACCATCCGCCAGAAACCGGATCAACGCCAGCTTGGTTGTATGTTCTTTCATGGCATCACCTTATCCAGGGTGGTTTCTCCGCCAGACGCCATAAAGCGCACCTCATGCTCTAATGTGACACCAAAGCGCGCATTGACAGTGTCGACAATATAGCGCGCCAATCGCAGTATATCAGTAGGGACAGCTGAACCGAGGTTCACAATGACTAACGCCTGTTGTTGATGTATCGCCGCACCGCCAATCTGATGCCCTTTCAATCCACATTGATCGATCAGCCACCCGGCGGCCAATTTAAACTGGCCTTCTGCCACGGGATAGCAAGGGACAGACGGAAATTCAGCCGCCAGCTTCTGATAAGTACTTTCAGAGACCACTGGATTTTTAAAGAAGCTGCCAGCATTCCCAAGCACAGCCGGATCCGGCAACTTAGCTTGACGGGTCGCACACACCTGGGCCAGGATGTCGTGCGCTGTAACCGTGGCAGGATCCAGGTTCGCCAGTGGTCCATAGCTCGTGTTTGGCTGCCAGTCCTTACTCAGACGCAAGCCGACAGCCACTATGATATGGCTGTCTTTGAATTCGTGCTTAAAAATGGAATCACGATAACCAAAGCGGCACGCGTCTGCCGTTAAGCGAACGACATCACCGCTTTTTCGCTCCAGCACATCAACATATTCGCAGATATCCTGAAGCTCAACGCCATAGGCTCCTATATTCTGTATGGGCGCGGATCCTGTACAACCAGGGATCAGGGCCAGGTTTTCCAGGCCAGGCATCTCTTGCTCAACCGTCCAGCACACCAGCTGATGCCAGTTTTCACCCGCACCAATATGGAGATGATAAGCAACATCGGTTTCATAAACCTCAACCCCCATGATCCGATTCAGTATGACAGTTCCGTCATAGTCTTCACAAAACAGCAAGTTACTTCCTTGCCCCATCACAAGGGCAGGAGTAGTCCCTGTCACATCACTGGATAACAGCGTTTTCAGCTCGTCCACCGATCTAATGGTCACCACCTGAGAGGCTGTGACATTCAAACCAAATGTGTGCAATGAAGCCAGTGAATGGCGATGCAAAACTTCCATACCAAATTCAAACCGTCGCTTTATACTGGAGGCCGCATTCTAACTGATCACACATAGCGACGCAGTTAATTCCATGACAGATTTAACGAAAACAACACTTAGCTTCCATCCTTTGGAACCTCTTCGCCTTCCTCTGGTCAATCGTCTGTACAAAGCACATTACCCAGCGGGTAAAGCCAAGAAGGACGAAATCATCTGGATCGGAGAAACAGTGACCTCCATCGCGGCCGCTGTCCGTTTCCAAGAGTATGACGATTTTCAATTCATGACAGGCATGCTGGTTGTGCCGCAATTGAGGCAACAGGGACTTGGCCTCGCGTTATTAAACGCTTGCCATTCGCAGCTGATCACTAAGCCGTGTTACTGTTTTGCGTTCAGCCACCTTGAACCGCTGTACTTGAAAGCGCAGTTTTCGATGATTGGAGATAATCAGCTGCCACTGCCACTGGCGCATCGAATTGCCCGTTACAGACTTGGTGGAAAAGCACTCACCCCCATGCAATATCAGGCAAAGTGACCCAATTTGCCTCCCAAGGTTATAAATTGGATCAGTCTGCTCGCTTTACCAGCACTAAAATCTGGTATAATTGGCTCCCTAATTTTTAGATTTATCATATAAATCGCGGAACGAGGCGATAATGGATTCAGCTACTGCAAATCGGCAGCTCATCGATCAGCTCCCACGTATTGCACATCAGCCGGAAGATATAGAAACACTGCTTGAGGCAGGTGCCTTTCGTGAACGTTTACATCAGGAAATAGCCAACGCAACCAAACGTATTTATCTGGTTGCCTTGTACCTGCAGGACGACGATGCGGGTCGCAGTATTCTTCAAGCATTGTATGATGCAAAACAGCGACGTCCCGAACTGGACATAAAGGTTCTCGTTGATTGGCACCGAGCCCAACGTGGACTGATCGGTGCAGAAAAGTCGGAGGGGAATGCAGCGCTCTACCGTGAGTTTGCCCAGTCCTACCAACATAAGATTGAAGTGTTGGGAGTGCCCGTTCGCAATCGTGAAGTCTTTGGCGTGCTCCACCTCAAAGGCTTTATCATTGACAATACTGTCATATATAGCGGCGCCAGCCTGAATGATGTTTACCTGGCTCAACATCAACGTTACCGCTATGACAGATATCATGTCTTGAAAAACACCAAACTGGCTGACAGCATGGTCCACTTTATCCAGCGGACACTGGTCGACAGTGAAGCGGTGAACTGCCTCAATCAGCAGACCCGACCAGAAACGAAAGTCTTACGCAATGCGATTAAGCAATTGCGCCTGGAATTACAGCGCGCAAGCTATTATTTTGATCCTGAGCCTATCGCTGATGATCAGGTTGGCCTTACCCCCATTGTTGGTCTTGGCCGTCGTAAGAACAATCTGAATAAGTACATTTGTACCCTGATCGCCAGTGCTAAACATGAGCTGACGATCTGCACCCCTTATTTCAACTTTCCCCGCAGCGTGAGCCGGGAAGTAAAACGGGCTTTGCGTCGCGGTGTAAAGATCACTCTGATTGTCGGCGATAAAACCGCGAATGATTTTTACATCCCACCCAGCGAACCGTTCAAAACAATCGCCGGATTACCTTATTTATATGAGGTGAACTTACGTAGTTTTGCCAAACACAACGAGGCCGCTATCGCCCGCCGCCAACTGGCTATTCATATTTGGAAACATGACGATAACAGCTTCCACCTGAAAGGAATCTGGGTTGATCGCCAGTACATGCTGATTACGGGTAATAACCTGAATCCGCGTGCATGGAAACTGGATTTAGAGAACGCCATTCTGGTGCATGACAAACATGAACTGTTAGCAGAGCAAAAGCAGCAGGAACTCAACGCCATTTTGCGACATACTCAACTCATGGGAAGCTATAAATTCATCGATAAAGTTGATAGCTACCCGTTGCCGGTAAGACGCTTGATCAAGCGTATACGGCGTCTGAAAGCAGATCATATTCTGAATCAGATTCTGTAAGGAGACAGTCATGGTTATTGCAGCAATCGATGTGGATGCCCAGCAAACCTTCACGCCACTTTGTCCTGATGAACTCCCCGTTCCGGAAGGGCACCATATTGCTCTGGCTTTAAATCAACAGGCAGAGCTAGCGACCTGGCGTATTTTAACCAAAGATGCGCACCCACAGAACGCTGTGTGGGTTGTTGATAGCCATGACAAAATGTTCCAACCATTGCCCACACGAATGCCGATATGACCTGGGTCAAACACGCCGTGCCGGGGAGCAAAGGCTTTGAAGTAATACCAGGGCTTCCCAAAGTAACTGAGTATGATCACGTCATCTGGAAAGGGATCGAGCCAGATCTTCATCCTTACGGCGCTTGTTTTCACGATCTTGAAGAAAAGCTCAGTACCGGACTGATCGAGTGGTTACATCACAAAGGTGTCACCACTGTCATTATTGGCGGTCTCGCAACGGATTATTGTGTCAAAACAACCGCCCTGCAGCTTCAGTCAACGAAGCGCTTTAAGGTGATTGTCAATTTATCTGCATGTCGTGGTATTTCGTCTGACACTATTGCCGAGAGCTGTGATCGAATGCGATCCGCGGGAATTCTGTTGGCAAGCAATTTAGACGAAGTAAAACAATTGTGCACTGCTGACAGCCATATCCACCCCTGATGTACTGCTCTCTGTGTTTCGTTGACCGCAGAGAGTCCTTTCCTCTTGATCGACTCTTATCAAAGTTGACAACAAGTAGCTATCAGCGAATATAGATAGTCAGCCATATACACCAGCCAACCATCCTGTAATCTGACTATTTGTTACCTACAGTACTGATCCAGCTCAGACTTTCGCAGGCACAGAGCCTAAGGTCTTCACAGGTGGAATAAATACCAAAGAACAGAGAACAAAAACCCAGCCATTGCTGACTGGGTTTATCTAAGAAGTGGCGGAGCGGACGGGACTCGAACCCGCGACCCCCGGCGTGACAGGCCGGTATTCTAACCAACTGAACTACCGCTCCACACGGCCGAAACCAGATTGACTCTGATTTCTAAATAGGGAGCCTGGCGATGTCCTACTCTCACATGGGGAGACCCCACACTACCATCGGCGCTGCTGCGTTTCACGTCTGAGTTCGGCATGGGATCAGGTGGGTCCGCAACGCTATGGTCGCCAAGCAAAATTTGTTCAACAATCTTGGAAAATCTGACTTAAGTTCTCAGCACATCATTCAAGTGCTTATGGAGTCCGCTAAAAACCCCTTGGGTGTTGTATGGTTAAGCCTCACGGGCAATTAGTACAGGTTAGCTGAGCGCCTCACAACGCTTACACACCCTGCCTATCAACGTTCTAGTCTCGAACAGCCCTTCAGGAGGCTTGAAGCCTCAGGGATGACTCATCTCAGGGCTCGCTTCCCGCTTAGATGCTTTCAGCGGTTATCGATGCCGAACTTAGCTACCGGGCAATGCGTCTGGCGACACAACCCGAACACCAGCGGTTCGTTCACTCCGGTCCTCTCGTACTAGGAGCAACTCCCTTCAATCATCCAGCGCCCACGGCAGATAGGGACCGAACTGTCTCACGACGTTCTAAACCCAGCTCGCGTACCACTTTAAATGGCGAACAGCCATACCCTTGGGACCGACTTCAGCCCCAGGATGTGATGAGCCGACATCGAGGTGCCAAACACCGCCGTCGATATGAACTCTTGGGCGGTATCAGCCTGTTATCCCCGGAGTACCTTTTATCCGTTGAGCGATGGCCCTTCCATTCAGAACCACCGGATCACTATGACCTGCTTTCGCACCTGCTCGAACCGTCATTCTCGCAGTTAAGCGGGCTTATGCCATTGCACTAACCTCACGATGTCCGACCGTGATTAGCCCACCTTCGTGCTCCTCCGTTACGCTTTGGGAGGAGACCGCCCCAGTCAAACTACCCACCAGGCACTGTCCGCACCCCGGATAACGGGGCGACGTTAGAACATCAACACGACAAGGGTGGTATTTCAAGGACGGCTCCACAGATACTGGCGTACCTGCTTCGAAGCCTCCCACCTATCCTACACATGTAGGGTCAATGTTCAGTGCCAAGCTGTAGTAAAGGTTCACGGGGTCTTTCCGTCTAGCCGCGGGTACGCAGCATCTTCACTGCGATTTCAATTTCACTGAGTCTCGGGTGGAGACAGCGTGGCCATCATTACGCCATTCGTGCAGGTCGGAACTTACCCGACAAGGAATTTCGCTACCTTAGGACCGTTATAGTTACGGCCGCCGTTTACCGGGGCTTCGATCAAGAGCTTCTCCGAAGATAACCCCATCAATTAACCTTCCGGCACCGGGCAGGCGTCACACCGTATACGTCATCTTTCGATTTTGCACAGTGCTGTGTTTTTAATAAACAGTTGCAGCCACCTGGTATCTGCGACTCTCAGTAGCTCCATCCGCGAGGGACTTCACCGCCAAGAGCGTACCTTCTCCCGAAGTTACGGTACCATTTTGCCTAGTTCCTTCACCCGAGTTCTCTCAAGCGCCTTGGTATTCTCTACCCGACCACCTGTGTCGGTTTGGGGTACGATTGCTTATTATCTGAAGCTTAGAGGCTTTTCCCGGAAGCATGGCATCAATGACTTCATCACCGTAGTGACTCGACATCGGGTCTCAGCCTTAGTGCAGAACCGGATTTGCCTAATTCTGCAGCCTACACCCTTAAACCAGGACAACCGTCGCCTGGCCCACCTAGCCTTCTCCGTCCCCCCATCGCAATAATAAGCAGTACGGGAATATTAACCCGTTTCCCATCGACTACGCCTTTCGGCCTCGCCTTAGGGGTCGACTTACCCTGCCCCGATTAACGTTGGACAGGAACCCTTGGTCTTCCGGCGAGGGGGTTTTTCACCCCCTTTGTCGTTACTCATGTCAGCATTCGCACTTCTGATACGTCCAGCATGCCTTACAGCACACCTTCAACCGCTTACAGAACGCTCCCCTACCCAATACAATAAATTGCATTGCCGCAGCTTCGGTGTATCACTTAGCCCCGTTAAATCTTCCGCGCAGGCCGACTCGACCAGTGAGCTATTACGCTTTCTTTAAATGATGGCTGCTTCTAAGCCAACATCCTGGCTGTCTGAGCCTTCCCACATCGTTTCCCACTTAGTGATACTTTGGGACCTTAGCTGGCGGTCTGGGTTGTTTCCCTCTCCACGACGGACGTTAGCACCCGCCGTGTGTCTCCCGGATAGTACTTACTGGTATTCGGAGTTTGCAAAGGGTTGGTAAGTCGGGATGACCCCCTAGCCTTAACAGTGCTCTACCCCCAGTAGTATTCGTCCGAGGCGCTACCTAAATAGCTTTCGGGGAGAACCAGCTATCTCCAGGTTTGATTGGCCTTTCACCCCTAGCCACAAGTCATCCGCTAATTTTTCAACATTAGTCGGTTCGGTCCTCCAGTAAGTGTTACCTCACCTTCAACCTGCCCATGGCTAGATCACCTGGTTTCGGGTCTAATCCCAGCAACTGCACGCCCAGTTAAGACTCGGTTTCCCTACGGCTCCCCTATACGGTTAACCTTGCTACTGAAATTAAGTCGCTGACCCATTATACAAAAGGTACGCAGTCACAGGACAAGCCTGCTCCTACTGCTTGTACGTACACGGTTTCAGGTTCTGTTTCACTCCCCTCACAGGGGTTCTTTTCGCCTTTCCCTCACGGTACTGGTTCACTATCGGTCAGTCAGGAGTATTTAGCCTTGGAGGATGGTCCCCCCATGTTCAGACAGGATAACACGTGTCCCGTCCTACTCGTTTTCACGTGTAAAGCATCGTCGGTTACGGGGCTGTCACCCTGTATCGCGGCCCTTTCCAGGGACCTTCACCTGACACTAAACACGCTTAAGGGCTAATCCGGTTTCGCTCGCCGCTACTGCCGGAATCTCGGTTGATTTCTCTTCCTCGGGGTACTTAGATGTTTCAGTTCCCCCGGTTCGCCTCATCAGGCTATGTATTCACCTGATGATAACTGCTTATGCAGCTGGGTTTCCCCATTCGGAAATCGGTGACTCAAGTGGCTCTTACTGCCTCATCACCGCTTATCGCAAGTTAGTACGTCCTTCATCGCCTCTGACTGCCCAGGCATCCACCGTGTACGCTTAGTCACTTAACCATACAACCCCAAGAGGTTTCGTATGTTCAAACAACCAAGGTTGTGTCTCTGACAAAGAGACAATTGGTTTATTCGCCGGACTCTTACACAAGACACTTGAATGTGTATTGCTTGAGAACTCTGTTTCTTTCGAAACAGTTTTATTCAATCTCAAAGATTGAATTTACTAGTCAGCTTTCCAGATTGTTAAAGAGCATTGTGAATTATCGACAGATAACCACTTTCTAAAGATTCTCGGGGAAAACCCTTAAAGAGTGGTGGAGCTAAGCAGGATCGAACTGCTGACCTCCTGCGTGCAAGGCAGGCGCTCTCCCAGCTGAGCTATAGCCCCATCGAGTATTGCAAGAGTGTTGAACCACTGTATTTGGGAAGACAGTGGTGGGTCTGAGTGGACTTGAACCACCGACCTCACCCTTATCAGGGGTGCGCTCTAACCACCTGAGCTACAGACCCTTCTCTTGCGCTCTTAACTATTTCGACCAAGCAATCTGTGTGGACACTGCGTCAACGACACAGTCTTTAGGTAAGGAGGTGATCCAGCCCCAGGTTCCCCTAGGGCTACCTTGTTACGACTTCACCCCAGTCATGAACCACACCGTGGTAAACGCCCTCCCGAAGGTTAAGCTATCTACTTCTGGTGCAGCCCACTCCCATGGTGTGACGGGCGGTGTGTACAAGGCCCGGGAACGTATTCACCGTGGCATTCTGATCCACGATTACTAGCGATTCCGACTTCATGGAGTCGAGTTGCAGACTCCAATCCGGACTACGACGTACTTTGTGGGATTCGCTCACTATCGCTAGCTCGCAGCCCTCTGTATACGCCATTGTAGCACGTGTGTAGCCCTACTCGTAAGGGCCATGATGACTTGACGTCGTCCCCACCTTCCTCCGGTTTATCACCGGCAGTCTCCCTGGAGTTCCCACCCGAAGTGCTGGCAAACAAGGATAAGGGTTGCGCTCGTTGCGGGACTTAACCCAACATTTCACAACACGAGCTGACGACAGCCATGCAGCACCTGTCTCAGAGTTCCCGAAGGCACCAATCCATCTCTGGAAAGTTCTCTGGATGTCAAGAGTAGGTAAGGTTCTTCGCGTTGCATCGAATTAAACCACATGCTCCACCGCTTGTGCGGGCCCCCGTCAATTCATTTGAGTTTTAATCTTGCGACCGTACTCCCCAGGCGGTCTACTTAACGCGTTAGCTCCGAAAGCCAGTGTTCAAGACACCAACCTCCAAGTAGACATCGTTTACGGCGTGGACTACCAGGGTATCTAATCCTGTTTGCTCCCCACGCTTTCGCATCTGAGCGTCAGTCTTTGTCCAGGGGGCCGCCTTCGCCACCGGTATTCCTTCAGATCTCTACGCATTTCACCGCTACACCTGAAATTCTACCCCCCTCTACAAGACTCTAGCATGCCAGTTCCAAATGCGATTCCGAGGTTGAGCCCCGGGCTTTCACATCTGGCTTAACACGCCGCCTGCATGCGCTTTACGCCCAGTAATTCCGATTAACGCTCGCACCCTCCGTATTACCGCGGCTGCTGGCACGGAGTTAGCCGGTGCTTCTTCTGCAGCTAACGTCAAAGATGGCATCTATTAAACACCACCTCTTCCTCACTGCTGAAAGTGCTTTACAACCCGAAGGCCTTCTTCACACACGCGGCATGGCTGCATCAGGGTTTCCCCCATTGTGCAATATTCCCCACTGCTGCCTCCCGTAGGAGTCTGGACCGTGTCTCAGTTCCAGTGTGGCTGATCATCCTCTCAGACCAGCTAGGGATCGTCGCCTAGGTGAGCCCTTACCCCACCTACTAGCTAATCCCACCTGGGCCAATCTTAGCGCGCGAGGCCCGAAGGTCCCCCGCTTTGGTCCGAAGACATTATGCGGTATTAGCCATCGTTTCCAATGGTTATCCCCCACACTAAGGCATGTTCCCAGGCATTACTCACCCGTCCGCCGCTCGCCGCCCATCAACGCACCCGAAGGATTGTTGATGTCGCTGCCGCTCGACTTGCATGTGTTAGGCCTGCCGCCAGCGTTCAATCTGAGCCATGATCAAACTCTTCAATTAAAGTTTTGTTGCCTCTCTAAAGAGAAGCGGCTCAGTGATTACTGATGTTCCAACCGAAGTTGAAACGAATTGACTGTGCCGATACCTAAGTATCGATTTGGTCACTCAGTTCACTGATAAAATCTTTGATGACTGTATCATTGTCGAGTGCCCACACAGATTGCATGGTCAAATTGTTAAAGAACGTTGACTTTCAAGGCTTTAGCGCATTTCGCTTCAGCAAGTCAGGACGCGTATAATACGCTTCCCTCATTTCAAGTCAAGACAAAATTTTCATCTTTTTTCATCCCGGTTTATACCCGGTCAAAAGCAAAAAACTCTGTCTTGACTCCGCTCCTACCCGCAGGTCGGGAGCGAAGAAAAAGCCCGTCGCCGGACGGGCTTTTCTGAATAAGGAGCCTGGCGATGTCCTACTCTCACATGGGGAGACCCCACACTACCATCGGCGCTGCTGCGTTTCACGTCTGAGTTCGGCATGGGATCAGGTGGGTCCGCAACGCTATGGTCGCCAAGCAAAATTTGTTCAACAATCTTGGAAAATCTGACTTAAGTTCTCAGCACATCATTCAAGTGCTTATGGAGTCCGCTAAAACCCCTTGGGTGTTGTATGGTTAAGCCTCACGGGCAATTAGTACAGGTTAGCTGAGCGCCTCACAACGCTTACACACCCTGCCTATCAACGTTCTAGTCTCGAACAGCCCTTCAGGAGGCTTGAAGCCTCAGGGATGACTCATCTCAGGGCTCGCTTCCCGCTTAGATGCTTTCAGCGGTTATCGATGCCGAACTTAGCTACCGGGCAATGCGTCTGGCGACACAACCCGAACACCAGCGGTTCGTTCACTCCGGTCCTCTCGTACTAGGAGCAACTCCCTTCAATCATCCAGCGCCCACGGCAGATAGGGACCGAACTGTCTCACGACGTTCTAAACCCAGCTCGCGTACCACTTTAAATGGCGAACAGCCATACCCTTGGGACCGACTTCAGCCCCAGGATGTGATGAGCCGACATCGAGGTGCCAAACACCGCCGTCGATATGAACTCTTGGGCGGTATCAGCCTGTTATCCCCGGAGTACCTTTTATCCGTTGAGCGATGGCCCTTCCATTCAGAACCACCGGATCACTATGACCTGCTTTCGCACCTGCTCGAACCGTCATTCTCGCAGTTAAGCGGGCTTATGCCATTGCACTAACCTCACGATGTCCGACCGTGATTAGCCCACCTTCGTGCTCCTCCGTTACGCTTTGGGAGGAGACCGCCCCAGTCAAACTACCCACCAGGCACTGTCCGCACCCCGGATAACGGGGCGACGTTAGAACATCAACACGACAAGGGTGGTATTTCAAGGACGGCTCCACAGATACTGGCGTACCTGCTTCGAAGCCTCCCACCTATCCTACACATGTAGGGTCAATGTTCAGTGCCAAGCTGTAGTAAAGGTTCACGGGGTCTTTCCGTCTAGCCGCGGGTACGCAGCATCTTCACTGCGATTTCAATTTCACTGAGTCTCGGGTGGAGACAGCGTGGCCATCATTACGCCATTCGTGCAGGTCGGAACTTACCCGACAAGGAATTTCGCTACCTTAGGACCGTTATAGTTACGGCCGCCGTTTACCGGGGCTTCGATCAAGAGCTTCTCCGAAGATAACCCCATCAATTAACCTTCCGGCACCGGGCAGGCGTCACACCGTATACGTCATCTTTCGATTTTGCACAGTGCTGTGTTTTTAATAAACAGTTGCAGCCACCTGGTATCTGCGACTCTCAGCAGCTCCATCCGCGAGGGACTTCACCGCCAAGAGCGTACCTTCTCCCGAAGTTACGGTACCATTTTGCCTAGTTCCTTCACCCGAGTTCTCTCAAGCGCCTTGGTATTCTCTACCCGACCACCTGTGTCGGTTTGGGGTACGATTGCTTATTATCTGAAGCTTAGAGGCTTTTCCCGGAAGCATGGCATCAATGACTTCATCACCGTAGTGACTCGACATCGGGTCTCAGCCTTAGTGCAGAACCGGATTTGCCTAATTCTGCAGCCTACACCCTTAAACCAGGACAACCGTCGCCTGGCCCACCTAGCCTTCTCCGTCCCCCCATCGCAATAATAAGCAGTACGGGAATATTAACCCGTTTCCCATCGACTACGCCTTTCGGCCTCGCCTTAGGGGTCGACTTACCCTGCCCCGATTAACGTTGGACAGGAACCCTTGGTCTTCCGGCGAGGGGGTTTTTCACCCCCTTTGTCGTTACTCATGTCAGCATTCGCACTTCTGATACGTCCAGCATGCCTTACAGCACACCTTCAACCGCTTACAGAACGCTCCCCTACCCAATACAATAAATTGCATTGCCGCAGCTTCGGTGTATCACTTAGCCCCGTTAAATCTTCCGCGCAGGCCGACTCGACCAGTGAGCTATTACGCTTTCTTTAAATGATGGCTGCTTCTAAGCCAACATCCTGGCTGTCTGAGCCTTCCCACATCGTTTCCCACTTAGTGATACTTTGGGACCTTAGCTGGCGGTCTGGGTTGTTTCCCTCTCCACGACGGACGTTAGCACCCGCCGTGTGTCTCCCGGATAGTACTTACTGGTATTCGGAGTTTGCAAAGGGTTGGTAAGTCGGGATGACCCCCTAGCCTTAACAGTGCTCTACCCCCAGTAGTATTCGTCCGAGGCGCTACCTAAATAGCTTTCGGGGAGAACCAGCTATCTCCAGGTTTGATTGGCCTTTCACCCCTAGCCACAAGTCATCCGCTAATTTTTCAACATTAGTCGGTTCGGTCCTCCAGTAAGTGTTACCTCACCTTCAACCTGCCCATGGCTAGATCACCTGGTTTCGGGTCTAATCCCAGCAACTGTACGCCCAGTTAAGACTCGGTTTCCCTACGGCTCCCCTATACGGTTAACCTTGCTACTGAAATTAAGTCGCTGACCCATTATACAAAAGGTACGCAGTCACAGGACAAGCCTGCTCCTACTGCTTGTACGTACACGGTTTCAGGTTCTGTTTCACTCCCCTCACAGGGGTTCTTTTCGCCTTTCCCTCACGGTACTGGTTCACTATCGGTCAGTCAGGAGTATTTAGCCTTGGAGGATGGTCCCCCCATGTTCAGACAGGATAACACGTGTCCCGTCCTACTCGTTTTCACGTCTAAAGCATCGTCGGTTACGGGGCTGTCACCCTGTATCGCGGCCCTTTCCAGGGACCTTCACCTGACACTAAACACGCTTAAGGGCTAATCCGGTTTCGCTCGCCGCTACTGCCGGAATCTCGGTTGATTTCTCTTCCTCGGGGTACTTAGATGTTTCAGTTCCCCCGGTTCGCCTCATCAGGCTATGTATTCACCTGATGATAACTGCTTATGCAGCTGGGTTTCCCCATTCGGAAATCGGTGACTCAAGTGGCTCTTACTGCCTCATCACCGCTTATCGCAAGTTAGTACGTCCTTCATCGCCTCTGACTGCCCAGGCATCCACCGTGTACGCTTAGTCACTTAACCATACAACCCCAAGAGGTTTCGTATGTTCAAACAACCAAGGTTGTGTCTCTGACAAAGAGACAATTGGTTTATTCGCCGGACTCTTACACAAGACACTTGAATGTGTATTGCTTGAGAACTCTGTTTCTCTCGAAACAGTTTTTGATTCAATCTTTAAGATTGAATTACTAGTCAGCTTTCCAGATTGTTAAAGAGCATTGTGAATTATCGACAGATAACCACTTTCTAACCACATTCACCGCGTATCACGAAAATGCATTTAAAGAGTGGTGGAGCTAGGCGGGATCGAACCGCCGACCTCTTGCATGCCATGCAAGCGCTCTCCCAGCTGAGCTATAGCCCCGACGTTCTGGGTGTCTTTCTCAAAGAAAGAATGGTGGGCGATACCGGGCTCGAACCAGTGACCCCCTCCTTGTAAGGGAGGTGCTCTCCCAACTGAGCTAATCGCCCACTGTATTTTTACATTCCTGTGGCAGGAATGGTGGGTCGTGCAGGATTCGAACCTGCGACCAATTGATTAAAAGTCAACTGCTCTACCAACTGAGCTAACGACCCGTGGCGTCCCATAGGGGAGTCGAACCCCTGTTACCGCCGTGAAAGGGCGGTGTCCTAGGCCTCTAGACGAATGGGACTCTAATTCTGTCAGCGAAACATGTTTCGCTAATTCGTACCCATGCTGTTGGGCAGCATGAGTGGCTCTCTACATTTCGACCAAGCAATCTGTGTGGACACTGCGTCAACGACACAGTCTTTAGGTAAGGAGGTGATCCAGCCCCAGGTTCCCCTAGGGCTACCTTGTTACGACTTCACCCCAGTCATGAACCACACCGTGGTAAACGCCCTCCCGAAGGTTAAGCTATCTACTTCTGGTGCAGCCCACTCCCATGGTGTGACGGGCGGTGTGTACAAGGCCCGGGAACGTATTCACCGTGGCATTCTGATCCACGATTACTAGCGATTCCGACTTCATGGAGTCGAGTTGCAGACTCCAATCCGGACTACGACGTACTTTGTGGGATTCGCTCACTATCGCTAGCTTGCTGCCCTCTGTATACGCCATTGTAGCACGTGTGTAGCCCTACTCGTAAGGGCCATGATGACTTGACGTCGTCCCCACCTTCCTCCGGTTTATCACCGGCAGTCTCCCTGGAGTTCCCACCCGAAGTGCTGGCAAACAAGGATAAGGGTTGCGCTCGTTGCGGGACTTAACCCAACATTTCACAACACGAGCTGACGACAGCCATGCAGCACCTGTCTCAGAGTTCCCGAAGGCACCAATCCATCTCTGGAAAGTTCTCTGGATGTCAAGAGTAGGTAAGGTTCTTCGCGTTGCATCGAATTAAACCACATGCTCCACCGCTTGTGCGGGCCCCCGTCAATTCATTTGAGTTTTAATCTTGCGACCGTACTCCCCAGGCGGTCTACTTAACGCGTTAGCTCCGAAAGCCAGTGTTCAAGACACCAACCTCCAAGTAGACATCGTTTACGGCGTGGACTACCAGGGTATCTAATCCTGTTTGCTCCCCACGCTTTCGCATCTGAGCGTCAGTCTTTGTCCAGGGGGCCGCCTTCGCCACCGGTATTCCTTCAGATCTCTACGCATTTCACCGCTACACCTGAAATTCTACCCCCCTCTACAAGACTCTAGCATGCCAGTTCCAAATGCGATTCCGAGGTTGAGCCCCGGGCTTTCACATCTGGCTTAACACGCCGCCTGCATGCGCTTTACGCCCAGTAATTCCGATTAACGCTCGCACCCTCCGTATTACCGCGGCTGCTGGCACGGAGTTAGCCGGTGCTTCTTCTGCAGCTAACGTCAAAGATGGCATCTATTAAACACCACCTCTTCCTCACTGCTGAAAGTGCTTTACAACCCGAAGGCCTTCTTCACACACGCGGCATGGCTGCATCAGGGTTTCCCCCATTGTGCAATATTCCCCACTGCTGCCTCCCGTAGGAGTCTGGACCGTGTCTCAGTTCCAGTGTGGCTGATCATCCTCTCAGACCAGCTAGGGATCGTCGCCTAGGTGAGCCGTTACCCCACCTACTAGCTAATCCCACCTGGGCCAATCTTAGCGCGCGAGGCCCGAAGGTCCCCCGCTTTGGTCCGAAGACATTATGCGGTATTAGCCATCGTTTCCAATGGTTATCCCCCACACTAAGGCATGTTCCCAGGCATTACTCACCCGTCCGCCGCTCGCCGCCCATCAACGCACCCGAAGGATTGTTGATGTCGCTGCCGCTCGACTTGCATGTGTTAGGCCTGCCGCCAGCGTTCAATCTGAGCCATGATCAAACTCTTCAATTAAAGTTTTGTTGCTTCTCCAAAGAGAAGCGGCTCAGTGATTACTGATGTTCCAACCGAAGTTGAAACGAATTGACTGTGCCGGTAACTCTTTTATAAAAAGTGCTACCAATTGGTCACTCAGTTCACTGATAAAATCTTTGATGACTGTATCATTGTCGAGTGCCCACACAGATTGCATGGTCAAATTGTTAAAGAGCTTTTCCAGACTTACCGCTTGGGTTGTCGTGGACAGGGCGGCCATTCTAACGAATCAAACAAAGTAGTCAAACAATTTTTTATTTGCTTTCTTTGTGCCGCCTTTCATCAAAACCGAACCGATATTTTCATTCGTTCCCGTCTTGGTGAGGCGGCATTATAGAGACTTGGAAAAGACTGACAACCCTTTTCTTCATAAAAATTGTTTAACCGGTCATAATTTCAACTAATGTAAAAATATGCGCCTTAAGTCAACATTATACGATCAATACATTCACTTTCTGGTAATCGTAAAACTATGCACGTACTATTAATGTGATTAATTTGTTAAATAAATCGCCTTCTAACTTTTCAATCGATGACACTGTAGCTTGCCTATGAAATTTTCCAACTCACACACAATGATCATTGCGCTGATAACTCTTATTGGCGCCATCATATTTAGCTTCATCTCTTCTACCGCTGCGATAGCCTTTGCATTGGGATCTATCTTGTCTGGATTTGCTAGTCATTACCTGAGTACTAACCGGGATAACAGTATGACAGGTGAGGATAACCAGAGTAGTAAAACACTCTATGTCGGAAATCTTCCCTATCGTGCGAACGAAAGTGAAGTCAAAGATCTATTCTCAGAATATGGAGAAGTCTTTGCTGTTCGCCTGATGAAAGATAAGCGAACAGGAAAAAGGCGTGGGTTCGGCTTTGTCGTCATGAGTAGTAAAGATGCCGACTACGCCGTCAGCAAACTGAATGAAAAGGAGTTTGGTCAGCGTACATTAAAAGTACGTGAGGCCAATGATCCTAAAAATGAGGATAGTCAAGACTGATTACCTGACCCAGGTTCATGGCCAGTAAGCTGTGATTTAATGTCACAACATTGGCGCTTGCATCAGTATGGTAGGTAAAATTCTGCCGTTGCAGTGCCCTTTGATTGACCGTGACACCTAACAGTGAATTGACCCGGCTAGCGATCGCGCTACCGGAGTCAATCACATTCGTGGCCTGGACAAACACCTGACTGATTTCATCTTTGATCAACGGAAAGTGAGTGCATCCGAGTACAACCGTATCAATTGCCGTGTGGAACCAAGGCTGCAATATCCCGGTCAACTCATCCAGATCGACCTGAGCTCCCCGTAATTTCATCTCTGCCATTTCAACCAGGCGCGTGTTGCCCAGCAAATGAACCTCGCAATCTGAAGCGAACTCCTGAATCAACGCCTGAGTATACTGGCGTTTAACCGTAGCCGGTGTGGCTAACACGCCAAGGCATTTCGTTTGACTCAGTAACGCCGCCGGCTTAATAGCAGGCACCACCCCGACTACAGGCAAACTCAATGCAGCCCGCAGAGGAGGCAAGACAATCGTACTGGCGGTATTGCAAGCTATCACCACCAGATCAGCCTTATGTTTAGTGGCCAGAGACGACACAATGTGCAGGGTACGCTCAACCAATACCGCCTCGTCCAACTCCCCATAAGGGAAAGCCGCATCATCAAATGCGTAGATATATTGATAATGCGGCAGCTGGCGATATATCTCCTGATAGACGGAAAGGCCGCCCACACCAGAATCAAAAATAAGGATGGTTTTCACAACGTCTTTCTGACTGCTCCAAAATAGAAGCTCTCATCATACTGGCTGAGAGACAAAAGCCAACTATCGCCCGTCAGTTTACTGTCAGTCTGGTACTGAGATCCGATAGCGAAGATGATGAAACCGGCCTTGATTGTCTATATGCAGCGGTTCAATCGCCAATTGCCCTGAAAAACACGGGGCATCAACCACCAGAGTATGAAATTCGCCGTCTTCGCCGCAAGGGTCCACCTCGTCAGGCAACCGGGCGAGTAGTGAGTGATTAAACCATTGACCGCAGAACTCACCGCTGAGTTGGCTGGTATCCACAGTGGTCAGAATCGTTTTTATCCCCCGTTGCAAAATTTCCTCAGCCAGCAGCTGGCTGTTCTCGCCCAGCAAAGGAAAGACACATTGCCAGCCGGCCGGCTCGATATAACTGCGCCGATAGGTTTCAATACCATTACAAAACATATCGCCAAATGCCACGGCTTCAACGGCCAATCCGCTGTTGCGAATCCCCTCCACCACCAGCGTTAGGTACACCTCATTGGGAGGAAATACCTCAGGAAGTGGTATTTCAACCAAAGGCAGGCCTGTCAGCCTGGCTTGCGACCGAACCACATCAATGGGTGTTGCCTGAAACGGCACCTCGGTACCCACGTAGGTCGTAAACAGGCCGACCACGTCATAGTCAGCGTTTTCTAATAAACGTAGTAACGTCAGGGTTGAGTCTTTACCGGATGACCAACTGACGATCACTTTCTTCGGTTTCATTGTCGCCTCACGAAAAAGCCGCCCGGAGGCGGCTGAGAGTTAGAACTGGTAAGTCACAGAAGCGTAATAACTTCTTTCCTGAGTATTGTAGTTCTGAACCAATTCGTACTCTTTATCAAACAGGTTCGCAACACGGCCGCTCAACGTCACTTGCTCGGTCAAATAATAACTGGCCGCGACATCAAACAGCGAGTAGCCACCCATTTCGTAGACACCGCCACCATAAAGGTTTTCTTGGCGTTCACCTTGATAGAGATAGTTCAATGAAGCCTGCCAATCTGCCGCGTTATAAACAATGTTCCACTTGGCATTTTGTTTTGCCACACGGGACAAGGGTTGATTCAAGTTCTTATCTTTGGGATCCAGGTATTCAAGGGAAAGATGATGATCAAACGCGCCTGTTTCAAAAGCGGCCACCAGCTCAATCCCTTTGATAAGTGCATCATCATTCTGACAGCTTCCTGACTGGCAGGTAATGCGGTTATCAATGTCATTCTGATACGCAGCTAGTCGCCAATAAACCGCATTAAGCTGACCATCGAATGCGACTTCGACGGTTTTCGATTCCTCAGGCTCCAGAGTCGGATTACCGAAATTCGGCCAATATAAATCGTTAAACGTTGGGGCACGAAAACCTGTCCCGGCATTACCCGTCAGACGCAATGCATCACTGAAGCGCCAACCGGCACCCAACTGCCAGGTAAACTCAGTGCCGTACTGCTCGTTATCATCAACACGGACGCTGGCCTCGGCCTGAGCCTGCTGACCATCATGATTGACAGTGACATAAGCCGCTTTATTATCACGATCTCCTTTGTCATAACTGTTGAACACTTGATTCCAGCTATCCCAAAGGTTCGAATCTTTAACTTGCTCATCGGTATACTCCAGGCCCGCCCCCAGCCAGGTTTGCGCCTGAACCAGGGCTGCATTTCGCCAGCTGATAACATTCCTGTCCGTCACAATCTTGCTACCGGTCACTGAAGGATCTGCATTTTCAGCTTCATCCCGATTCATGGCGAGGATCAACTCAGAGCTGAATTGATCGTTGTCATACACCAGACGGCCAGAGACGTTGTACAGCAAATTATCGGTTTCTTCCGAGCCACCAAAAGAGTCATCAAACTCGATGTTGCCCTCGTGATAGTAGGCATTGCCCGCAAGGGTCCAGTGATCATTCAGATGAATCCCGGCATCAATCAGGCCATCCCGGTTACGAAAGCCATCGTCATCGTTGCTACCAAAAGAGGCAACATCCTGGCCATCTGCCTGTTCAAAATTCGCAGCGACCTTCATCCATCCCCGCTCCCCAAGGCGATTGGCGACACTGCCGGTTAATTGCTGATATTTCTCTGAGCCAAATTCGGCTTTCACTTCACCTGACATCTGCTGAGGCTGCGAGTCGGTAATGATGTTAATGACACCAGCGGTTGCGTCGGCACCATACACAGCTGCACGATTACCACGCACGAATTCGATGCGCTCAATGCCCGTTAACGGGAGTTGTCCAACATTCGTGAAACCTGTCGTGGCGCTGCCAATACGCACACCATTTAGCAGAAACAAGACATTGTCACTGCCGCGAACATAAGTGCGGCCAAGATGGCCGTAAGTACCATTGGTACTAATCTGCACACCCGGTAAGGTGCGTAATACTTCCGTTAAACTGTTCGCCTGCATCGCATCAATATCAGCTTTAGTCACCACTGAAACCGGTGCAATGAGATTTTTTGTAGACTGCTCAAAACGGTTGGCGGTCACCACCATGGTCTCATCGGTAGTGGTCTGGGCGGAAACGAGCGAGGATTGCAGACACAAAGGTGCCAACGCCACGGCTAAAAGCGTTTTTTTCATTGTCATGGATACCTTAAATCGCGTTGAAATCTGGGCAGTCTCCATACTGCCTGTCTCGCTGGTCGGTCTTCGGACTTGAGAGCATGGTTGAACAACCGCCTAGGACACGACTTCCCATTTCATCTGGCCCACATTGCGCTTGCCGATTGAAACAGTGTCTGGCTATCTGCCTTGTGTCTTTCGTTCTCTCTTACCGCTGCGCGTCAGTTACGGATTCTCACCGTATTCCCCCGCCTGCGAACAGGCAAACCAGCGCAGCAGAATGCTAGTTTTACCGGTCGGGATTGTCTAGTTTAGTTTGCTATTAGTCATGACAAATCTATCAGGCCGGCATTTTTCTCCCCCCTTTCACTGGACATCAGTCAGCAATGCAATAAAATCTGCGCTCTTATTTTGAGCAGTTTTGAGGCAACACCATGGCAGCAACCCCTATCAACCCCGCCACCTACCAAGCACAACTGGACGAAAAGGCCGAGCGTATGCAAGCGCTGTTTGCTGACGTAGAAACCCCGGAGTTGGAGGTGTTCGCTTCTCCTGCTCAACACTACCGTATGCGCGCTGAGTTCCGTGTCTGGCATGAAGGGGAAGACCTGTATTACATCATGTTCAATCAGGAAACCCGCGAGAAATACCGGGTTGATCAGTTCCCGCAAGCCAGCCGTTTGATCAATGATTTGATGCCGCTGCTGATCGACGCCATGAAGCCAAACCGGGCACTGCGCCATAAACTGTTTCAGGTCGATTTCCTCTCCACCCTGAGCGGCGAAATTCTGGTTTCCCTGCTTTATCACCGTCAGCTAAATGATGAGTGGGTCGCAGAAGCCAAAGCCCTGAAGCAAAGGCTGAATGATGAAGGGTTCAATCTCAACCTGATCGGTCGTGCACGTAAACAGAAAATCGTGCTGGATCAGGACTATGTGATTGAGAAGCTGACGGTTCACGACCAAACACTGACCTATCAGCAGGTAGAAAACAGTTTTACTCAGCCGAACGGTGAAGTGGCGCAAAAGATGCTGGCGTGGGCAGTCGACTGTACCCAGGACAGCGAAGGTGATCTGCTGGAGCTGTATTGCGGCAACGGGAACTTCTCGCTGGCACTGGCAAAGAATTTTGACCGCGTGCTGGCCACCGAACTGGCCAAGCCTTCGGTAGAATCAGCGCAATACAACATTGCAGCGAACAAAATCGATAATGTTCAGATCATCCGTATGTCTGCTGAAGAATTTACTCAGGCAATGGAAGGGCAACGCGAGTTCCGACGCCTGAAAGACAACAACATTGATCTCAGCAGCTACAACTGCAACACCATTTTTGTTGACCCGCCCCGTTCCGGTATGGACGAGGACACCTGTCGCATGGTTCAGGGCTATGAGCGTATTGTCTATATCTCCTGTAACCCGGACACCCTAAAAGCCAACCTGGAGATTCTGGGTCACACCCATCGCATGACCCGGTTTGCGTTGTTTGATCAGTTTCCTTACACCCACCATATGGAAGCGGGTGTGATGCTGGAGCGCAAATAATCCCGAGCGAAAACGGCAAAAACGAAAAAGGCGCCTGAGGCGCCTTTTCTGTATTCAGTGACCACACATTACGCGTCATCTTGAGATTTTGACTTTGGCTTCATCACGCCCATGCGGTAAGCGACCCACAACAGCAGTGCCAAACAAATCATCAGTGGCAGGAAGTTAGAGCCCATATCCGGTGCCTGCGCGCGCAGAAAGGCAGAATAGCCAAAAGCGCCGACCAGAAACAGAGCAAAAGCAATGGCCGGGGTCCCTTCTGCCATCGGGCGGGTCAGGTAATCCTGATACATGCAATACACAGTCATCACAAAAGCAATCACCGGAAAAATAGAAAAAGCGACAGCACTGGAGGTAAATACTGCCAGCGTGGCGTTACCGCACAGTCCTGCGAACAATGACAGGATTAAGGTCTTGCGTTCTGCTTTCACTTGTTGCTTGTCCATATCTTCACCAACATACTCAATTAAGGTTTATGCGCCAGCGTGTTGCGCTCACGCTCTTTACGATACCAGTAAGCTCCCTTGGCTATCATCCGCAGCTGCATGATTAAGCGCTCTGCATGTTCTGCCCGCGACTGACTGCCCAGATCCAGAGCATCAGCTCCTGAACTGAACACCAAAGTGACTAACGCTTCAGCCTGGATATAAGCTTCTTCGTGCCGGCTCCCGCCTTTGGCCTCCAGATACTCAGTCAGTTCCGCCACGAAGTGCTGAATTTCTCGCGCCACAGCAGCACGGAAAGCCGGCGAGGTGCCGGAGCGTTCCCGTAACAGCAAACGGAATACGTTCGGGCTGCTTTCAATAAATTCCATGAAGGTTTCAACAGAAGTGCGGATCACACTGCCCTCTTCAGCAATTCGCTGGCGCGCCTGACGCATCAGCTGGCGAAGCAGTAAGCCACCTTCATCCACCAATGTTAGTCCAAGTTCATCCATATCTTTGAAGTGACGATAAAAAGATGTGGGTGCGATACCAGCTTCACGCGCAACTTCGCGCAAACTGAGATTGGAAAAACTGCGCTCAGCACTGAGCTGGTTAAAGGCTGCGTTAATCAGTGAACGCCGGGTTTTTTCTTTTTGTTGGGCCCTGATCCCCATGGGTTCCTGCTTCTGTTCAGTTGCCAGTTTGAGTCTCACTATACCCGCTTTCAGCCACTTGATCAGCGTCAATCCACACTTTGCCGCTGGGAATACTAACGGCCCTGTACGATGGAAGCAAAATCACAAACGTCATTTTCCCTGTCGGCTCACAAACTGCTGCCTGCCAGCGAGAAAAATGGGGGTTTCTTCTGCCACAACGTGATCCTACGCGCTCTATCGGGGAGTCGCGATTTTCCCTGCGATTGGAAAACGTTACACTCCGCACCACAGAAACAATCGGATAAATAAGGCGGCCCATGAGCACTCAACACCCCACGACTCCTTCTCACTATGATGTGATTATTATCGGCAGCGGACCCGGAGGCGAAGGGGCCGCCATGGGACTGACCAAAGCGGGTTTCAGCGTCGCTATCATTGAACGCGAAAGCCGTGTCGGCGGCGGCTGTACCCATTGGGGCACAATTCCCTCGAAAGCGCTGCGCCATGCGGTCAGCCGGATTATCGAATTCAATAAAAACCCGCTCTACAGCAAGAACACCACCACACTGCACAGCACCTTCAGCCAAATTCTGGGTCACGCGCAAACCGTGGTCAGCAAGCAAACGAGAATGCGTCAGGGTTTTTATGATCGCAACAGTTGCCCCATCATTGCCGGCGAAGCCAGTTTTGTCGACCAACACACCATACGTGTGCGTAACCACGACGGCAGCCATGACACTTATACCGCCGATAAATTTGTGATTGCCACCGGTTCCCGGCCTTATCAGCCCAAAGATGTCGACTTCACCCACCAGCGCATCTACGACAGTGACTCCGTGCTGCGCCTGCAGCACGACCCGCGCCACATCATTATTTATGGGGCCGGGGTGATCGGCAGTGAGTATGCCTCGATCTTCCGTGGTCTGGGGGTCAAAGTTGACCTGATCAACACCCGTCAGCGCCTGCTGGAATTTCTTGATAACGAAATTTCCGATTCGCTGTCTTACCACCTGTGGAACAACGGTGTGATGATCCGCAGTGGTGAAGCCTACAGCAAAATTGAAGGCACTGAAGATGGTGTGATCCTGCATCTGGAATCGGGCAAGAAAATGAAAGCCGACTGCCTGCTGTACGCCAATGGCCGGACAGGGAACACAGATCGCCTCAACCTGGAGGTGGTCGGACTGACACCGGACTCACGCGGCCAGCTCTCCGTCGACCAGAACTACTGCACCGAGATTGATAACATTTATGCAGTGGGGGATGTGATTGGCTATCCTAGCCTGGCAAGTGCCGCCTATGATCAGGGACGTTTCGTTGCCCAGGCCATTGCAACCGGTCAGGCTCAGGGGCAATTGATCGATCATATCCCAACCGGCATCTACACCATTCCTGAAATCAGCTCTGTGGGGAAAACCGAGCAGCAGCTAACAGCAGAGAAAGTGCCGTATGAGGTGGGACGGGCCCAATTCAAACACCTGGCACGGGCACAAATAGCCGGTACCGATGTTGGCAGCCTGAAGATACTGTTCCACCGCGAAACCAAAGAAATTTTAGGCATCCACTGCTTTGGTGAACGGGCCTCAGAGATCATTCACATCGGTCAGGCGATCATGGAGCAGAAAAACGGCGGTAACAGCATCGATTACTTCGTCAATACCACCTTTAACTACCCGACCATGGCTGAAGCCTACCGGGTGGCAGCACTGAACGGGCTGAACCGTCTGTTTTGAAAGCACCACTCCACAGCCGATACTGTGGAGCGGTACACACCCTAAAGAAAACGGCGCTCTCGGCGCCGTTTTTGCGATAGGGGCTTTTGCGATAAGGACCTTGCTTAGCGGCGGTTCCCGCGATAAGCCGGTGATGGGTTGAGGACCATATGACGGTTGATGTCCTTAAACAGCAGGTAGCGGAAGCGACCCGGACCACCGGCATAACATGCCTGCGGGCAGAAGGCGCGCAGCCACATATAGTCGCCGGCTTCCACTTCCACCCAGTCCTGGTTTAAGTGGTAAACCGCTTTCCCTTCCAGAACATACAGTCCGTGCTCCATCACATGCGTTTCATCAAACGGAATGATCCCGCCGGGTTGGAAAGTCACGATGTTCACTTGCATGTCATGACGCATATCTGCCGAATCAACAAAGCGGGTTGTCGCCCAGGCATCATTGGTGTCAGGCATCGGCGTTGGCTCGATGTCATTCTCGTTGGTCACAAAGGCGTCGGGCACCTCAATGCCTTCAACAAATTCATAGGCCTTGCGAATCCAGTGGAAACGCACCGGCGCATCGCCATTGTTCTTCAGGCTCCACTTGGCTGATGGTGGCAGATAAGCGTAACCGCCCGTTTCCATCTGATATTGCTCGCCTTCCAGCGTCAGGGTCATTTCACCTTCAACCACAAACAGCACGCCTTCTGCACCTGCATCCAGTTCGGGTTTGTCGCTGCCGCCTTGTGGGGAGACTTCCATGATGTAGTGGGAAAATGTTTCAGAAAAACCGCTCATGGGCCGGGCAATCACCCACAGCCGGGTATTGTCCCAGAACGGCAGAAAGCTGGTCACGATATCACTCATCACCCCTTTAGGGATGATGGCATAGGCTTCGGTAAACACCGCACGGTCAGAGAGAATCTGGGTTTGCGGTGGCAGACCACCTGTGGGGGCATAATAAGTATTCTTGGCCATTACATATGTCCTTTCATGTATCGCAGTCTGACTGCGCCAATGGATAAGCAGCGTCTTGACCAGGCTGCTGTTTCAATTCTGAATTGTGTTGATTGTAGATCAGGGCAATTTGATTTATAAATTAAATAACTCAATGCCAAGTAGTGGAATTTCCACTGACAGGAGATTATGAATCAGAACAAGACCTTAGACCCGGTGCTGCTGCGCAGCTTTGTCGCCGTGGTCGACTCCGGCAGCTTTACCCGGGCCGCCGACAGCACTCACCTCACTCAGTCGACGGTCAGCCAGCAGGTCCGCAAACTGGAATCCCAGCTCGGCTGCGAACTGTTGCACCGCAAAGGCCGCTACGTCACGGCTACGCTGGAAGGTGAGCGGGTACTCAATTATGCCCGCCGCATTCTGCAGTTAATGAGTGAAGCGGTGGTGCAGACCAGTGTCAGTGCCGAACAGCAAAAAATTCGACTTGGGGTGCCGGAGGACTTTGCAACCCACGCCATCATGCCCACGCTGCATGCGTTCTCAACCGAGTTTCCGGGCATCCGGCTGGAAGTCAAAAGTGGTTTATGTAGCGATATCTGGCGGAAATTTCAGAGTAACGAGCTGGATCTGGCACTGGTCAAACAACGTCAGGGCAGTCTGCCGGGTTTAGCCAGCTGGCCGGAACCCCTGTGCTGGATTGATAGCTTACACAGCAATAACCTCGACAGGCAGCCAGTGCCTCTGGTGTCTTTTCCGATTGGCGGCCTGTACCGCAATGAAATGGCCCACACATTTGACAGTCTGGGCAGAAGCTGGCGGTTGGCCTACGTGAGCACCAGTCTGTCGGGAGTGTGCTGCGCCGTCGAGGCCGGTCTGGGGATTTCACTGCTGCCCAGAAGGCTGGTGACTGAGCAGCACAGAATTCTGGATGAAAATGACGGGCTGCCACCGGTGCAGGATATGGAAGTCACCCTGCATACCCAGGAGAAGGTGTCTGCACTGAGCAAAATCCTGGCAGAGCGACTCATCAACACCTGCGATCGCATCTTTGAACATGACGTCTGATACCGGATTGCGACGTGCGGCCAGATCCAGTTACGGCCTCTGACAGTCAGAGGCCAGACGCAAGACAACGCCTTAACTGGCTTCCATCATCCGGTTATCCGGGGTCAGGATCTCTGCCCAGGGCAGGCTTTCATCACCCAGCGTAATAAAGTTCGGATTCTCCAGGGTATGACGCTCATTGTAAGACAGGGGAGTCAGGTGGGTATTGAGAATGCGTCCGCCAGCCTCTTCCACAATGCACTGTGTCGCCGCTGTGTCCCATTCACCGGTCGGGCCCAAACGCAGGTAACAATCGACCGCCCCTTCCGCCACCAGACAGGATTTCAGAGCCGCTGAGCCCAGCGGCACCAAGTCGTAATTCAGTGCCGGATCCAGCCGGTTGGTGATCGCCCGGATATCCTGGCGACGACTAATCGCCACTGCTATCGATCGTGTCGGTCCTTCGTGCTTGTGGGTCGAGATGGCGACCGTTTCACCCTCAGGGGTAATTTTCCAGGCGCCCTGCTGGCGGCAGGCATAGTAAACAACGCCTGACACAGGCGCATAGACCACGCCCATCACAGGGTGATTGTTCTCCACCAGGGCGATGATTGTGGCAAAGTCGCCACTGCCGGCGATGAATTCTTGCGTCCCGTCGAGCGGATCGACTAACCAGTAACGATCCCACTGCTGGCGCTCTTCCAGCGGAATGGCAGCATCTTCTTCAGACAACACAGGAATATCCGGTGTCAGCTCGGTTAATCTTTCCAGCACCAGTTTATGCGCGGCAAGATCCGCACTGGTCACGGGCGTATTGTCAGTCTTGATCTGTTTTTCAAACTGACCGCGCTGATAAATATCAAGGATCACCTGCCCAGATTCCCGGGCAATCTCTATCACGGATGGAATTAGCGTCGACAGCTCCATCTCACACTCCTGCTAAGATAAGTACTTCAAGGCCAGGAACAAAGCAGTGATGCTTCTGGCTTCAGCAAAATCAAGATGGGTCAGTAATTCTTCGGCCTGCGACAATGGCCAGCGCACGATATCCAGCGGTTCAGGTTCATCGCCGATCAATTTTTCGGGAAATAAATCCTGCGCGAGAAACAGCGTCATCCTGCTGGAAAAATAAGACGGCGCCAGCACGACCTCTTTCAGTGGCACTAACTCTCTGGCACCAAAACCAATTTCTTCTTTCATTTCCCGGTTTGCTGCCTGGTCGGCTGTTTCACCGTGGTCGATCAACCCTTTGGGAAAGCCGAGTTCGTAACGATCCGTACCCGCTGAGTACTCACGTACCAGCAACAGATCCCCCTCGGCCGTGACAGGCACCACCATCACGGCATGCCGACCGCTGGGTTTCATACGTTCATAGGTCCGGGTCTCCCCGTTACTGAAACGGAGATCAAGAGATTCAATCTTAAACAGGCGAGATTGTGCCACTACTTCTGTGGCCAGAATTGTCGGTTTTTTATTTTCTGCCGCCATCATGTGTTCCTGTCACTTGGTCTGTCTGTTATTAAATGGCATGGCGGCCATGAAATAAAGGAAAAATGCCCATTCAGTGCGATTTGATTTTCCTCATGGCGCCAAACCACGGCTGATAGTGCAGTCACTGATTTAGAGCCGGCCTGAATAACGAATCGGATAACGGCCATTCGCATCCGGATTGCCCAGCCATTTCAGCTGTTCCTGTAACCCGGATGGCAGCTCAGCCCCCGGCTTAAACCAGCCATTCAGGTTATAGCGCCGATCTGTCGTTAAGCCCGCTTGCCATTCGCTGCTGACCTGAGCTGAGGCCTGATTCGCTGTCGCTGCCAGCTGCCCGTCATTACAGCTCAGTTCCGCGAGGACCTGACCGGGATCCACATCACCCAGCGGGGTACCTATACTGGCTCCGCTCCACACCAGTCCGCCGTCCAACGACTGGCAGTATGGCATCGCAAACCGGTAGTCACGAACCGTCAGTTCCAGGTTACCGCCCAGATTCAGGGGCACCGGCAGACGCGCATACTGAATTGCCTGCTGAGCAGGCAGAGAAAGCAGCAAGTTCTGCGCATACAGGCCGCTGAGATCCGCGCCCACCAAACCTCGCCCTCTCAGCCCCAGATCACTGCCCTGACCGAGCCGCACCGAAAATTCTGCATTGGCGGTCAGCAACTTCCACGGACTGAGCTCCCAATACACCTGGCCCAGATTCCACTGCTGCCAGCGCACCTGGCTCGCTCTCCCCTGCCAGGGGGTGCCGCTGATACCGGTCACCGACAGGCCGGGCACCGTGGGGACCTGTTGCCACACCCAGCTCGCTGGCAAATGCACCAGCAAGCTGACCATCAGGGCCAGCGCAAAACTCAACCCTAAGAATATTTTGTACCTCACGCTTAGCCTCGTCCCAGCTGTAAACGGTTCACTTCGACCAGCCCCGCCTGATTCGTTTTCGATACATCCAGAAACTGTGCTTCAATACCGTGTTCCTCACGCAAAAAAGCCAGCCAGTTCACTAACGTATTAAACGGCAAAGGCTGTACCCACACCTGAACGGCGTCTTCACGGGGCTGCATTCGGATCAGTTCAATCCGAAAGCGGCGCGTGGTTTCATTGACGACCTGATTCAGCCCCTGCGGGCTGACACTGCCGGTGGCACCGGTTTTCGCCCGCAAAGTGGTAATATCGTCAGCCTTCTCGCTGACCCAGCTCAATAGCTGACGCTCAGTCTGCAGGTTTTGTTCGGCCGATGCCGCTCTCTGTGCCATCGGCTGCCAGATCCCCCAGTACAGCACCGCAATCACCAAGGCGATGGCGCCACCGATGACCAGACGTTGCTCTCGCGCGCTTAATGTTTTAAACCACTGATTCACGAACGTCTCCTCAGCACCAGTGCACCACTGACCTGTTGGCCATCACGGTTCAGCTGGCCCTGTTCCACTTCAAACCCTTCTACCAGCAAGACCCTGAGCTGTTCAAAATGCTGGAATTCCCCGGCCACCGCCTGGAGTCTCAGTTCATGCCGGTTGTGATCGTATTTCAGATTCTGTACTGAGATTTGCGGTACTTTCGTTAATGCCGGACGCAGCTCAATCAGCCAGGGCAAGATCCCCTGTCCCGATTCCGCACCGCCCAGACGGGACAGTTCCTGATTCATCTGGCGTTTCAGGTAACTGCTGGTGGGTATATTGTTAAATTGCGGCAGTACCTGACGAAAGATACGCTCACTCTCAGTTTTATAGGCCAGCGCCTGATTTTCCATGCCCTGCACACGCACCACATATTCAGCCACCAGCACGCCCAGTACCAGCACGGCGGCAATGCCCACTTTTCGCCAGGGCTTGAGCGCCTTGTGCCAGGTCGGCTGCAGTTTATAGGGGCCGGACAGTAAATTGACTTTGGTGGCATCAGCCCCTTTTGCCAACAAAGCCATGACCAGCTCAGGCGCTTCAGCCTGCCAGTGTCCCGGCATCCCGGATGGCGCTGGGGTAAAATGACGAATTCGGTGCTGGCTGACCGAGTCTTCCGCGTCATCCGTCAAGGTCTCAGCAGCCGTTTGCGCATCGGCGCTTTGCGCTTCAGGGGATTCCTCTTCCATCACCTGACTGATTAATGGCACCTGCTGTGCCAGCATCCAGCTCGCCAGCCATTCAGCGTCAGCGCAAATGCCCTGGGTTGCCGACTGGCGCAATAGCCATTGACCATCAATTTCGGCGGCACTGTAGCTATTGTCAAAGGCCGGTAAACACAAGCAGTCTGGAATGATTTTTCGGACGGCCAGCCCGGCTTCGTCACATAACGACAACCAGTGCTGCATCCGCTGATGTCCGACAACAGCAACATCCGCCTTATCGGCTTCCCGCTTCAGCAAATGAATATGCAGGTCATCAACATCCTGAGCCAGCTCTTCTTCCAGCAGATACGGCAGTACCTGTGCCAGTTGACGCCCGGACCCGGATGGAATCGATACCTGGCTCAACAACACATCGCTGCCTGGTACCAGCAGATACACAGGCCTGTTTTCCCCGTATGCCGCCAGATCGCTCAGCTGACCACTGTCAGCCAGCTCACCCGAGGCAATCACTTCCTGTTGCTGTGGCGACCAGACCAGCCAGTGTACCGGCCCGTCAGGACGGCTACTCAGCCTTATCGTCAGAAACTCGCTCACTCATTCCTCCATAACGGCGACGTACCACAGTCACCTTGTTCTCCCCGTCTCGTTTGAGCAGGGCTAATATTCGCAATCGCGCACGATCCACTGTCACTTCAGCATCGAGCTCAAAAAAATCACTTTTTACGGCCAGGTAAGATTTCGCCTGCTTGCGCGCCGCTTCAGTCAACCGATTTATGGCCCCTTCTGCCAAAAAGGCATCCACATCCTGCCAGCCGTCATAAGGGCGGTTCTCAATCAGCTGACGGGCATCTTCCAGACTCAGTTCCGGGCTAAACACGCCGACCAGCAACGCGGCCTGTGCAGGCTGGATCGTATTAACATTGATCAGCAGATCGGTCGACGGCAACGCACAGAGCAATGGACGAGCCTGCTGGTACATGGTGGCACTCACGCCATTCACCGCACGAAATTCGGTCACATCGGCCATCAGGTTTCTCGGCGGCAGGTAGGCCGGCGAAAAACCTTCATAACTGCTGTCGCCTGCACCGTAGGCACTGTACACCGCTTCGTCGGGATCGACGTATTCCCACACCGAATCCGCCGCCACTTCCGCTTCATAGCTTTCCGCGCCCGCTTCTTCTAACAGAGCCTGCAGAAAACGGACCCGGAACGGCTTCTGACTGCGATCCTGCTCAGGGGCCTGGCCCGACAAGGCATTCAGGTTATAGCACGCCTGCAGATCGTAGATATTTCCCTGCACTTCGCCATTATCCAGCGGATAGCTCTGGCCTTCGGTTGCCCAGACCTGGCTTAAGTTCACCGTGTCACTGTCCGCCAGGCTCTGCTCTATCGCCACTTTGGCCAGTTGCTCCATCCCCTGGCTGTACCAATAGGCCTGTTGGTTAAACACCTGATTCTCAACCCGGTAGAAATTCAGCTGCAGCCGATCTGTCATCTGAACCGCCAGCAAGGTCATCATGGCTAACAGCAGCAGGGCGACAATCAGGGCAACCCCTTTCTGTCTGGCGCGGGACTGTCTCATGAGGTGGTGTCCTCATCCTGCTTTTCTGTGTTGGGTAACACCGCTTCCGGCAGCATATACACACGCTCTATCTTGCCCAGATCTTCCAGTGTCAGGGTAACCGCAATGCCCTTGGGCAATCGCGTGTTATCTGACCAGGCTTCCTGCCAGCCTTGCGCACCGTAGTAGCTGAATGACAAAGCAGTCACCCCCTCCAACACCTGACGTACCAGAGGCTCAGTCCCCACCACAGTGTCGGGATAGCGAAACCACACCCGTTCCAGTTTTTCATCAATAATGCGGTAGCCCACCCGCAGGATTTCACTACGTGGAAACATTTGCTGCGGGTTCTGCCAGCCATCTCGGGTGAAAATAATGCCGTCGCTGGCAGAGTCGAGCAGGTATTCGCCACTCTGCAACAACGGGCCACTCTCGTTATTGCCCTGCTGCCTGACCTGACGCCCGATAATCTGACGGAAATCGTTGTCCAGCATCAGGATGGCCCGCTGAATTTCCTGTAACCGCTGGTTATGCTCCCGCGACTGTTCATCGCTTCGCTGCACCCCATTCATGACCTGGTAGGCCGACAGGCTGAACATCGCAAACACGGCAATCGCCACCAGCACTTCAAGCAGTGTAAATCCCGCATGTCGTGATAATGGCTGACGTTGTTCAGTTCTCAATGTAAGTCCTTAAGGTCGCGACCCTGTCTTTCAATGCTTCATCGGTCGCAACAACGATATCCAGCGCCCTGAGGTAGCCATCGGCTGTGGCAGTACTTTTGATTGACCAATACCACTCCCGCCCGGCGAGCTCAGATTTGCCTTTTTTCTCAGCAGTCAGCCGCTCACCGGCAATGCGGATACGGGCCAGCTCATTATCCGCCACCATAGTGGCAAAGGTTTTCTGCTCCAGATAGCCCATGGCGTTGATGTGCTGACCAACAGCTCTCATCACCCCCAGCGCGGCTGTCGCGAAAATGGCCATGGCCACCAGCACTTCCAGTAACGTGAAGCCCGTTTGAGAAGGTAGTTTCCGCCGTGATCTCATTGGCCGGAATCCTCACGCGTTTCTCCCGGTTCCAGCAGGTGAAGCTGGCCGACTTCATCAGCCTCAACGGTCCAGACATCACCTTCGCCACTGGCATCGAACGACACCGAAAAAGGCGTATACTCGCCACTGGACATGACGATAATCTGCGGAGGTTTGGCTTTGTTATCTTCTTCGCTGGCAAACAGATCCTCGTCAAACAGCGAACCGGGTTCGAACAATCGATCCTCGTCCTGCCAGGCGTTACTGCCCACTTTGACTTCCATGCCGAGCGTATCGGGCAGCGTCACCTCGCTGAAGTACCGTGAATCCTTGAGGGGCTGCCAGCCTTTCGGGTCCAGCTCAAAAAACTGGTAGCCCTGCCGGTTAATCCGGACACCGTAATCACGGCCATTGAGCATGGCATCTTCACCCAGCAGCTGCACCAGATAATAAAATCGCTGAGATTCTTCTTTCAGCACCTCATTTTTAGGCGCTGGCAGCGTCATCACAACAGCAACAGCGCTGGTGGCTAACAGCACCAGCACCAGCATCAGTTCAATCAGCGTAAATCCGGCTTCGGCACGTTTCATCGGCTGAATTAACGGTAATCCAGCATATTCCAGTTCCCGATATCGGTATTGACCTCTTCACCGCCTTCCTGGCCGTCAGCACCCAGGCTGAAGACATCCACCGGGCCATGCTCGCCAGGCATCACGTAGTTATAGTCATTACCCCAAGGGTCTTTCGGCAGACGCTTGATATAACCACCATTACGATAATTACGGGGCTCAGGACTTGACGAAGGCGCAGTCACCAGTGCATCCAGGCCTTGATCTGTGGTTGGATAAACACTGTTATCTAGCTTATACATATCCAATGCCTGCTCCAGCGCACCAATATCGGTCACGACTTTCTGCTGATCGGCTTTTTCTTTATTACCCAGCAAGTTCGGGACGACCAGACTGGCCAGTACGCCCAGAATCACGATAACCACCATGACTTCCAGTAGGGTAAAACCGCGTTGTTGACGTTGCATTGAAACACCTCCAAAAGGGAAAACTACATGCCCACCATGTTATTCAGGGCAATGATTGGCATCAGGGTCGCGATGACAATAAACATCACCACCCCCGCCATAACTACAATCAACAGGGGTTCAAACACCCCCAGTGCCATATTGACCAGAGATTCGAAATCTCTGTCCTGATTATCGGCCGCCCGGGTCAGCATCTGCTCCAGCTCGCCACTGCGCTCACCACTGGCGATCATATGGAGCATCATGGGTGGAAAGAGCTTCGTCTGTTCCAGTGAGACGCGAAGACTGGCGCCTTCCCTGACCTTATCGGCCGCCTCCAGAATTTCCTGATTCACCCAGGTATTGGTCATGACCTGAGAGGCGACCTTCATACCATCCAGCAAAGGGATGGCACTGGAGGTACAAATTGACAGCGTGCGGGCAAAGCGGGATGTGTTCAGGCCACGCGCCACTTTGCCAATCACGGGAACCCCCATCATCCGCCTGTCCCAGCGCAGCCGCAAATCCGGACGGCGCAACGCCATCCGGATCCCCGTAATCAACAGTAAGATGGCCAGCACGACGGCCAGTCCCCAGTGCTGGACAAAATTACTGGCGGCCAGCAATACCTGGGTGATCTGCGGCAATTCCTGCCCCATGTGGACAAATTGATCGACAATTTTCGGCACCACAGTGGCCAGCAAAAAGGCCACCACAGACACGGCGACCAGCGTCAGCATGGTCGGGTAAATCAGCGCCTGCTGCAGCTTACTGCGCATTTTCTGGCGGTTTTCGGTGTAGTCGGCCAGACGGTTGAGCACAGTATCCAGATGGCCGGATTTTTCCCCGGCCGAGACCATGGCCCGAAACAGCTGATCAAAGATATGCGGAAATTCTGCCATGCTGTCTGCCAGCGTATAGCCTTCGACCACTCTTGAGCGCACCGCCAGCATCATGTTTTTCAGGCGGACTTTTTCACTCTGCTCTGCCACCGCGCGCAGGCATTCTTCTAACGGCATACCCGCCTGCACCAAGGTGGCCAGCTGACGGGTCAGCAGGGACAACTCGTTGGTGCTGATCCCGCGGCGAAACGCAATCCGCCCGCCGGCCTTGCGCTTTTCACGCTCATGGCTCTGGCTGACTTCAACCGGGATCAATCCCTGCTCACGCAGTTGCTGGCGGATCTGGCGGGCGGTGTCGGCCTCCATGACGCCTTTTTTCTGACGTCCTTTGGTATCCAGCGCCTTATATTCAAATGCTGCCATCAGCCCTCCCTGGTCACTCGCATCACTTCTTCAAGCGTGGTGATCCCCTGGCGGACTTTGGCCAGACCATCATCGCGGATACTCGGGGTGTGCTGACGGATCACTTTCTCTATCGCCTGCTCACCGGCATCAGCATGGATCAACTCCTGTACCTGTTCGTCCACCAGCAGCAGTTCGTGAATCCCGGTCCGGCCACGATAGCCTTTGTGATTACAATGCTCACAACCCACCGCATGGTAGAGGGTCAATGACTCATATTCAGGCACATCAAACAGCTTTTTCTGTTCACTGTCGGCCTGATAGGGATCGCGGCAATGCAGGCACAGCGTCCGAACCAGACGTTGCGCCAGTACCCCCAGCAAAGAAGAAGACACCAGGAAAGGCTCGATGCCCATATCACGCAAACGCGTCACCGCACCAATCGCAGTGTTAGTATGCAGGGTCGACATCACCATATGACCAGTCAGAGAGGCCTGCACCGCAATGGAGGCGGTTTCCAGATCGCGGATCTCACCGACCATCACCACATCCGGGTCCTGACGCAGAATCGCCCGCAGCCCCCGGGCAAAGGTCATGTCGACTTTGGTATTCACCTGTGTCTGACCGATCCCATCGATATCAAATTCAATCGGATCTTCAACCGTCAGGATATTGCGCTCATGGCTGTTCAGCTCCTGCAGGCCGGCATATAAGGTGGTCGATTTACCCGAACCGGTCGGACCGGTCACCAGTATGATGCCGTGCGGACGAGCAATCAGATACTGGAAGCTTTCATGAATACGGGGCGTCATACCCAGGCTGTGTAAATCCAGCCGGGTTGCATTTTTATCCAGCAGACGCAAGACGACACGCTCGCCGTGCGAGGACGGCATGGTCGACACCCGCACGTCCACCGCCCGGCCGCCGATACGCAGAGAAATCCGGCCATCCTGAGGCACACGTTTCTCGGCAATATCCAGCCGGGCCATGACTTTAATCCGCGAGACCAGCAGCGGCGCCAGCTTACGGCTCGGCGTCAGCACCTCACGCAGCACGCCATCGACGCGAAAGCGAATCGATAAAGTCTTCTCGAAGGTTTCGATATGGATATCCGAAGCCCCTTCCTTGATCGCTTCGGCCAGCATGGCGTTGATCAGCTTGATGATGGGCGCGTCATCTTCCGATTCCAGCAGATCTTCGGTTTGCGGTAATTCTTCGGCTAGCGAGAAAAAGTCATCGCTGTCAGAACCCAGATCTTCCATCAGCTGACGCGCTTCCGACGAATCACGCTGATAGGCATCCGTCAGTCTTTGTTCAAAGGCATGAGGCTCCAGCGCTTCCACGCGGAAACTGCGGCCGGACACCCGGCGCACTTCCGCCAGCACCACAGCTTTTAACGGACCTTCATGGTAGAGCACCCTGCCGTGTTCACCCGTCTCAAGCACCACTTTATGGCGCTTGGCGAAAGAAAACGGCAAACGGAACTGCACCAGATCCGCCGGGCGCAGCGTGTCCATCACTTCTCCTCCAGACGGGAGACAAATGCCCGTACTTCAGGGGGCAGAGAAATATCTTCGCCATATCTCGGCAATACCGGGGTTTTAGTCTCCGGCATCAAACGCAGGCCTTCATCAGCCTTATACAGCTGCTCTGCCCGGATATAGTTGTACTTACGCTGGGTAATCCCATCGGCCGTGACGCCATCCCGAATAATGGTCGGCTTGATAAAGACCATCAGATTGGTTCTGCCCTTGCTGGTATTGTTGGATTTAAAAAGGTGGCCCAGGATAGGAATATCGCCAAGAATCGGGATCTTGGATTCATTTTCGTTAGTCTCATCCTGGATCAGACCACCCAGAGCAATCATCTGGCCGTCCTGGATCAGCACTGAGGTCGTAAGCTGTCGCTTGGAGAAACGCACGTCAACCGCGCCATTGGCGCCCAGTACGTTCGACACTTCCTGTTCAATCTTGAGCTGGACAGAATCCCCTTCGTTAATTTGCGGGGTCACTTTGAGCTTGATACCCACTTCTTTACGTTCCACGGTCTGGAAGGGGTTGTCGTTATTGGAACTTGCCGTTGAGCCGGTGACGACCGGCACTTCCTCACCGACAATAAAGGAGGCTTCGCCATTGTCCATCACGGTAATGCTGGGCGAAGACAGGATATTCGATTCACGGTCTGTGGCCACCGCATTGACCAGCATGGTCCAGTCACCCATGATCAAGCCCAGTACCGCGCCATTGGCACCAGAGAGTACCTGGCCCAGTGTCGAGAAATCGCCGCTTTCGGTGACTTCCACATCAACCAGGTTGTTATTGTTGTCAAAACGCTGCTCGGTCCGGGTGGTATCTTTTGCTTCTTCCAGACCAATCAGATACTGTCCGACCGGTACATTGGAGTTATTAAACTGCACGATCCCGTTTTCTTTCGAACCGTACTGGATACCAAAGTTAATACCGGCCCCTTCAGACAGTTCCACGATCATGGCTTCAATCAGCACCTGAGCGCGGCGGATATCCAACTGGGCAATAATGTTTTCCAGCGCGCGCATGATATCCGGCGGCGCCGTCAGGATCAGGGCATTGGTGTCGGCATGCGCGGCTATCATCACATCGTTGCTCTTTGCGACAGCCGCGGCCTGACCATTGCCCTGCTTTTCGGCCTGCAGGTTATCGGATACCCCTTTGAGGACATCAACCAGCTCTTCGGCATTGGCATATTTGAGATAAACAACACGGTTATTACCTGAACTGGCCATTTCTTTATCCAACTGGCGGATCAGGCGTTTCAGGCGTTCACGCACTTTCGGATCGCCGGACAGCAGCACAGAGTTGGTGCGCTCATCCGCGACTAATTTCGGCTGCAGAAATTCAGGCGTCGACTTGGCATCGGCTGACTTATTCAGGGCATCGACAATCCGCACCATCTCAGCGGCAGAAGCATTGTTGAGCTCGACCACGTCGATTTCTTTATCACCGGCGCGGTCAACCCGCTCAATGATATCCGCCAGGCGGTTCACCACAGCAGCACGACCGGTAATCATGATGATGTTGGCCGGATCATAGTGCACCACGTTCCCCGCGCCTGCGTTATCATTCAGCTGACGTAATAAAGGAGACAGCTCTCTGACGGAAACATTGCGGACCGCCACCACCCGGGTCACCACTTCATCCCCCTGGGCCTGGCTTTTACTGTCCACGACAGGGATCGAGGAAATTTTCGCGTCTTTGTCACGAATCACTTTCAGGACGCCGTTTTCCATCTCGACAACCGCAAACCCGTAGACTTCCAGCACATTGAGGAAAAACTGGTAGTACTGCTCGTCGTTCAGCAGATCATAGCTGCGCACATTGACCTGTCCTCTGACCGAGGGATCAACAATAATTGTCTTTTGCAGATTGCGTCCAACTATGTTGATAAACTCTTGAATATCAGTTCCTTTGAAACTGGCACTGAACTCACTTGCCATCAGAGACGTCGACAACAAGCTGGCCGCCAGCCACAGGGTGCCCTTACCCATCCATTTTTTCACAAAAAACTCCTGCGTACAGACGCAATGTATTCATGCTGCTATTGCAGCTCTATCAATATGTCATGTAACTGCCCATCCCGCTCGACGGTTAATGTCAGCTCAGTGGCAGAGGACAGCTCAGTCCACAACCGTGCCATCACGGCCGGGTCTTTCAAATCATTGCCGTTCAGACTCACAGCCAGATCTTCCGGCTGCAGCCCCACGGCATCAAAAAGCACACGGTTTTTACCCGGATTCACCCGGTAACCTATCAGCTCATCATCCTGCTTTACCTGGGATAAACGAATGTATGAAAAGAGGTTTTGCGGTTTCTCCATGATCTCTTGTTTGATCTGTGCCAGATCGTCACCGGCACCCTCAGCCTCGGCAGGCTCGGGTTGCACGGTCGGCTCAGGTGCCTGTCGGGCAACCGGCGCAGTCGAAGGCGTTGAACTCTGAGTTCCGTTCTGGCCAAACTTCAGCCCATCCAGCATCAGGGTCTCATCACGTCCGTTATTACGGATAATCACCCGATCGACAAACACGCCCTGCAATGTCGCGCGTGTGCCGTCAATGGCTTCATTCAAACCATAGGTGTTCTGCTTCCCCCGGTTGGTGATCACCGCCAGACTGGTTTGCGGATTATTACTCGCGACCACCCCAACCAGGGTCAGATTCAGTTTGGTCTCAGGCGCGTCCTGTTTCACTGGCTGCTGGGGAATGACCTTCGGGGCATCCGCCTGATAGCGGCCAAACAACTCCAAAGTCAGCAGTTCTGACACTTGCAGCCCCTGCTGATTCGCCCCGCCAGATTGAATACTGGGTGCCTGCCAGGCCGGTGGCGCTTCCACCGGCTGCAATGCCGACCACACAAGACGCCCCAGCATCCAGGCCAGAACAACCACCAGACACCAAGTCACGATTCGGGTCAGAGACTGCATTGAGGGCATACGTTTTCCCGTCACTGCCTGACGCCAGTGCATTGTTACCCTAGCTACATCCATTTGCTGTTTTCTGCCTCATGACGCTTTGTAATCAATAATATGACAAGAAAAGTCCGGATTGAGTTCCAGTTATTTCAAGCGGATTTTCGCTTACTGTAATCCCGACGCTCATCCTGTTGCATGACAGGTTAATATAGCAAACCCACTCACTGAAAAAATACTACTCATTTAGCCGTGTGTTATTTCGTGTGAGGAAATTCCCATTCATTGTTGAATTTGCGATCCGGCATCACCATTTAATAGCTACTGTGTACCTGTTGTGCTGACTTTTTGTGCAATAAAACAAGGCCTGAGACTCACATTGCATTCCGGCAAAACCACTTGCGCTGAATACAGGGTGTCAAACCAAGCCCAAATCCAGGGTATTTTCCCTGACTTTTCTGGGTGTTACTCAGTCTGTGCAACAGCTTATCTCCGGCTTGCTCCGATAAGCAAAATGCCAGAACCAAAACAGTCCGGCAGGTAAACACCCCATGCAGCTGACGCAGCATGCCCATTGTGATATTTTTAGCGCCCGTTTGGGTAAGGAGCCTATTTTATGAGTCGGCAACCCTCCGAATCCGAGACAACAGAAGTGCGTTTGGACAAATGGTTGTGGGCTGCCCGCTTTTACAAAACCCGCTCGATCGCCCGCAACATGATCGACGGCGGAAAAGTGCACTACAACGGCCAGCGCTCCAAACCCAGTAAACTTGTCGAGCTGGGAGCCGAAATCAAACTTCGGCAAGGGAATGAGGAAAAAACAGTCACTGTCCTCAAAGTCTCTGGTACCCGTCGTGGCGCACCAGAGGCCCAGACCCTTTATCAGGAAACTGCCGCCAGCCTGACTCAACGCGAGCAACAGGCGCAGCTGCGTAAACTCAATTCGCACAATCCGCACCCGGACAAGCGCCCGGATAAAAAGCAGCGACGCGATATACTTAAGTTTAAAAGCAATCACTGACAGTGAGTGCCGGAGAAAACCAAATCATGACCAGCGATAATCTTTACCGTTACCTGTTTGACGATGTGTCTGTTCGTGGTGAACTCGTACAGCTCACCGATACCTATCAGCACATTATTGCCAGCAAGGACTACCCTGCGCCTTTGCAAACACTCCTGGGCGAATTGCTGGTTGCAACCAGCCTGCTGACAGCTACGCTGAAATTCGAAGGCTCGATCACGGTACAGTTGCAAGGTGACGGTCCTGTGAAACTGGCTGTCATTAATGGCGATCACAACCAACAGATGCGCGGTGTCGCACGTTGGGATGGTGATCTGGCTGCAGAGGGCAACATTCACGATCTGATGGGCAAAGGCCATATGATCATTACCATCACGCCAAATCAGGGTGAACGCTATCAGGGTGTAGTCGGCCTGGAAGGCGACACGTTAGCTGCATGTCTGGAGAGCTACTTTGCCAATTCGGAGCAATTAGCGACCCGGATCTGGCTGCGCACCGGTGAGGCCGACGGCCAGGCGAAAGCCGCAGGCATGCTGCTGCAGATCCTGCCAGATGGTAAAGGCGATGCCAGTGATTTTGAGCACCTGGAGCAGCTGACAGAGACAGTGAAGAATGAAGAACTGTTCAGCCTGCCTGCTCAGGACGTCCTGTACCGACTGTACCATCAGGAAAAAGTGAAACTCTTCGATCCGCAACCAGTGATTTTCCACTGCGGCTGCTCCCGCGAGCGCAGCGCCGGTGCGATTAAACTGCTGGATCGTCATGAAGTCGAACGTATTTTACATGAAGAAGGCAAAGTCTCTCTGCATTGTGACTACTGTGGTACCAGCTACGATTTCGACAGTTTTGATATCACCAGCCTGTTCGAAAGCGGCTCTGAAGCCGACGATTCGCAGCTTCATTAATTTTCAGCCATTATTAAGACTGAAAGTAAATTACATAAGCCAGCTACATGCTGGCTTTTTTTTTAACTTCCCCACACTTTTATGCTGTTTTCTGAAACGCAGGCACAGCTTATTCGCGCTTAATTGGCAAGGAATATTAATCACTTACACTGGCATAAACCTTTCCAGACAGGGTAAAATTAGGCTAGGTACAGATAAAAACACTAGAAAGTAACCCTATTTTGTAAGTGGTTACTAAAAAAGTTACCTCCCTGTACGCAGGGTAAAAAAAGACAGCCTAACTACCTCTTACCCCCCAAGGAGTCGCGAATGACAGTCATGCACGCCGAAGATGAAAAGGTCCACCAACAGCTGAATTTGTCTCAGTATGGTATCCATCACGTAAAAGAAGTTCTTCGTAATCCTTCCTACGAAGTGCTTTTTGAAGAAGAAACCAGACCTGGTCTGGAAGGTTATGAAAAAGGCGTAGTGACGGAGCTGGGCGCTGTCTCTGTGGACACAGGCATCTTTACCGGTCGTTCTCCGAAAGATAAGTACATCGTCAAAGACGACACCACACGCGATACCCTGTGGTGGTCAGATCAGGGCAGCAATGACAACAAGCCGCTCAGCCCTGAAGTCTGGAGCGATCTGAAAGCGCTGGTCGCCAATCAGCTCTCCGGCAAACGCCTGTTCGTGGTCGACGGTTACTGCGGTGCGAACCCGGATACCCGCTTGTGTATCCGCGTCATCACGGAAGTGGCCTGGCAGGCACACTTTGTGAAGAACATGTTCATCCGCCCGAGTGACGAAGAGCTGGCCACGTTTGAACCCGACTTTGTGGTGATGAATGGTGCGAAGTGCACCAACGACCAGTGGCAGCAGCATGGCATGCACTCAGAAAACTTCACCGTGTTCAACCTGACTGAACGCATGCAGTTGATCGGCGGTACCTGGTACGGCGGCGAGATGAAGAAAGGCATGTTCTCCATGATGAACTACTTCCTGCCGCTGCAGGACATCGCCTCGATGCACTGCTCGGCGAATCAGGGTGAAAACGGTGATGTCGCTGTGTTCTTTGGCCTGTCCGGCACTGGTAAAACCACGCTGTCGACCGATCCAAAACGCAAACTGATTGGCGACGACGAGCACGGCTGGGACGACAACGGTGTCTTCAACTTCGAAGGTGGCTGTTATGCCAAAACCATCAAGCTGTCGAAAGAAGCCGAACCGGATATCTACAATGCAATCCGTCGTGACGCCCTGCTGGAAAACGTGACCGTTCGTCCTGACGGCACCATCGATTTTGACGATGGCTCTAAAACCGAAAACACCCGGGTATCCTACCCGCTGTACCACATTGATAACATTGTGAAGCCGGTCTCCCGCGGTGGCCATGCCAACAAGGTGATTTTCCTGTCAGCCGACGCCTTCGGTGTCCTGCCGCCTGTCTCCAAACTGACGCCTGAGCAGACCAAGTACCACTTTTTGTCCGGCTTTACCGCGAAGCTGGCCGGCACTGAGCGTGGCATCACAGAGCCAACACCGACCTTCTCGGCCTGTTTTGGCAATGCTTTCCTGAGTCTGCACCCGACCAAATATGCGGAAGTGCTGGTCAAACGCATGGAAGCGGCAGGCGCTGAGGCCTATCTGGTCAACACAGGCTGGAACGGCACAGGCAAGCGTATCTCTATCCAGGATACCCGTGCCATTATTGATGCTATTCTCGACGGTTCGATTGAAAACGCTGAGACCAAGCAAGTGCCGATTTTCAATCTGACAGTACCGACGGCATTGCCGGGTGTAAATCCTGCGATTTTGGATCCGCGCGATACTTATGACAGCGAAGCGGCATGGGAAGCGAAAGCCAACGATCTGGCCAAACTCTTCATCAACAACTTCGAGAAGTACACAGACAACGAACAAGGCGCGGCGCTGGTCGCTGCTGGTCCACAACTGGACTAATCGACACCCTGAAAGATCAAAGCCCTGCGCTGCAGGGCTTTTTTGTCTCTGAAGCAAGCGCACACCCGCACGACTTCTTTCATGAAACGCTAAATCAGCAACAAAATTCAGCCGCATTCCTTGCCAAGTAACCGTATTTCCTTCACTCTTTTTACACCGGCCTGACCATGCCTTTTTCTCAAGACTTTCATCACCGCCCGATTGCCCGGCAGCGGCCTAAACATGGTTGGGCGGCTGATATGGAGTTCGGCATGCGTTTCTTCGCTAAAATACTGGCTACCCTGATGATTTTGCTGCTGATGGCGACGACTATCATTGTCATCCTGCTGCATACCCGCCACAGCGCCGCGCTGGTGAACACACTCTTAAAAGGCGCCGGCTATGAAGGGATTGTGGTGGCCGGCGTGCAATATTCACTGCACAGCGATCCGCTGCATGTACGGCTGATCCAGCCTGACTGGCAGCGAGCAGATGCCCCTGCACTGAGGGCGGAGCAGATTGATCTCTGGCTGTCCCCGGCGACTTTCTACCAGCGGGGCTGGCATTTTAACAGCCTGCTGATCCAAGGCGTCAATCTCGAGCAGTTACCGACGATTGAACTGGAAAGCGGCCAGCTCAGTGCACGCCGTCTGGCTGTGACCAAACTGACCCTGTCTGTCCCCGGGTTGCAGCTGGCCAACGCCCGCCTCGAACTCGATAACTGGCAAAACAGCCCCCAAAGCTGGGGAGACTTCAGCGGAGACTTTCGCCTGTCGGCCGAGCAGATCATCTGGCACAATCAGACACTGCAGCAGGTACTCCTGGACGGAGAACACAAGGCCCAGGCCTGGACTCTGTACGGCTTATCATTGAACTGGCAAGGTGCCAGATTCCACGGCCAGGCGGAATATCAGACCGAACAGCAGACTTTGGTCATCCACCAGCTCACCGCCAATGGCCTGAAGATCGACAAAGATTTCCCGATCCAACCTTTATCAGAGCTGAGCGCACAGGCCCGCGAGTCCGGGCTGAGCGTCGATTTACGCCGCCTGGATATCCTCGACAGCAGCCTGGAGCATGAAGAATACAGCGCGAATCATGCCAATCTGGCGCTTGAAAATTGGCACTGGCCCGGCACGCTGTGGCAACAACAGGATGCCCGTTTGTCGCTGGGAGCCGATACGCTACGCTGGCATGACCTGCTGCTGGACTCCCCCCTGACTGAGCTGCACTTCAGCCCTGAGCAGATCAGCCTGAACGGCTTTTCGGCCCGGATGCTTGAAGGCTACCTCCGCGCTGAGGCCACCCTGACGCCTGAAGCCATGTTGCTGCATCAGCTGGAACTCAAAGGGATTCGCTGGGTGATGCCAGAAGCCATCCAGGCCTGGCTGATGCACGACAGCGCCCCGCAAACACCGTTGCAGGCTCACGTCGATCAGTGGTGGCGCCAGCTGGCTACCCTGACCGTGGATCAGCTCTCTGTCGGCTACAGTCAGCTGACCGGCACCTATGCGCCGCTGCCTTTTCAGATCAGTGATATCAATCTGGACGGCACCGGGCTGGTCCTGCTGCGACAGGGACAACCCGGGCTGTGGCAAGGTGAACTCAATGCCGGTGCCGGTTTCACCCATATCCGTCAAATCACCCTGCACGATCCGCTGCTGACCATGAGCAGCCAGGCCGGGCACTGGCAAATCACGCGGCTCAACCTGCCGATTGAAGAAGGTCTGTTAGAAGGCAGCGCCGATATCCGGCTCAGCGAAGCGGGCTGGCCCTGGGCACTGTCTCTGACCGGCGACAGCCTGCCGTCGCAGATGCTGAGTCACTGGCTGGGACTGCCGCTCCCGCTGCAGGGAAAAATGGATATCAGCGCCCAGGCAAGTGGCCTGGGGCAATTTCACCGCGGCCTGGCTTACAGTTTGGATGGCCAACTTAATGCAGCCTTCCGCCAGCAGTCCCTGACCCAAAGCGAAGCCTCACTGCTGCAGGGGTGGCAGAATGAGACAACACTGGCCGTGACGCCACTCAGCACAGGTCAGCCCCCAGCCAAGTTGCCAGTCACGCTGAGTCCGCTCAAGCTGCAGGCAGATCGGGGACGCATCACCATGCAACCGCTGACCCTGCAGGGCCAGCAGCTAAAGGCGGAACTGAAGGGAGAGTGGGATCTGGCGACCCCATCCGGACGTGACATCGAGCTCAAGGCAAGCGATGGCTGCCAGCAGCTCACCAAACGCTGGCACAAGCATCAGCAGGACACGGCCTTACTGCCCTGCGAGCGAAACAGCATATAGGTTCCGGTGAAGGTCGCCGCATGGGATTCATCGCTGAACACCTGCACTTCCACCACCATGCGCCCTTTACGGCCATTGGCGATCCGATCCAGATCGCCGGTAAGGGTTTCCACGCCAGCAACAGCACGAGGACGTGATTTGACCGGGGCAGAATAACGAATATGACTGTCAACCAGCATGATATCGGCCTCTAGCTGGCGCTCTTTCAGCAGCATCCAGAGAAATCCCCAGCCGGCCAGCGTCGCCATGGTAAAAATACTGCCGGCAAACATGGTCGCCCTCGGGTTGAGATTCGCATTCAGTACCGCGCTGACTTCAAACCGATACCCGGTGTACTGACTGATTTTGACGCCCATTTTTTCACTGATCGGAATATGGGACTGCCAGACATCCTGCAGTTCCTGACACCAGTCCGGATGTCGCACCACTTCTGTTAACGGATCCAGGTATTTCAGCATCTGCTGATGACGAACCGGGCCGCGTTCCTCGCTCAGTTCACCCTGATTGGCAAAGCCGTTGATCTGATAAAAGCGAATCGCTTCTTCGCGGGCATTACAGACCAGCCGCTTGGCCCCTTCCTGTCGGGCCAGTGATTCCAGCGCCATCAGCAGCAGACCGCCCATCCCTTTATTGCGGTAATTGGGATCAACCGCCATATACCGGATTTGGCCGTCATTTTCCGGCGTCATATACAAGCGACCAATCGCCACTGGCTGACCGTCATCATCCACGATCATCCGATGGCTGCTCAGGGCGTCATAGGCATCGCGCTCAGACCCCACCGGCATATGCCAGGGCTGGCGCAACATCCGCCAGCGAAAGTCAAAATAGCGGGCCAGTTCCGCCTCTGTTTGCGGGGTGATCAATCGAAACATCGCGTCCTTCTCCAGTCATTCAATTCCATTTGGGCGCTCGTACGCTCCACCTGTGGGTGCTTTGCTGCGCAAACGGCCACGGTTTTCAGCAAACGATCTTGGTCACAGCTCTAGGATGAAGGCTAGCACTGCAGCCAGAAAGTGACAGGACCATCATTAAGAAGCGCCACTTTCATATCAGCGGCAAAGATACCCGTTTCGGTGCGGACCGTGCTTTCCTGGCAAGCCGCCACAAAATAGTCGTACAAGCGCTCGGCGTCCGCCGGACTTGCCCCGGTTGAAAAGCTCGGGCGCATCCCGCTGTTGGTATCGGCAGCCAGCGTGAACTGCGAAACCACCAGCACACTGCCCCCCGCCTGCTGCACATTGAGATTCATTTTACCGGCATCATCTTCAAACACCCGGTAGCCCAGCACTTTATCGCGCAACCGGCGGGCTTTGGCTTCATCGTCACCTTTTTCGACCCCGAGTAAAACCAGTAACCCTTTGCCAATGGCGCCGGTCACTTTGCCATCAACGGTAACACTGGCTTCACTCACGCGTTGTATCAGCGCAATCATTTTGTATCCTTGTACGTCTTCGCGGTTTTTTGTTGTTCTGCTGTGTGATCAGTCCGGGCCGCCTTTACCTTTTGATGATCGCCGTCCACGGAAGCCAAAGGCTGTTTTTCATCCTCACTTGAGCCGTGCGGTGTTTCCCCCCGCTGGCGCCAATGCTGTTCTTCACACAAGCTGGCGGTGATTTCTGCGCCCAGCAACACAATACACCAACACAGGTACACCCACACAAACAAAATCGGCACCACAGCCAGTGCGCCGTAGATCAGCTGGTAAGACGGAAAATTGGTAATATAGAGTGCAAAAGCTTTCTTGCTCAGCTCAAACAAGGCACTGGCAATCAGAGCACCAATCAGTGCATTACGCAACCGGACTTTGGTGTTAGGTACCAGCATGTACAGGCCCAGAAAGGCCAGGGTCGACATCAGCACAGGCAGGCCGCGCAACAGCTGCTGTACAAAACCGTTCACGGTTTCGCTGCCCAGAACATTCAGTGACGCCAGGTAAGAGCTGATCGCCAGGCTGGAGCCGACCAGAATCGGCCCCAGTGTCAGCACCATCCAGTAAATTGAAAACGAGATCACCACGCGGCGGTGCTGACGCACCCGGAAAATGTAATTCAGTGATTTATCGATGGTGGAGATCAGCAAGATGGCAACCACAAACAAGGCCCCGATCCCCACAGCCGTCATTTTGCCGGCATTTGCAACAAACTGATTGAGATAGCTCTGCACCACATCCCCGGCTGTCGGCACAAAATTTTCAAACACAAAAGCCTGCAGCTGCTCGCCCAGCGAGGCAAACACAGGGAAACTCGACAGCGCTGACAGCACTACAGTGATCATCGGCACCAGCGACAGCAGTGTCACATAGGCCATAGAGCCGGCCGTCACCGTCAGACGGTCATGATCAATGCGGCGGTACAAATACTGCGCAAATTGCCAGAGTTCTGTGACCGTCTGGCGCAAACCCGGCCCGGACGTTATTTTCATATCAGCCATATTGAATTAATCTTTGTTGTTTATCGTTTAACGACCAAACGACCCGACTCGCGACAGAGTTCACTTCAGCCCTTTCAAAGATGCCGCATTCTGGTTCTGAACAGCCGTGTCATGGATATTGGGGTATATCAACAACATAGTGCGTCCGGATGGGAATAACAACCAGCCCGAGCGCCAGCCAGGAGCTTTTATGCCATATGCTTTTGCCCTGATCCTGAGCCTGACACTGCTGTCGGGTTGCCAGAGCGCCTACTATTCTGCCATGGAATCCGTCGGTGTTCATAAACGCGATATTATGGTCGACCGTGTCGAAGACGCCACTGAGGCGCAAAAAGACGCCCAGGAACAGTTTACCTCAGCGCTGGCCGCTTTACAGTCACTCACCCGCTTTGAGGGGGGCACGCTGGAAGAGACCTATCACCGGGTGAACGCGCAGTATGAAGCCAGTGCCGATGCCGCCGAAAAGGTCAGCGACCGCATCGCGGCGATTGAAAATGTCTCAGAGGCCCTGTTCGATGAATGGCAGGAAGAACTGAGCCTGTATTCCAGCGCGGCCCTGCGCCGCGACAGCGAAGCCAAACTCAAAGCCACCCGCGCCTCTTACAGCAAGATGATTGCTGCCATGCACAGAGCAGAAGGCAAAATGGCACCTGTGCTGGATACGCTGCGGGATAACAGCCTGTACCTGAAACACAACCTCAATGCGGCAGCGATTGGCTCGCTGCAGGGCGAGTTCCGCTCGCTTGAACGCGATATCCAGCGTGCGATCAGCGATATGCGCGCCGCGATCAGTGAGTCTGAGCGCTTTGTGGCCCAGCTAAGCCGCAGCTAATCTGGTTTCGGCCTGAATAAAAAAATCCCCCGCCGGCTGAACCGGAACGGGGGATTTTTAACTGTGCACCCAAAGAGTGCACAAGTTCAGTTGTTACTTCGCACCACGGCTCGCGCGCTTACGATCCGTTTCCGTCAGCAGTTTCTTACGGATACGGATGCTTTCCGGCGTCACTTCCACCAGCTCATCGTCATCGATGAATTCCAGTGCCTGCTCCAGGGTATATTTAATTGGCGTGGTCAGCACCTGCGCATCATCGGTGCCTGATGCACGGACGTTGGTCAGCTGCTTGCCTTTCAGGGCGTTGACCGTCAGGTCATTGTCACGGCTGTGAATACCGATCACCATACCTTCGTACACTTCCACACCGTGACCGATAAACAGACGACCACGCTCCTGCAGGTTGAACAGGGCGTTGGTCAGCGCTTTACCTGCGGCGTTTGCAATCAGTACACCGTTGACGCGCTGACCGATCTCACCGCCTTTGTGCGGACCGTAATGGTCGAACGTGTGGTAAATCAGGCCAGAGCCTGAAGTCAGGGTCATGAACTCAGTCTGGAAACCGATCAGACCACGAGAAGGCATGACGAAATCCATACGCACCCGGCCTTTACCGTCTGGTGCCATGTCTTTCAGCTCACCTTTACGCAGGCCGATTTTCTCCATGATGCCGCCCTGGTGCTCTTCCATCACGTCAATGGTCACCGTTTCAAACGGTTCCATCAGCTGGCCGTTTTCTTCTTTGATGATTACTTCAGGACGAGATACCGCCAGCTCGAAGCCTTCGCGGCGCATGTTTTCGATCAGAATCGACAGGTGCAGTTCACCACGGCCTGACACGCGGAATTTGTCCGGGTCTTCCGTTTCTTCAACGCGCAGCGCAACGTTGTGGACCAGTTCTTTCTGCAGACGCTCCAGAATGTTACGGGAGGTCACGAACTTACCTTCTTTACCGGCAAACGGCGAAGTGTTCACCTGGAAGGTCATGGTTACAGTTGGCTCATCCACGCTCAGGGCTGGCAGTGCTTCAACCGCGTTCTGGTCACAAATAGTGTCAGAGATTTTCAGCTCACCCAGACCTGTGATGGCGATGATGTCACCGGCAGTGGCACGCTCGATGTCGTGACGCTCCAGACCCAGGTAGCCCATGACAGTGCCGACTTTACCGTTACGGGTTTTACCGTCTGCACCAATAATGGTCACTTGCTGGTTTGGCTTCACCGAACCACGGGTGACACGGGCAACACCGATCACGCCAACATAAGAGCTGTAGTCCAGCTGAGAGATTTGCATTTGCAGCGGGCCGTCAACGTCAACCGCTGGTGGCGCTACGTTATCAACGATGGCCTGGAACAGCGGTTCCATGTTTTCGCCGGTTTCGCCTTCTTCACGGGTTGCCCAGCCATTCAGTGCTGAGGCGTAAACCACCTGGAAGTCCAGCTGGTCATCAGACGCACCCAGATTGTCAAACAGATCGAATACCTGATCCATCACCCAGTCAGGACGCGCGCCCGGACGGTCGATTTTGTTGATAACAACAATTGGCTTCAAACCGTGAGCGAACGCTTTCTGGGTCACGAAGCGAGTTTGCGGCATCGGGCCGTCAACTGCGTCAACGATCAGCAGAACAGAATCCACCATCGACATAATACGCTCTACTTCGCCACCGAAGTCGGCGTGCCCTGGGGTGTCCACGATATTGATGCGGTAATCATTCCAGTTGATGGCGGTGTTTTTCGCCAGGATGGTAATGCCACGCTCTTTCTCGATATCGTTGGAGTCCATCACGCGTTCTTCAACGCCGCCACGGGAGTCCAAGGTACCTGATTGCTGCAGCAGTTTATCAACCAGGGTGGTTTTACCGTGGTCTACGTGCGCAATGATTGCGATATTACGTAATTTATCGATCTGTGGATTAGACATGGATTTGGCATTCACTCAGATGTTGCGACCCCCTGAAAACAGGCAGTCACTGATTAAAAAAACGGCTCATAATCTACCAGATTTTACGTCAAAACCCAGCAAATATGTGATTTATATCATCACGCCGGAACGAAACTGACAGCAGCCGCAGGAACACAAGGTAAAAAACCAATAAAAACAGTCAATTAAAATCAACGCCCAGCGCCATGCTTTTTTTGGTGCAATAAAGTGAACACAAGCCGCCGCGCAGACGATTGACAATTCACCAGCGTGGGCTAAATATAGCCGATGTCTTTGCATTCGGGTGAAACGGAGTGACAAAGAGGGAGATAATCCCCACTCGCACCATTATGGTGCACGAAATCACCATATCAGTGCAATGGAGCCCATGATTTTTTGCACTGAGCGCCATAACAGGGCGTAAATATGGCAATTTTGGGGATTTAAAAAGTTGGCATGGATTTCGCAAACTTCTATGTATCGGAACAAATCACTGTTCCTTTCCAAAATTTTTTGCGGCCAGTTGCCCAAATCTAACACCGGAGGTTACTTAAGATGTCAGTAGAAAACGTACTCGCGTTGATCCAGGAAAACGAAGTTAAATTTGTTGACCTACGCTTTACCGATACCAAAGGTAAAGAGCAACACATCTCTATCCCCGCTCACCAGATTGACGCAGACTTCTTCGAAGACGGTAAAATGTTCGATGGTTCTTCGGTCGCTGGCTGGAAAGGAATTAACGAATCAGACATGGTGATGATGCCTGACGCATCAACTGCCGTGCTGGACCCATTTACTGAAGATGCCACGCTGAACATCCGCTGTGACATCCTTGAGCCTGCCACTATGCAAGGCTACGACCGTGACCCACGTTCAATTGCCAAGCGCGCCGAAGAATACATGCGCAGCACCGGCATCGCAGACACAGTGCTGGTCGGTCCTGAGCCAGAATTCTTCCTGTTCGACGACGTGAAGTTTGCTACCGATATGTCCGGTTCTTTCTTCAAAATTGACGACATCGAAGCGGCCTGGAACACAGGTTCTACCGTCGAAGGCGGTAACAAAGGTCACCGTCCTGGCGTCAAAGGCGGTTACTTCCCGGTTGCACCGGTTGACTCATCACAAGATATCCGTTCTGCCATGTGTCTGATCATGGAAGAAATGGGTCTGGTTGTTGAAGCACACCACCACGAAGTAGCAACTGCGGGTCAGAACGAAATCGCAACTCGTTTCAACACCCTGACTTCTAAAGCGGATGAAATCCAGATCTACAAATATGTGGTTCATAACGTAGCGCATGCTTTTGGCAAAACTGCCACTTTCATGCCGAAGCCACTGGTTGGCGACAACGGTTCTGGTATGCACGTGCACCAGTCTCTGGCTAAAGACGGTCAGAACCTGTTTGCAGGTGACAAATACGGCGGCCTGTCTGAGCTGGCTCTGTACTACATCGGCGGTATCATCAAGCACGCTCGCGCGATCAACGCCTTTGCGAACCCATCAACCAACTCGTACAAGCGTCTGGTTCCTGGATTCGAAGCCCCTGTGATGCTGGCTTACTCAGCGCGTAACCGCTCTGCGTCTATCCGTATCCCAGTGGTACCAAGCCCGAAAGCACGCCGTATCGAAGCGCGCTTCCCGGATCCAGCAGCAAACCCATACCTGGCATTTGCCTGCTTGCTGATGGCTGGTCTTGACGGTATCAAGAACAAGATCCACCCGGGCGAAGCAATGGATAAAGACCTGTACGATCTGCCTGCAGAAGAAGCAGCAGAGATTCCAAAAGTGGCAGAGTCTCTGGAAATCGCCCTGAAAGCACTGGATGAAGACCGTGAGTTCCTGACGGCTGGCGGCGTATTCTCTGACGATTTCATCGATTCTTACATCGCCCTGAAATCGAAAGATGTTGAGCGCATCAACATGGCGACTCACCCACTGGAATTCGACCTGTACTACTCAGTATAAGTCTGACCCCAGAGATTCACTGACAAGGGCCTGCGCATGCAGGCCTTTTCTTTATCTGTTTCACCAAGACAGGGCAAAGATAAGCTGCATTTCAGACGGACAGCCCCACCTCGGCGCACCTCGCTTCACCACATGCCGTCATCCCGTTTCCCCGGCTATCCGTCAGATCTTATCACTGTACCGAGCCGGAAAAGACGGCAAGGTTATTGCATTATTCTTGATGATTCACCGTCTTTACTGATGACCAGACGTCAGCTTCAAAGCCGTTGCCGTCACCAATCGCCGAAAAGGCTGGACGCACTCACTTTGTGCTGCACAAGAGAGAAAAGACGGGCTACACTGTAATGCACCAAAACAGTGCAACGCACCAGCGGTGTTTGCTCCGCAAGCGGGCACCCTGGCCATAACCACAAGGATGAGACTGTGACTGCTGCTTTTACGCCATTGATCCTGAGTAATCTGGTCACTGCAGTGATACTGCTCGATGAATCGCTCAAGATACGCTATGTCAACCCGGCAGCGGAGCAACTGATGTCCTGCAGTCAGCGACGATTGATCGGCTGCCGCTTTCCGGATCTGCTCCAGCACAGCTCGCTTGATCTGGGCCTGATTCAGTCAACCGTGCAAAGCGGACAGGGACTGACCGACGGTGAAGTCACCTTAGTCGTTGACGGCCGTCACCATACCTTAGAAATCAATGCCAGTCCGGTGAGCTGGCAGAAAGAGGTGCTGATCCTGCTGGAGCTGAAACCTATCGACCAGCAAAGACGTATCAGCCAGGAAATCAGCCAGCACGCCCAGCAGCAAGCGGCCAAGGAGCTGGTCCGCGGGCTGGCCCATGAGATCAAAAACCCGCTGGGGGGATTGCGCGGCGCCGCACAGTTACTGGAAAAAGCCCTGCCGGATCCCAGCTACACCGAATACACCCAGATGATCATCGAACAGGCCGACCGGCTGCGAAATCTGGTTGACCGCCTGTTAGGGCCGCAAAAGCCCGGTATCCGGACGGTCGGCAATATCCATGTAGTGCTCGAGAAAGTGCGCCAGCTGGTGTCGCTGGATCACAGGGAACAACGGCTGCGTATCCAGCGCGATTATGACCCCAGTCTGCCGGATTTCAGCATGGATCCGGAACAGCTGGAACAGGCCATCTTAAACATTGTCAGTAATGCTGCGCTGGCGCTGAGCCAGCAGCCGGGGGAAGGCGTCATCACGCTGCAAACACGCACCGCGCACCAGGCACTGATTCACGGTCAGCGGCACAGGATTGCGGCCAAGATTGACATCATAGACAACGGGCCCGGCATTCCGGCCGACATCCAGGACACCCTGTTTTATCCCATGGTCACAGGCCGCGAAGGCGGGAACGGGCTCGGCCTGTCCATCGCCCAGAATTTAATTGACCAGCACCACGGCAAAATTGAAGTGTCGAGCTGGCCGGGGCAGACAACATTTTCCATTTATCTACCGATTCAAACCACAGAATAACAAAGCAGCCGGGCACATCATTTAATCAACCATCACGCCCGGCATGCACACAAAGGACACAACGGAGGGCATGCGATGAGCAAAGGACTAATCTGGGTTGTCGACGATGACAGCTCCATACGCTGGGTACTGGAGCGCACCCTGAATGCAGCCGGACTGCGCTGCGAAACCTTCGCCGATGCCGACAGCGTCGTTGAAGCACTGGAACGCAGCGTGCCGGATGTGCTGGTGTCCGATATCCGGATGCCGGGTACGGATGGTCTGACACTGCTGCGTAACCTGCATCATGATTACCCCACCCTGCCGGTGATTATCATGACGGCACACTCGGATCTGGATGCGGCCGTGAACGCTTATCAGGAAGGCGCGTTTGAATACCTGCCCAAGCCCTTTGATATCGACGAAGCCGTGAGCCTGGTGGAGCGGGCAGTCACCCACAGCCAGGAGCAAAAGCGTCAGCAGCAGCCGGAAGAAATCACCAAGCAGGCCCCGGAGATCATCGGCGAAGCACCGGCGATGCAGGAAGTGTTTCGCGCCATCGGCCGCCTGTCCCGTTCCTCGATTTCCGTGCTGATCAATGGTGAATCCGGTACAGGTAAAGAGCTGGTGGCTCAGGCGCTGCATCGCCACAGCCCGAGACGGGAGAGCGAATTTATCGCCCTCAACATGGCGGCCATTCCCAAAGATCTGATTGAATCTGAACTGTTTGGCCATGAAAAAGGCGCGTTTACCGGCGCCAACAACATCCGCCAGGGCCGTTTTGAGCAGGCCAATGGCGGCACCCTGTTTCTGGATGAAATCGGCGACATGCCACTGGATATCCAGACCCGCCTGCTGCGGGTCCTGGCTGATGGCCAGTTCTACCGCGTTGGCGGTCACTCTCCCATCAATGTGGATGTCCGTATCATCGCGGCCACTCACCAGAATCTGGAACGCCTGGTGGCCAAAGGGGATTTCCGGGAAGATCTGTTCCACCGCCTGAATGTCATCCGGGTGCATCTGCCCGCGCTGAAAGACCGCCGCCAGGATATTCCCCAGCTGACCCGCCACTTCTTAAAGCGGGCCTCCGATGAGCTGGGAGTAGAAATCAAATCCCTGCATCCGGACACAGAAACCCTGCTCACCAGCCTGTCCTGGCCGGGCAATGTACGCCAGCTGGAAAATACCTGTCGCTGGCTGACCGTGATGGCCAGCGGCAACGAAATCCTGCCATCCGATCTGCCGCCCGAACTGACCGCGGTCGAGAGCCAGCCGAAAGGCGACGGCAGCGAGCCACACTGGCAGCAATCGCTGCAGCACTGGGCCCGTCAGGCATTGCAGCAGGGCAACCAGAATTTACTCGGCGAAGCCATGCCGGAGTTTGAGCGTATTCTGCTCGATACCGCCCTGGAATTTACCCACGGCCACAAGCAGGAAGCCGCCAAGCTGCTCGGCTGGGGGCGCAACACCCTGACCCGTAAACTCAAAGAGCTCAACATGGCCAGTGACTGATAATCTGACCACGACGGGTGGTTAGAACTGGTGCTTTTTTCAACAGCGGAAGTAAACATCAGCCCGATCTTGATGATCGGGCCAGATCCTCGCCCTGACTGTAATGATTGTCTTCATAGATTTGCTTATACTGAGGCTACAGTTTTTCCGGGATACCAAGATCATGATAAGCAAACACCTGCCATTAACCGATTTGCACCGTCATCTGGACGGTAACATCCGCATTCAGACCATTCTTGAGTTGGGCCAGCAGTTTGGGATGGCGCTGCCTGCCAACGACCTTGAATCGCTGCGTCCGCATGTTCAGATCGTTGAGGCCGAACCCAGCCTGGTCGCTTTCCTGTCCAAGCTGGACTGGGGGGTCGCGGTACTGGGCGATCTGGAGGCCTGCCGCCGGGTAGCTTACGAGAATGTCGAAGATGCCCTCAACGCCCGGATCGACTACGCCGAGCTGCGCTTTTCACCCTATTACATGGCGATGAAGCACAATCTGCCCGTTGCCGGTGTGGTCGAAGCCGTGGTGGACGGCGTGCGTGCCGGTTGTCGCGATTTCGGCATCAAAGCCAACCTGATCGGTATCATGAGCCGGACTTTCGGCACCCAGGCCTGCCAGCAGGAGCTGGACGCCCTGCTGAGCCAGAAAGACCACCTGGTTGCCGTTGATCTGGCCGGCGATGAGCTGGGCCAGCCGGGTGATCAGTTCGTCGGTCATTTCAAGCAGGTGCGCGATGCTGGTCTTCAGGTCACAGTGCATGCCGGTGAAGCCGCTGGCCCGGAAAGTATGTGGCAGGCGATTCAGGAGCTGGGCGCAGTACGTATCGGCCACGGCGTCAAAGCGGTGGAGGATGCACGTCTGATGGATTACCTGGCTGAGCACAAGATCGGGATTGAATCCTGCCTGACCTCAAATATCCAGACCAGCACAGTGGCCAGTCTGGCTGGACACCCGCTCAAGCAGTTTCTCGATCACGGTATTCTGGCCTGTCTGAATACCGATGACCCGGCCGTGGAAGGCATTGAGCTGCCGTACGAGTACGAAGTGGCTGCGCCGAAAGCAGGTCTGACCCCGGAGCAAATCCGTCAGGCGCAAATCAATGGCCTGGAGCTGGCGTTCCTGTCTGACAGCGAGAAGAACGCCCTGCGTGAGATGGCGGCCAAACGTTAATTCCGCTATCACCTGCGCCACAAAAAGCCCCGCTTGTCATCGCAAGCGGGGCTTTTTTTCTGGCTCGTGAGTCAGCGCAAGGGTCAGATCACCCGCGAAAACTGCTGCTGACGGGCACGCTGACGCAGATAGGCATCAAAACACATGCAGATATTGCGGATCAGCAATCGGCCTTTGGCAGCCACTTCAATCCGCTCCGCTGTCACACATACCAGACCATCATCAATAAAGGTCTGCAGCAATGCCAGGTCTTCGGCAAAATAGTCGGCAAACCCGATGTCATAGCGCTGCTCAATTTCCGTGATCGACAATTCAAACTGGCAAATCAAGGTTTTAATCACTTCGCGGCGCAGCAGATCATCCGCGGTCAGGTTTACCCCTTTCCACAGGGCATGCTGCTGCGATTCAATGTCGGCATAATAAGCCTTGAGCTCTTTCTGGTTCTGGCCATAGCTGTCGCCGATCATCGAAATGGCAGACACTCCCAGTCCCAGCAGATCGCAATCGCCCTGGGTGGTGTAGCCCTGAAAATTGCGGTGCAGCTTGCCTTCGCGCTGGGCCACGGCCAGTTCATCCTCCGGCAGGGCGAAGTGGTCCATGCCGATAAACTGATAACCGGCAGCAGTCAGGGTCTCAATGGTGCTGTGCAGCATCGCCAGTTTTTCAGACGGCGACGGTAAATCCGCATCTTTAATTTTTCGCTGGGCGGCAAACAGGGACGGCATGTGGGCATAGTTAAACACAGACAAACGCCCCGGCTTCATCGCCAGCACCTGCTCCAGCGTGTTCACGAAACGGGCATTGTTCTGTTTCGGCAAGCCGTAGATCAGATCCAGATTGGTCGAGCGAAACCCCAGCTCGCGGGCACGATGGACCAAGGCTTCAATAAAATCCCTGTCCTGCTTGCGGTTGACCAGCTGCTGAACCTCTTTATCAAAATCCTGCACCCCGATACTGAGGCGGTTAAACCCTTCCTCCCGTAAATGATCCAGGACATCCAATTCCATCCGACGCGGGTCGACTTCGATACTAATTTCTGCATCCGGCAGCAGGGTAAAGGAGGCGCGCAGCTGAGCCATCAGACGGGTGATTTGCGCCTTGGTCAAAAACGTGGGCGTCCCGCCACCCAGATGCAGCTGGCTGACTGCCCGGCCGCGCATCAGCGCTGCACGCTGGCGAATCTCAATGTCCAGGGCCGCCAGATAAATGTCGGCCTTATGCGCATGCCGGGTAATGACCTTATTACAGCCACAGTAATAACAAAGGGTATGACAGAATGGAATGTGGATATAGAGCGATAAACGGCGATCCGGATAGCGCTGACAGGCAGCGGTAAAGTCCATGGTGGTAAAGTCGGGCTGAAATTCCAGCGCCGTCGGATAAGAGGTATAGCGGGGGCCAGAATAGTTGTATTTTTCGATCAGGGTCTGGTCCCAAATCATAGCGGGCTGTGTCATGGCAGCTTTCCTCACAGACGGACTTCAGGTCAATCGGATACACTAACATGGCCTCAGCCGACATTTCTTGATCGATCACAAATCGGATCGCAATATCTCGCCCTCACAAAAAAAAGCCCGGTTTGAGCAACCGGGCTGATCATTGCAGTGGGTTAAGTCGCCTTTTGCGCCAGGATCTGAGCCAATTCCGACTGTATCGCATCAAACAGCCGCGATTCGGCTTTCATGCGCAGCAGATCGTCTTTCATGCGGTCCTGCTTGGCCAGGGCTTTACGCTCATCGCCGCGCGGCATCTCTTCCACCACTTTATACAGCTCAAACAAAGCCGGATACTGGGCGGAAAAGTTGACACTGCGATCGGCCTGCAACACTGTCATCAGTTTGTAGAGGCGAATCGCAATCTCCGACATGTCACACTGCTCCTGCCGTCCGGCTTCAGCAATGATATAGACACTCTGCAGAATATTGCGATTGCGCTGCGCAATCGCCTCAGCCTGTTGCTGCTCGGCACGGGCAATAAACGCTTGGTGGCGCTGTTTTTGTTGATACAGCTGATAAAGCAAATAACCGGCATAGGCCGCCAGTGCCACCACAATCAGGCTTCCTGCCACAAACAGCCAGAGTTTCAGATCCTGCAAGGCTTACTCCTTATTGAAATCGTCCCAACGGGTATTTTCAAAGTCATCAAGCAGATCCTCTTCGCTGCGGGCATCCCCGGTGGCGATTTGATCGTCTGCCTCATCCTGATCTTCGTCGTACAGACCCAGTTGTTTCATCAACTGCTCAATGCGATCCAGTTTCTGGTCGACTTGCTTCTGCAGACCTGCACCGAGTTTTTCACCGGCATCCAGACGGTCCAACAGGGCCATCAATTGCGGATCGTTCTCCAGCATCGCCAGTTCCTGCTCAGCACTCATACGGCGCGCCTGCTTGCTTGGTTTCGGTTCGACAATCAGTGGCACCGGCTTTTTGCTGCCGTGGCGTGGATCTTTCGCCTGCCCCTGACGCTGCGCACTCTGAGCATCCGCGTCTGAGTGACGGCTGCCCGCTTTCAAACCTTTACGCTTACGGGCTTTCTGACGGGCACGGCCATCCAGATCTTGCTGGCTGACACTCTTTTCTACGAACTGCGCCGGGCCTTCAGAGCCAGGTTTACGGCCTCTTTTCTTACGGGTCATGACTGATTTTTCCTCAGCATAATTACATCGTTACCAATAAATTCCACCGTCAGTCCATCTCGTTGTGCCAGATAACGGAACGTTTCCCGGCTGAAAAAGCTGACGTGGGTGGGATCATTCTTGTAATGCCAGCGGCTGAATGCCTCTGCATCGGTTGCCAGCTTCGTCATCAGTCCCAGCCAGCCACCCGGCTTGACCAATGACAGCAGCAACTGCCATTCACGGGCCGGGGTATAAAAGTGTTCAATCGCCTCGGTACAGGTGACAAAGTCATACTGAGAGGCCAGTACACCGGTATCCGGAGCAAAATACGGATCATACACAGCGACCTGATGCCCCTGCTCACGAAACATGCTTGCCAGCGCAGGGCCGGGGCCGCAGCCGAAATCCAGCCCAGCCAGCGGTCCTGGCGGCAAACGCACGCTCAGCAGTGCGGCCAGCCGGCTGAGGAAACGGCGATACCCTTCATCCTCAACATGGTTTTCATGCTGATCGTAGACCGCTTTTTCCTGCTCCGGTGTCAAATGCGAAGCCGGATCCGCAAACACCAGGCTGCAGGCCCGGCATTGAAAATAGGCCCGCTGCTTATCTTGATGATAAGCCTGAGTGGCTGCGCTGTCGCATAAGGTACAAGCCGTCATCAGCATCTCCTTGGGCCCGGCATTCCGGCGTGGTCAAAATTAAGCCGCGTATGATAGCAGACCTGCGCCGATTGAGAAACGGAGAGCGCGGTGAATCCCGGGCAGTAAAAAAGGCAGCCTGAGCTGCCTTGATTACACTGCGATGCTTGCGATACTGAGTGGGTGATCAGTGAAGACCGCCAACATACTGTGACAAGGCGTCGATTTCCTTATCACTCAGTTTCGCTGCCACTGAACGCATCATCGCGTTCATGTCGTTGCTGCGCTGGCCTTCACGGAACATAGTCAACTGTTTCTTGATGTATTCCGCAGGCTGCCCGGAAATATCCGGGAAACCAGACAGGCTGGTGCCATTACCCCGCGGACCGTGGCACGCCGTACAGGCCGCAATGCCACGTTCGGCATCACCCACACGGTAGAGCTGCTGACCGATTTCGATCGAGCTCTCAGGGGTCGTGCCTTCAATCGCAGGCAGGGAACTGAAGTAAGCCGCCAGATCCGCCATGTCTTGTTCAGACAAAGGCATCGCCATGCCGCCCATCACAGGATCATTACGCCCTTGTTCACCACCTGTCGTCATCGCCAGCTTGAATTCCTTCAGCTGTTTCTCCAGATAACGTGGGTGCTGACCCGCAAGGTTGGGGTATTGTCCTGTGATACCTTTACCATCAGCGCCATGGCATGCTGCACATGTCGCTGCTTTTGCTTTTCCAGCTTCAACATCTCCCTGGGCCCAGCTTGTGCAACTGGCAAGAAGTGTAAATATCAATGCTAATTTCTTCATGACATTCCGTTTATAATTATTGAGCTTCCAGTACCACAAGTATTGCTTAGCAACATGGTATACAATGCACCACTAACCAAGCAGGGTTAGTGGTATATTTTACACACTTTCGCATAAAAGTAATTAGTCAACGACCAGAAGACTTGACGGAGTTAACAGTGAATTCCCCTCTCAACTACAGACAAACCCATTTTATTACCAGTGCTCCGGATATCCGCCACCTCCCTTTGGACAAAGGTGTTGAGATTGCATTTGCTGGCCGATCAAATGCCGGTAAATCAAGTGCTTTAAATCGTCTGACGGATCAGAAAAGTCTGGCACGAACCTCAAAAACGCCGGGCCGAACCCAGTTAATCAACATGTTTGAAGTCAGAACCGGCTGTAACCTGATTGACCTGCCGGGCTATGGCTACGCTCAGGTGCCGCTTGAGATGAAAAAGAAATGGCAGGCAGCCTTAGGTGAATACCTGCAAAAACGCGAATGCCTGCAGGGACTGGTGGTCTTAATGGATATCCGCCACCCGATGAAAGATCTCGACCAGCAAATGATTTACTGGGCGGTGGAAAGCCAACTGCCGGTGCTGGTCTTACTGACCAAAGCCGACAAACTCAAAAGCGGTGCCCGTAAAGCCCAGCTGCTGAAAATTCGCGAAGCCGCACTGGCCTTCGGGGGCGATGTGGAAGTCGAGAATTTTTCCGCGCTCAAAGGCATCGGCGTTGATCAGGTCCGCCGCAAACTCGATATCTGGTTTGCCCCGGAACTGGCCCGTCAGCAGGCGTTGCTGGAAGCAGAACATACTGAACAGGACGGTATTGCACCGGACGCAGAATAAGATTCGTCCATATGCCTGATCGCCCGATCAGGCATCAACCCGCCGTTTTTCTTACTTTCGTACCAATCAGACCGTTGACGAACGCCAGATAAAAATGTCCCCACCGGAACGATGGGGCAACGGGAGAGAAATAGGAGGTTTTTATATTTGTTCAGAAAGGATTAATGATTTAACCAGCCAACGCAAGTTTTTTATACGAAATCTGGGCATTTTTTCCCCTCTGATTCCTGATTTTTCATAGCTCCCCTCAGACATAACATCCACTTTTGCCCGACTCACGGCAAAAACCCAGCTAATTGTTTCATTCTGCAAATTAAGTCTTTCTTGGCTAACCTGAACCAATCAATTTGGAATTTTATTACAAAAAGATGGCAAAATGACAAAAAAAAGCCACCCAAAAGCGGATGGCCGGATCATGGATAGGTCGATTGGCGAAGTATTCGCGCAGCCCGACAAATATGAACAAGAAGCAGACGTCATTATAATCGCCTCATTGACAGAATTAAAGTAATTACTCTAATTTTTATCTCTCGGACGCTTCCTGATGCAAAACCACAACCCGGATTACGCGGGGTTCAGTCATCAGATTCTCCGCAATTTCCGGCTAAGGTGAGCAGACTATCAGCAAACAGTACCCGTAAAGGGAAGAGTCTGTGCGGAAGGCAGTGAACAATCGTTGGAAGATAAGAGCGGAAAATCATTTGGCTGGCCACAAATAAAAACGCCCTGGTCAAATGACCAGGGCGGCTAAAAAAAGCCAAATCCAATAACGTGAAACAAAAGGTCTGAAAGATAGAACATCTTACCTCTGTACCCTACGCCGCTAACTGTATATCAAGTATGCAGAGAAAAAAAGCCCTTTTCGTAGTTTTTTTTCACATAAGACGTAATTAAATTATACAAAATTTTGATAAACCCTGATTCAGATTGAAAAAAACCGGCCTGCGGGCCGGTTTTTGACGATTTTATTACATGTTTGGCGGTGCCGGCTGGGACGGATTAATGCGCCTGATCCCAGTTGTCACCGCTGCCTGCATCCGCGATCAATGGTACATCCAGCTCAGCTGCAGCCTCCATCAGCTCGCACACTGATTTTGCGACGCTCTCCAGCTCAGATTCTTTCACTTCAAACACCAGTTCATCGTGTACCTGCATCAACAGACGGACACGGTCGCTGTTTTGTGTCTGGATCCAGTGATCGACGGCTACCATAGCACGTTTGATAATATCCGCCGCCGTGCCCTGCATCGGGGCGTTGATCGCCGCCCGCTCTGCCGCTTTACGGCGAATGGCGTTGCGCGATTGAATATCCGGCAGATAGAGGCGGCGGCCAAACAGGGTTTCAACATACCCTTGCTCGCTGGCCTGAGTGCGGGTGCTTTCCATGTATTCCAGCACGCCCGGGTAACGCTCGAAGTACACATTCATGTACTCCTGTGCCTCATTGCGTCCCATACCCAGCTGTTTTGCCAGACCAAAGGCACTCATGCCATAAATCAAACCAAAGTTAATGGCTTTGGCACGACGGCGCTGTTCGCTGGTGACTTCTTCGATCGGCAAACCGAGGATCTCAGCCGCGGTCGCAGCATGAATATCTTTGCCGTGACGGAAAGCATCAAGCAGTGCTTTGTCGCCGGACAGATGAGCCATGATCCTCAGTTCAATCTGAGAATAATCGACCGCCAGAATCTTGTAACCTGCCGGTGCGATAAAGGCCTGACGGATCCGGCGCCCTTGTTCGTTACGAATCGGAATGTTCTGCAGGTTTGGATCGGTCGACGACAGACGCCCCGTGGCCGCGACCGCCTGATGATATGAGGTATGCACCCGTTTGGTGGCCGGGTTGATCATGCGCGGCAGCTTGTCGGTATAAGTCGATTTGAGTTTCGCCAGCCCGCGGTGCTCCAGCAGCAGCTTGGGCAGCGGGTAGTCCAGCGCCAGTTCCTGCAACACTTCTTCATTGGTTGATGGGGTACCGGAAGGGGTTTTCTTAACCACAGGCAGCCCCATTTTCTCAAACAGGATCGCTTGCAGCTGTTTAGGCGAGCTGAGATTAAACTCCTCTCCGGCCACTTCGTATGCTTGCGCCTGGATCTCATCTAACCGCACCGCAATTTCCTGCGACTGCGCAGTCAGCTTCGCCGCATCGAGCAGCACACCCGTGCGCTCCATGCGAGACAGGACAGGCACCAGCGGCATTTCGATATCTTCCAGCACGCTTTTCAGTTTAGGATCCGCGTTCAGCTTGCCGATCAGCAGGTTATGCAGACGCAGGGTGATATCCGCATCTTCCGCTGCATAAGGGCCAGCCTGTTCCAGATCGATCTGGTTAAAGGTCAGCTGTTTCTTCCCTTTGCCGGCAATATCTTCGAAACTGATGGTTTTGTGTTCCAGATAACGCAGCGACAGACTGTCCATATCATGGCGTCCGACCACACTGTTGTACACGTAAGACTCCAGCATGGTATCGAAGCGGATGCCCTGCATGGTCACCCCATAGCGCGCCAGAACACTGGCGTCATATTTGAGGTTCTGGCCCACTTTGGCCTGCGCCGGGTCCTCCAGCAAAGGTTTCAGCTGAGCGATCACCCAGTCGCGATCCAGCTGCGAGGGCGCATCCAGATAGTCATGAGCCACGGGCACATAAGCCGCTTTGCCTTCTTCGGCCGCAAAAGACAGCCCGACCAGATTGGCGACCATGTAGTCCAGGTTGTCGGTTTCGGTATCAAAGGCAAAAACATCCGACTGTTTGAGTATCTCCAGCCACTCGCCAAAACGGGCTTCGTCCAGCACCACTTCATAGCCGCTGCGGTCAATCACAGGGGCCGGTGCTGACGATTTCACCGGCTCACTGTCCTGGCCAGCAATGGTGGCGGCACCATCCGCGACAATGCGGCCATCGCTGCCGTCGAGCATTTCTGCCAGCCAGCGACGAAATTGCAGCTTGCCGAACAGCCGGGTCAGCTCATCGATATCCGGAGTGCCTTTTTGCAGCTCCTGCGGACCGAATTCAAGTGCGACATCCAGCTTGATGGTCGCCAGCTCATAGGACATCATTGCCGCTTCGCGGTTTTCTTCCAGTTTCTTGGCCATGGTTTTCGAGCCACGAAAACCCAGCGCCGCAATCGCATCCAGATTGTCATACAGATCTTTCAGGCCACCAATCCCGGTCAGCAAGGCCGTTGCTGTCTTGTCACCCACGCCAGGCACCCCGGGAATGTTGTCGACCTTGTCTCCCATCAGGGCCAGATAATCAATGATCAGCTCCGGACCAATCCCGAACTTCTCCCGTACCCCGTCCGGATCCATCACCACACCCGTCATGGTGTTGATCAGGGTAATGTTCTCATCCACAAGCTGCGCCATGTCTTTATCACCGGTACTGATCAGCACAGGCATCCCGGCCTGGGAGGCCTGACGCGCCAGGGTGCCGATGACATCATCCGCCTCGACCCCGGGCTCGCAAATCAGCGGCAGGCCCATGGCTTTGATAATGGCGTGCAACGGCTCAATCTGAGCACGCAAATCATCCGGCATCGGCGGGCGATGCGCTTTATACTCGGGATAGAGCTCATCACGGAAAGTCTTGCCTTTGGCATCAAAGACAACAGCAATATGTTCCGTCGCAAATTGACGCAGCATGCTGCGCAACATATTAACCACGCCATACACAGCCCCGGTTGGTTCACCATCTGAGTTAGTGAAATTGGGTGAGGCGTGATAGGCACGATAAAGATACGAGGAACCATCGATCAGGATCAGTGGATTTTCTGGAATAGTTGCCATAATGGATTGTCTGTATCTGGAAGATAAAAGGATCAGGGTCTTAGGATGCCATGAGAAGTGCCGAGTGTTAACAGAAGTTTTTCCGTTCCAGGAAGACATGATCTGTGGATAAGTTTGTGAGTTTTTGGAATAAGCCTGATGATCTTTTGTGGAACAACCTAAGATCGATGATTTAAATTAAATAAAAATCATCAACTTAAATCATATAACCAAAAATACCCCTTGATCCTGTGAAGATCATCATGTGTGGAAAAAGTTATCAGATGGCGGTGTAATCGGTCAAAGCGATGCCAAATTCCCCAAGGTTGAACAAAAAGGAGGCCAAGATGAAAAAGGTTGCAGTGATATTAAGCGGTTCCGGTGTCTTTGACGGCAGTGAGATCCACGAAGCCGTGCTGGCGCTGTACGCCATCGAACAGGCAGGTGCCAGCTGGCACTGTTTTGCCCCGAACGTGGATCAGCACCATGTCATTAACCACATGACCGGCGAGCCCATGGATGAAACCCGTAATGTACTGATCGAAGCCGCACGCATTGCCCGGGGCCAGATCCAGGATGTGGCTGAACTCAGCGCACGTGACTTCGATGCTCTGCTGCTGCCGGGGGGCTTTGGTGCGGCCAAAAACCTGTCAGACTTCGCCTTCAAAGGCGCATCCTGCAAAATTCACCCCGAGGTTAAACGTGCCTGCCAGGAATTTGCCCGGGCGCAGAAACCGGCGGCTTATCTGTGCATTGCACCGGTCTTGATCCCCCAGATTTATGGCAAGGGCGCAAAAGGCACGATAGGACATGAGAAAGAGGTGGCCAGTGCATTTCGCACCATGGGCGGCGATCATATTGACTGCCCGGTCGATGAGTTTGTGCTGGATCAGGAACGCTGTCTGTTAAGCACGCCGGCTTACATGCTGGCAGGCTCAATCTCAGAAGCGGCCAGCGGGATCAACAAGCTGGTGCAGCAACTGGTCAAGATGGCCTGAAAAAGAAAAAGCGGCGCTTGATACAAGCGCCGCTCAGCAGAAGTGATCATTGTCTTTAGCCCTACACCAAAAACCTGACCAAGCTGTATTACTGGAAGCAATGTGAGCAATGTCGTGCCTTCATAGGGAAACTGTTACTGCTTACTTCCCGCTGAGTGCAAGTTAATAATAACCATTCTCATTAACTTTGCAAGCACTGATTGATAATAATTTTCATTCATTTGTAAATTCAATGCCTTCTCTCGCCCGCCTCTTCCGCCGGCAGCGCAATAAGAAAAAGCGGTGCTTGAAAACAAGCACCGCTGCTAAGCAAAGTCGACAGCATATTCAGCCCTACACTCAATACCTGCCTTCGCTAAAGTACACTGGAAGCAATGTGAGCAATGTCGTGCCATCAGACCAGAAACGCCTTGCTGTTCGTTTCTCGCTGAAAGCAAGTTAATAATAACCATTCTCACTTATTGTTCAAGCACTATTTGCGAATAATTTTCATTTACTTTATTTATCCCAGCTTTTCACGAAATGGAGACGGTAATCTTCGATGCCGTCTTTCTTCTCCATATGCTCTATCTGATAACCGTTTCTCAGTAACAGTCTCAGCATCGAAGGGTAACGGTTACGGGATTTGACTCTCAGCTCCAGATAGCCCTGCGCTTTGACCCAGGCTTCCTGAGTGTGCATCAACGCCTGAGCCACTCCATTGTGACGCCCTTCGGCCACCACGCCACCCAGCCAGCTGTAATAACAGGTTTCCGACAGGCTGTAGCCAATTTTCACGCCTATCAGTTCGCCCTCTTTTTCCGCCACCAGGATCAAGGGACAACGCCCGCGCACCCGGGTGGCCAGACTGTGCTCTGTCTCAGGGTGATCAAATTCTTCAATTCTGGCCAGCACGCTGGCCGCCTCAGCCAGACTGGCTTCTCGTATGTTCATCACAGCTCCCACACTCAGTTTCGGCCCACAAAAAAGCCGGCGCTTGCCGGCTTTGAGTTTATGACACCCCCTGCGAGGGCTCAAGCTGAGGCCGCAGACGGGTCAGACGTTTCACCAGATAATTGAGCAGTACGCCGTACATGGGCACAAACAAACCCAGGCTGATAATCAGCTTCACGCCATAATCCACCAGGGCAATTTCTACCCAGTGTTCGGCCATAAAGGCATCCGGGCTCTGATAAAAGGCGATGGCAAAAAAAGCAATGGTATCAATGGCATTACCGAATACCGTCGAGCAGGTCGGGGCTATCCACCACTGCTTGCACTGACGCAGGCGGTTAAACACAGACACATCCAGAATCTGTCCCAGCAGATAGGCCATGAAGCTGGCAATCGCGATCCGGGCCACAAAGAGGTTGAATTCACCCAACGGCGCGAGTCCCTGAAAAGCGCCCTGATAGAACACCACAGAGAGGAGATAAGATACCGCCAGGGCCGGCAGCATGACCCGGGTAATGATCTGACGCGCCATACTGGCACCGTAGATCCGAACCGTCAGATCGGTGGCCAGAAAAATAAACGGAAAAGTAAAAGCGCCCCAGGTCGTATGGACACCAAACAGAGTAAAGGGGATCTGAACCAGATAATTGCTGGAGGCAATGATCACCAGATGGAACAAAACCAGAATCCACAGAGCCTGGCGCTGCTGGGCCGGCGAAAAAGAAGCAGTCGTCATCAACAGACCTTTTTGTCAAATGGGGGCGAGGGAACCCAAACACACAAACAGCACATTTTATGTACAGCGCTGTCACCAAAGGCGCTGATTATACAGTAACCAATCCGACTGCCAAGACACCACAGGGGATGGCAAACGTTTGCATGTAAAATTTGATTACTGAGTCAACTTATTGAGCCAGCTTGCCAGAAAGGCCAGGGTATCGCTGTCATCCCGGCTCAGTAATTCCAGCCACATTGCCGCACTGTAATGCTCACCTTTCAGCATCATCCGACAGCCTTCGAAATCGATCAGCCAGATATGTAGATCGGCATTGGCCTCTTTTTCCACCACACTCGCTCCGAGCACAGTGACCAGTGCCTGCGCGACATCGGCAAAGCTGTCGTAATCAAAATCCGGGGTCTGCAGATGCAGACAACCCTGCTCGTTGTCGAGCTCGCGAACGCCAAAATGGGTTTCAGACGCAGCAGTCATCATGTGTCCTTTCAGTTTCCGGTCCAGCCGGACAGGGATGGTGTAAGTAAGTGTGTATTAACGTATCAAAGCATAAGCAAGGCATAGCAATGAACAGGGATTCGTGGTCTGATCGCCCCTGTTGCCTTGACGGCCAGGAGGCCTAGCCGGGTAACACTGTGGTGATGAATTGCATTCTCACCCCAATACGCAAGCTGTTTTGTAGTACGCAGAATCTTGGTTTTGTCTCTACTACACTCTCTGCCGGATAATTCTGAATTGTCCGGTATTTTTTTGCCTCAGGCTCGGCCCGGTTCATATTCAGCCGCGGCCAGCAAATGCTCTTCGATCACGGATAAAAAGACCTTACCGTATTTTTCCAGCTTCCGCTGCCCGACCCCGTTGACCGCCAGCAATTCGCCTTCCGAAGTCGGTAAACGCTCGGCCATTTCCATCAGACTGGCATCATTGAACACCACATAAGGTGGCAGCGACTCGTCGTCGGCAATGGCTTTCCGCACCATCCGCAGTTTGGAAAACAGCTTCTTGTCGTACTGACGTTTGAGCCGGTTGTCCTGACGGCTATTGCTGCGCGCGCTGCTGTCAATCCGCGGCACCGCCAGCTGAAGGCTGATCTCCCCGCGCAGCACAGCGCGCGCTTTTTCGGTCAGCTGCAGGGTAGAGCTGTTCACTATGTTCTGAGTCAGAAAACCGCGGTGGATCAGCTGGCGCAGAATACTGACCCAGAATTCATGGCTGTGCTCGCGGCCAATGCCGTAAGTGCTGAGCTTGTCATGGCCCTGCTCCCGGACTTTGGCGTTTTGCAGGCCGCGCAGTACATCGACCACATGGTGCACCCCAAAGCGCTGATTCACCCGATAGACACAAGACAGCGCCTTCTGCGCCATTTCCAGTGCCTCAAAATGCTGCGGTGGATCAATACAGATATCGCAGTTGCCGCACGCGTGCTCACTGTGCTCACCAAAGTAATGCAGCAGCACCTGGCGGCGACAGGTCTGCGCTTCAGCAAACGCCCCCATGGCATTAAGCTTATGGCTTTCGACCTGCTTTTGCGGGCCTTCCTCTTTTTCATCCAGACAGCGGCGAAGCCAGGCCAGATCCGCCGGGTCATAAAACATCACGGCTTCGGCGGGCAAACCATCACGCCCGGCCCGGCCGGTTTCCTGATAATAGGATTCGATATTACGCGGAATATCAAAATGCACCACAAAGCGGACATTGGGTTTGTTGATCCCCATCCCGAAGGCGACCGTGGCAGCGACCACCTGAATGTCATCGCGTTGGAACCCTTCCTGCACCCGGATCCGCTCGTCGTGTTCCAGCCCGGCATGATAAGCCGCCGCACGTATTCCCTGCTCGGTGAGCTTCTCGGCCACCTGTTCCACTTTTTTGCGGCTGTTACAGTAAATAATGCCGCTCTGGCCACGCACACTGGCTAAAAAACGCACCAGTTGCGCCATCGGCTTGTACTTTTCCTGCAGGGTATAACGAATATTGGGGCGGTCAAAACTACCCAGGTGGGTAAAAGGATCTTTCAAGGCCAGGCGACTCATGATGTCCTGGCGGGTGGTGTCGTCGGCTGTGGCAGTCAGGGCAATCACAGGCATGGCGGGAAAATGCTGCTTGAGCATCCCCAAAGACGCATACTCTGGCCGAAAATCGTGCCCCCACTGGGAAATACAGTGGGCTTCATCCACAGCCAGCAGGCTAACCGGCAAGCCACTGAGGCGGTCGATAAAATCCCGGCTCAGCACCCGTTCCGGCGACACGTACACCAGCTTGAGCGAGCCGTCTGCCATCCCCTGCCAGGTGGCCTGTATCGCCTCCGCTGACATGGTGGAATTGAGGCAACCCGCTGCGACACCATTGGCCTGCAACTGGTCGACCTGATCTTTCATCAGTGAAATCAGCGGGGAGATCACCAGCGTCAGCCCTTCGCGCATCAGGGCGGGGATCTGATAACAGAGCGACTTGCCGCCCCCGGTCGGTAAAATCACCAGGCAATCCCGGCCCGATGCCACCGCCTCAATCACTGCCTGCTGGCCGGGCCGGAAAGACTGATAGCCAAACACCTGCTGCAGGATCTGCTCGCTGCTGGCGGATGAAACGGCATGACTGAGATCAGGGGTTGAGGCGGACATGACTTCACTCTTGATTGACACAGCCGGCTATTCTATACCATTCAGATCCCGGATGGGAGCACCAGCCACAGGCAACCTGAGCAGCGAAAGAAGTCGCTGGTCAATTAGTTCAGGCTGGCATTATACTGCCCGTTCGGGCATATCTAGCAAAATGCCCATACCTTCCTCTCAATCTTTACCATAACGTACTGGAATAGCATGGACGAGCAAGCAAAAACGACCCAACGCGGGGTCATACTGGCTATCGCCGCCTACACCATGTGGGGCATTGCACCGATTTACTTCAAGATGCTGCAAAGCGTCAGCCCTCTGGAAATCCTCAGCCACCGCATTCTTTGGTCTTTCTTTTTTCTGGCGGGATTAATCTTTCTTGGCAAGGGCTGGGGCAAAGTCCGTCAGGTCCTCAAACAACCCAAAGTCCTGCTGATGCTGCTGGCCAGCTCTATCATCATCGGGGGCAACTGGCTGATCTTTATCTGGGCGGTCAACAGCAACTACATGCTGGATGCCAGTCTGGGCTATTTCATCAACCCGCTGCTGAACGTGCTGCTGGGCATGGTGTTTCTGGGCGAGCGCCTGCGTCCGCTGCAATGGCTGGCGGTTGCGCTGGCCGCCGGCGGCGTGCTGGTGCAGTTAATCCACTTCGGCTCCCTGCCCTGGGTGGCGCTGGTACTGGCGGCCAGTTTTGGTGTCTACGGCCTGCTGCGCAAAAAGGTCAATCTGGATGCCCAGACCGGCCTGTTCATGGAAACCAGCATCCTGCTGCCACTGGCGCTGAGCTATGTGTTGCTGTTCGCCAGCAGCCCGACCTCGGACTGGACGCTGAACAGCCTGGACACCAATCTGCTGCTGATGGCGGCGGGTATCGTCACCACCTTACCCTTGCTGTGCTTTACCGGCGCGGCCACCAAGCTCAAACTGTCGACGCTGGGCTTTTTCCAGTACATCGGCCCCAGCCTGATGTTCCTGCTGGCCGTCGCCGTGTATGGTGAAGAATTCAGTACCGACAAGAGCCTGACGTTCGCCTGCATCTGGGTCGCGCTGGTGCTGTTCAGCTATGATGGCATCAAGGGACACCGCCAGAACCGCAAGCGGGCCCAAATCGCCTGACGCGCCCCGCCGCCTGCCACTTCGTACACAGATTGCTCACACTCGCGGGCAATCTGTGTTAAAAACACCTAATCTTATTGACTGATTCCAAACCATTTTCAGAAGGATAAGCCATGAAAAGGACGTCCCTTGCGCTGGCTCTGACCTGCGCCCTGCTCTCCGCATCTGCCTACAGCGAACAAGCCACAGATCAAATCGCTCCGGAAGGGGCCACGGGCTTCCAGCGCAACGCGCAGGTCACGGGCAAAGAGTGGATGATTGCCACCGCTAACCCGTATGCCAGTGATGCCGGCGCCGCGATGCTGGCCAAAGGCGGCAATGCCATTGATGCCATGATTGCCGCACAACTGGTGCTGGGTCTGACCGAGCCGCAATCCTCCGGTCTGGGAGGCGGGGCGTTTCTGGTGTACTGGGACAGTCAAAAAGAAGCGCTGACCACCTTCGACGGCCGGGAAACAGCCCCGGCCGAAGTCACACCGCAGCTGTTTCAGGATGAAAACGGCCAGCCTTTATCCTTCTACGATGCCGTGGTCGGCGGCCGCTCTGTCGGCACCCCGGGCACAGTCAAACTGATGTGGCATACCCACCAGCGTTTGGGCAAGCTGGCCTGGAAAGATCTGTTTGAGCCCGCCATTACCCTGGCCCGTGACGGCTTTACCGTCAGCCCGCGACTGGCGCAGTTAGTGCAGGAAGACAGCGAACGCCTACAGCGCTGGTCGACCACCAAAGCCTACTTCTTCCCGAACGGGCAGGCGCTGAAAGCCGGGGAAACCCTGAAAAACCCAGCCTATGCCGATACGTTGCAGCAAATTGCCGAACGCGGCGCCAGTGCCTTTTATCACGGTGAGATTGCCAAAGACATCGTCAGAACCGTGCGCACCGCGGAAGGCAACCCCGGGGTGCTCAACACCATGGATCTGGCCACCTATCAGGTCAAAGAACGCCCGGCGGTCTGCGCGCCGTATCGCCAGTATGAAGTGTGCGGTATGGGCCCGCCCAGTTCCGGGGCGCTGACGCTGGGTCAGATCCTGGGAATGCTGAGCCACTTCCCGATGAAAGAGCTGGGGCCGCAAAAAGCCCTGAGCTGGCATTTGATTGGCGATGCATCCCGTCTGGCCTTTGCTGACCGTGGCCGCTATATGGCCGACAGCGATTATGTCCCGATGCCGACCGAGGGACTGTTAGACAAAGATTACCTCAGCCAGCGCGCCGGCCTGCTGAAAAGCAGCCAGGCACTGCAAGAAGTGAGTGCGGGATTGCCGCCCTGGTCACACGCCGTGAATTATGGTCAGGACAACGCGCTTGAACTGCCTTCCACCAGCCATCTGGTGATTGTCGATAAAGACAGGAACGTGCTGTCGATGACCACCACGATCGAGAACGGCTTTGGCTCCCGCCTGATGGTACGCGGATTTCTGCTCAACAATGAGCTGACCGACTTCTCTTTCAGCACGCATGACCATGGCATCCCGATTGCCAACCGGGTCGAACCCGGCAAACGGCCACGCTCGTCCATGGCACCGACCATAGTGATGAAAGACGACCAGCCGGTCGTGGCCATCGGCTCGCCGGGCGGCAGCCAGATCATCGGTTATGTCGCCAAAACCCTGATCGCCCATCTCGACTGGGGTCTGAGCCTGCAACAAGCAGTGGATTTGCCGAACATGAACAACCGTTTTGGTCCGTTCGAGCTGGAGCAGGGCACCAGTGCAGAGCGCTGGGCGCCGGAGCTGGAAAAACTGGGCTTTGAGGTTCAGATCAAGCCGCTCAACTCAGGTGTCCAGGCAATCGGCCTGTTCCGCGGTCAGCTCAACGGCGCCGCCGACCCGCGCCGGGAAGGCAAAGTGGTCGCGCAGTAAGCGACCCTATCTCATCAGTCAGGATCAAAAACGCGCCGCCTCCTCAGGAGAGCGGCGCGTTTTTTCAAGCCATCAATGAGAATTTACATAGCTTCCAGCTTGGCGTACTGAGTCACCAGCCACTTGATCCCTTCCCCGTTGAAAGCCACCTGAACCCGGCTCTGGGCGCCGCTGCCTTCAAAATTAATGATGGTCCCTTCGCCGAATTTGGGGTGCTGGACCCGCTGGCCCAGATTAAAACCGGTCTGATTAAAATTATCGTTGATCTGGCTCTGGCTGAAGCGGCCACCGGTGGACGGACGCGACACCTGCGCTTTCATCCGCACTTCTTCGATAAACTCTTCCGGGATTTCCCGGACAAAGCGCGACACTTTATGGAAATTGTCCTTGCCGTACAAACGCCGCATTTCAGCATGGGTGATATACAACTTTTCCATCGCCCGCGTCATCCCGACATAGCACAGACGGCGTTCTTCTTCGAGGCGACCATGCTCTTCGGAGGTACGAAAACTTGGGAACATGCCCTCTTCCACCCCCACCATAAACACCACGGGAAATTCCAGCCCTTTGGCACTGTGCAAGGTCATCAGCTGCACGGCATCATCGAATTCATCGGCCTGCCCTTCACCGGCTTCCAGCGCGGCATGGGACAAAAAGGCCGCCAGCGGGCTCATTTCCTGCGCTTCTTCCGGCACTTCAAACTGCCGGGTGGCGGTCACCAGCTCTTCCAGGTTTTCAATCCGCGCCTGAGCTTTCTCGCCTTTTTCCTGCTCGTACATGGCGCGCAGGCCCGATGCACGAATGGTTTCATCGGTCTGCTGATACAGCGGCATATCACGGGTATCGTCTTCCAGCGCATTGACCAGCTCGACAAAACGGCGCAGTGAATTGGCCGCCCGCCCTGCCAGCACTTTTTCGTCAAGCAACTCAACACTGGCCTGCCACATCGTAATCCCGCGATCCCGGGCCGCCATACGGATGGTATCCAGAGTGCGCTCGCCCAGCCCCCGAGCCGGAGTATTGACTACCCGCTCAAACGAGGCGTCATCATTGCGGTTCGAGATCAAACGCAGGTACGACAGGGCATCTTTGATTTCCTGCCGTTCGAAGAAACGCATGCCGCCATAAATCCGGTACGGCATCCCCGCCTGAATTAACGCTTCTTCCAGCACCCGCGACTGGGCATTGCTGCGATACAGCATGGCGGTGTCATTGAGGGCGCCGCCACTGTCCTGCCAGCTTTTGATCTTCCCGACCACAAACCGGGCTTCATCCAGCTCGTTAAAAGCCGAGTAGACGGAAATCTTTTCCCCTTCACTGCCGTCGGTCCACAGATTCTTGCCCATCCGCTCATTGTTATGGGCAATCAGGGCATTCGCAGCCTGCAGAATATTGCCGGTCGAACGGTAGTTCTGCTCCAGAAAAATACTGGAGGGGCTGGCAAACTCACGCAGGAAGCGCTGGATATTTTCAACCTTGGCACCGCGCCAGCCATAAATCGACTGGTCATCGTCCCCGACGATCATCACATGGCATTCCGGTCCGGCCATCAGCCGCAGCCAGGCAAACTGAATGTTGTTGGTGTCCTGAAACTCATCCACCAGGATGTGCTTGAAGCGGGCCTGATAGTGCTCCCGGATGTGCTTGTTATGTTTCAGTAATTCAAACGAACGCAGCAGCAATTCGGCAAAATCGACCAGGCCGGCGCGATCGCAGGCTTCCTGATAGGCGCTATAGAGCCGCAGCCAGGTTTGCTCAACCGGATCGTTGAAGGTTTCGACATGGGACGGGCGCAGTCCTTCGTCTTTCTTGCCATTGATATACCAGGCCGCCTGACGGGCCGGCCATTGCTTTTCATCCAGATTCTGAGCTTTGATCAGACGGCGCAGCAGGCGCATCTGATCATCCGAGTCAATGATATTGAAATCTTCCGGCAGCTTGGCATCGAGATAATGGGCACGCAGCATGCGGTGGCTCAGGCCGTGAAAGGTCCCGTTCCACATCCCGGCGCAGCTGCCCTGCATCAGCGCATTAATGCGGCCGCGCATCTCTGCCGCAGCTTTGTTGGTAAATGTCACCGACATCAGTGAGAAAGGTGAGGCTTCTTCGACCCGCAGCAACCAGGCGATCCGGTGCACCAGCACCCGTGTTTTACCACTGCCGGCGCCGGCAAGTACCAAATGGTTCCCCAGCGGTGCCGACACCGCTTCGCGCTGTTTGTCATTCAGACCATCTAACAAGAGTGAAACGTCCATCGCCTTTCTACTGGTTATTTATACACTGGCGGTGATTATAACAGCTCAGCCAGAGAATGCCTGCCCTGTCTGTCGCTTCTTTGTACACCGCCTGTATCAGGGGCATCGCTGTATCTCCTCACGAAAAAACACAGTGTGGGTGAAATTTATCCACGCCCGCACCTTTCTAGTCTTTATAAGAGCGTCTACGCTGCACATAAGCCGCAAAGGGCTGGACCGACAGGCAGTAATGACGTTCGTTCACCGCAACATCTCACTGACAACGGAAAGAGGAATGATGATGAACAAGAGCCACTTAGCCTTAGCCAGCGCCGTCTCCGGTCTGTTAATTCTGGCCGGCACCCTCTCAGCGCCAGCCACTGCCGCCGAGGCCAAAGAGAAATGCTACGGCGTTGCCAAAGCCGGTAAAAATGACTGCGCCACCAAAACCGGCTCCTGTGCCGGCACCGCCAAAACCGATGCTCAGAAAGACGCCTTTATCATGGTGCCCAAAGGCCTGTGTGATCGTCTGGCAGGCGGCAGCACGCAAAGCAGCTAACCATGAGACAAGATCATGCTTTTCAACAGGTGGGGGTTGGCCTGCGAGCGCCCCACCTGAGTCAGTTTGCCGCCATGGACCCGCCTGAAGTCGGCTGGCTGGAAATTCACAGCGAAAACTATTTCCACCCCGACAGCCCGTCGCGCCACAGCCTGAACCGCATCGCTGAGCGTACCCCGATCAGCTGCCACGGAATCGGCCTGTCACTGGGCTCGGCTGATCCGCTGGATATTCGTCACCTGGCTCAGCTCAAACGCCTGATCGACGACATTGCGCCCATCGCCGTGTCTGACCATTTAAGCTGGAGTTCAATCAACGGTCAGTATTTCAACGATTTGCTGCCCATCCCCTACACAGAACAAGCATTGCATCTGGTGTGCGACAAAATCCATCAGGTCCAGGAGACGCTGGGACGCCAGTTACTGCTTGAAAATCCGTCCAGCTATCTCAGTTTCAGCCATGCCGCTTACTCCGAGTGGGAGTTTCTGGCTCTGGTTCAACAACGCACCGGCTGCGGCTTGCTGCTGGACCTCAATAACATCTATGTCAGCAGTTTCAATCACGGCTTTGACTGCGCCACCTATCTGGCAGCGCTGAACCCTGACGCCGTCAAAGAAATCCATCTGGCAGGTTTTACCGTCAAATCCCTCGATGAAGGCGAGATCTGGATTGATACCCACAGCCGCCCGGTCAGCGAACCCGTGTGGCAATTGTACCGGGACTGGGTGCAAGCGCACGGTTCAGTGCCAACCCTGATTGAATGGGACCTCGACATTCCCCCGCTCGAAGTGCTGCTAGGCGAAGCCGACAAGGCCCGCCAGATTCTGCGTGAAATCCACCCTGGCGGAGACGAGCATGAACAACGACGTGCCTGATCTGGCCACCCTGCAGACCAATTTTGCCCAGGCCTTACAATACCGGCCAAGCGATGTCGCCAGCCTGATCACCGGCAATCATTTCAGCCCCGAACAACGGCTGCAAATCTACCGCAACAACTTTGTCATCAGCCTGAGCGAGGTGCTGGAAGCCACCTATCCGGCCGTCAAAGCCGTGGTGGGGGAAGCGTGTTTTGCGGCGCTGGCCCGCCAGCATATTCTGACCACACCGTTGGAGCAGGGTGATGTCAGCCATTATGGCGGCGGGTTTGATCAAACGATTTGTGCTCAGCCATCACTGACTGATGCAGTGCCGTATCTGGCTGACCTGGCGGCCTTAGAGTGGCTGGTCGATCGGGCATCACTATACGATGCGGCTCTGGCGCCGTTTCCGCTCGAAAAACTACAGGGGCTGACAGCGCAGCGTCTGGCGGAGGCCAGATTACTCCCTCAGCCTGCCTGCTGGTTACTGGACAGCGATTATGCGGTTGCCTCGCTGTGGCTGGCCATCCGCGATGATCAGCTGGACGGATTGAACATCGAGACGAATGAATCTGCAATCGTGCTGCCCGGACCGGCCGTGATCGCCACCACGCCGGCAGGAACCGCACTGGTGCAGCTGGCGCGGCAACATCAGCCACTGGGGCAAGCCAGCCAGGAGATGCTGGCCGTGCTGGGGGAGCTGATTGCAGCACAGGTTTTTTCTGATATCCACTATGCTGATGATATGTAATCAAAAGATTCAGCACTTCAGTGGCAACGCCACCTCAGCGCGGCACTGAAGAGCAGGAGGCTGACATGCTCTACCTGATTAAAGATCTTGATACCCGGTTCAGCCGTCTGCTGGCGCCGCTGACGCCCTTGCTGTTGTTATTCACCCGCCTTTGGGTCGCCTGGATTTTTTTCAGCTCAGGCATGATCAAATACCAGAGCTGGGACAGCACCCTGTATCTGTTTGAATATGAATATCAGGTTCCCCTGCTGCCCTGGCGGATGGCCGCCTATCTGGGTACAGCAACAGAGCTGATCGTGCCGGTGTTTCTGGTACTGGGTCTGCTGACCCGGCCGATGGCGCTGCTGCTGTTTGTCTTCAACATCATCGCTGTGGTGTCCTATCCGCTGCTGTGGGAGAAGGGCTTTTTTGACCACCAGCTGTGGGGCATGATGCTGCTGGTGAATGTGTTCTGGGGCGCGGGACTGGTCTCGCTGGATCATCTGTCCGGTCTGGCACGACGGCCCAGCCGCCTGCTGGAATAGCTTCACACCAGTAACAACAGCTGCTCCAGTGCGTGGATTTCGACCTCCGGCAGCCATCTGGCTTTGGTTTCCTGATGCATCTGGCGGGACTGATCATTGAACCAGCAGGCTTGAAAACCGCTGCGCCGGGCGCCGCCCACATCGCTGATCAGATGATCGCCGACATGCAGGATATCTGCCGGTGCGACCCCCAACAAAGCCTGAGCCTGGACAAATAAATCCGGCTCCGGTTTGGACAGGCCGTCACGCCCGGCCACCAGCACCCGGGAGAAATACTGACCCAGACCGATTTTATCCGCGTCCACATTGCCGTTAGTGATCGCCAGCAGCGGCACCCGCTGTGCCAGCTCGCTGAGCACGTCATGCGTGATCTCAGGTACATCGACCTGATTTCGGACCCTTAACACCAGATGCAAGCCTTCTTCCGTGGCCTCAGCGGCCTGACGGCGCGAATAGCCAAGCTGGATCAGACCGGTACGCAGCATGACCCGTCGCCATTCAGTCACGTCATGGCGCAGCATCGGGTTCTCTTTGGCCAACTGATATTTAAGGCACTGCCAGTCAGCAGGCGTCAGAACATCGGTCGCCGGGTGCGCGGCGGCCAGCCAGTCATACATGGCCTGTTCGGCGCGCAGGATCACCGGGTGGTTATCATACAGGGTATCGTCCAGATCGAAGGTCAGCGCTTTGGGTGAACGAAAACTGCGGTAAAACTGCATGATACCGGCTCCTTATTTGGTCTTTTTGGCACGCGGATGTGCCTGATCATACACCTTGGCTAAATGCTGAAAATCCAAATGGGTGTAGATTTGCGTGGTACTGAGATTGGCGTGACCCAGCAGCTCCTGCACCGCGCGCAGATCACCACTGGATTCGAGCATATGGGTGGCAAAGCTGTGGCGCAGCTTGTGCGGATTAATATGGCTGGACACTGCCTGCTTCTGGCCCCACTCGGCCATACGTTTCTGTACGTTCCGGTTGGAGATACGCTGGCCCAGCTTAGACACAAACAATGCCGGCTCGCCGGGAGCGGCCAGTTGTCCGCGCATTTTCAGCCAGATGCCGACCCATTCCCGGGCCAGGCCGGCAAAGGGGACAATGCGTTCTTTATCCCCTTTACCGATCACCCGCAAATCGCCCTTACTCAGGCTGATATCTTTCACGTTGAGTCCGACCAGCTCCGACAGACGCAGACCCGCGCCATACATGAGCTCCATCATGGCCCGATCCCGGACCGACAAGGGATCATTCTCGTTAACGCTGAGCAGCTGATCCATCTCATCGACATCAAGGTTTTTCGGCAGTGGCCGGGATTTGCGCGGGGCAGAGACCCCTTTGGCCGGATTGGCCTTCAGCTCTCCCTGATGGACCAGATAATCCAGAAAACTGCGCAGTGCGGATAGCCGCATCGCCAGACTGCTGGCTTTCAGGCCGTCGCGCATGCCTTTGCTCGCCACCTGACGCACCCAACCGGCATCTAAAGCGTGCCAGTCGGACACCCCCAGTTCGAGCAATTGCTCAGCCACTGTGGTGAGCTGACGCTTGTAGTTCTGCTGGGTGTGCAGGCTCAGCTCCCGCTCACTGCGCAGGTACTCGTAAAAGCGGTCAAGCGAACGGGTCAGACTGGCCGGCAAACTCACTCAATCACCTCGCGGCTGTATTCCCAGTGCCGGATCAGGCGCCCCAGCACATTGGCGAGTTGTGTCACGAACAGGGTGTCCATGTCAGGCTGGAAATGGCCGCCGTCCCGGCTGGCAAAACTCAGGATGCCGTCCGGACGCTCCGACTCTCCCAGTTTAAGCACAATAAAGGATCCCAATTGCGGGGGCTGCTCGAATAACATGTCGCTTTCGGCACTGCGCAGACGGCCCAGATACATGTCCTGCGAATTCAGCCGGGCACGCCGGAAGCCCTCGAAAGCCTGACGGCTCAGAGACAAATCGGGATCCATACTGTCGAACAGACGCACGCTGACCCGTAAATCCAGCTCAGTGGCCAGCGCAGTCAGCACGCTCAGCGCCTGATAAATATTGTGGGTCTGAAACAATTGCTGCTGGGCGCGGGCAAAGGTCGAAAACAAGGCGCTGTTGTCCGCAGCGACAGACATCATGGTCTCAATCTGCTTTTCCAGCTCCGCCACCTTATGGCGCAGCCGCTCCATCTGGCGCTCCACCAGCGAGACCGCGCCGCGTTCGGCATGGGGCAACCTGAGCTGCTCCAGCAGCTCAGGTTGGCCGATGAAAAAATCAGGATTTTCAGTTAAAAACGCCACAATCGCCTGCGGACTTGGCAGCGTGCTCTCTTCATCCGCAGGGCGTTGGGTCAGTTGGGTCATCTCAGTCATCACTTGAAGATTTGGTTAGGCGCGATGGGGCCAACACAGCCCCACCGGCAACTTGCCACACGTCAGAGCGTGATCTGGCCATCGAACACATGCGCAACAGGCCCGGTCATATACAGCGGCTGACCATCGCCAGCCCAGCGAATCTGTAAGTCACCGCCGGGCAGCGTTACAGTCACATGGGTGTCGAGCAAGCCCTGTCGCTGACCAATCGCAACCGCAGCACAGGCGCCGCTGCCACAGGCCTGGGTTTCGCCGGCGCCGCGTTCATAGACCCGCAGGCGGACGGCGGAACGCGACATCACCTGCATGAAGCCGACATTGACCCGCTCAGGAAAACGTTCATGGCTTTCCAGTAACGGGCCGAGCGTTTCGACATCTGCCGTATCGACATCCTCCACCACAGTGACACAGTGCGGGTTGCCCATACTGGCAGCACCACAGAATACGGTGTGATCTGCCGCGCGCAGGATGTAGGTTTTCTCTTCCTGTTTGGCCTTAAACGGAATTTTTTCCGGCGTAAACTCAGGAACGCCCATGTTGACCGTCACCTGATTGTCGTTCTCCAGTTGCAGCACCATCTTGCCCGACTTGGTACTGACCGCGATACGGTACTTATTGGTCAGCCCTTTCATGGAAACAAAACGGGCAAAACAACGGGCTCCGTTACCGCACTGCGACACTTCGCTGCCATCAGCATTAAAAATACGGTAGTGAAAATCCGTCTCGGGATCATAAGGCGGCTCAACGACCAGAAGCTGATCAAAACCCACCCCGCGATGCCGATCCGCCAAACGCCTGATGGCGTCCGGGGAGAAGAAGATGTTCTGGGTGACACAGTCAACAACCATGAAATCATTGCCCAAACCATGCATCTTAGAAAATTGAAACTGCATCGGCGTTCTCTCGCTATGGATTAAGGCAACAGGCGCTCAGACTGCCACAACTGGCTCAGTGTTTCACGTTCGCGCACCACATGCGCCTGATCGCCATCCACCATGATTTCCGCCACTCGCGGACGGGTGTTGTAGTTGGAGGACATCACAAACCCGTAAGCGCCGGCAGAACGCACAGCGACCAGATCGCCTTGTTCCAGTTTCAACAGGCGCTCTTTGCCGATGTAGTCACCGGTTTCACAAATCGGGCCGACAAAGTCATACTCCATCGGCTCGCCGTCACGCGGGACGACCGGCACGATCGCCTGCCAGGCGTGATACAGCGTCGGACGGATCAGATCGTTCATGGCGGCATCAACGATGGCAAAATTTTTGTGCTCAGTATGCTTGAGGTACTCCACCCGGGTGACCAATATACCGGCATTGGCGGCAATCGCACGGCCCGGCTCAAAAATCAGCTCGAGATCCATGTGATTTTCCAGTCGCTCCAGCAGCGCTTTCGCGTAATCGGAAGGCAGTGGCGGCTGCTCATCGTTGTAGGTCACGCCCAGGCCGCCGCCGACATCCAGATGGCGGATCACGATGCCTTCCGCTTTCAGGGTATCAATCAGCGCCAGCAGGCGATCGGTGGCATCAATGAAAGGCGTCAGCTCAGTGAGCTGCGAGCCGATATGACAGTCCATGCCAATCACATTGAGATTCGGCAGGCTGTGCGCCAGACGATACACTTCCGGGGCACGGTCAAAGGCAATACCAAACTTGTTGTCGCGCAGACCGGTAGAAATGTACGGGTGCGTCTTGGCATCCACATCCGGGTTGATGCGCAGCGACACAGACGCCACTTTGCCCATCTCTGCGGCCACCTGATTCAGGCGCTCCAACTCAGGCTCTGATTCCACATTAAAGCACTTGATCTCCAGTTCGAGTGCCCGGCGCATTTCCGCGGCGGTTTTACCGACACCGGAGAACACAACCTTACTGGCATCCCCGCCGGCGGCAATCACGCGCTCCAGCTCACCGACAGAGACAATATCAAACCCGGAACCCAGCCGGGCCAGAACATTTAATACACCCAGGTTGGAATTGGCTTTCACCGCGTAACAGATCAGGTGCGGGTGATCGGCCACCGCACTGTCAAACGCACGCCAGTGGCGCTCCAGGGTCGCACGTGAATAAACATAAAGCGGCGTGCCAAAACGTTCAGCCAGGTCAGTTACTGCGATATCTTCAGCGTAGAGCTGGCCGTCTTGCTGATAATTAAAATAATCCAATGTGGTCTCTTCCCTGTTATGGCCGCGGTTATTGGGTTTGCTCTGTCTGTTCGCTATCATCGGCAGGCATATACAGCGGACCGCTCTGGCCGCAGCCTGCCAATGTCAGTACTGTCAGAATAAATGTTGCTATAAAACCTGTACGCATTTTTAAAGCCAGTGATAATGATTGCAATGCCCTCTATAATCGCACCCACACTAGGAAAAGCAATAGGACTTACAGGATGAACGATACTGAATTTCATAAACTGGCTGATCAGGTACTGATGCATATCGAGGAAGGCATCGATCAATCCGGTGCAGACATCGAATATGAAACCACAGGTAATGTACTGACACTGGAGTTTGAAAACCGCAGCCAGATCGTCATCAACCGCCAGGAGCCGCTGCATGAAATCTGGGTGGCGTCCAAATCAGGCGGGTATCATTTTAAATATAACGACGGGATCTGGCGCTGCACCCGCAGCGGTGAAGAGCTGATTGCCCTGATTAAGCGCGAGTGCTCAGTACACGCAGAAGAAAGTGTCGACTGGTAAAAACGATTCCGGCGCCGCAGAGACATCCCTCTGCGGCGCCGGATAACCCAAGCCCGAATAGGCGTGTAGCCTTAAGACAAACTCATCTGGCCGCCTTTGCCGGCCTCTTCCGCATTGACATTCGCAGCATTGGCTTCATTGTCGGCAGCCAGCCGTCGCTCTGCCTGATAGCCGCTCTTGTAAGGCAGCACCTGACACTCTCCCTCAGGGCCATAGACGATATGGTAGAACTGCGGCAGGTTAAAATTAATAAAATTCGAGCTGTAGCTGAATCTGTCCTGCGCCGAAGTATAAAAACGGTTCACGCCATGAACCATTTCATCCATGTTGCCGCTGCACTGGCGGTAAACTTCAATCCGGTTGGTTTCATCAAGAATATAAATATTGAAACCGTGGTTTTCACAGTCTTCAAAGAAGAACTGAATCAGACCCTCGCTGGCGTAAGCATCAACAATGGACGGCGGATGCGGCTCATCGGTTTTCCCCATCACCACACTGGCCGTACCCAGCAGTTTATTACTGGAAATACAGCGATAGAAATCGACCGAGTTTTCCAGCTTCTGCACTGAGACCCCACGACGCTCAAAGAACAGGCCGTGCGTCTGACTGCCAATGCGAATCGCTTTAAAACGGCGCTGCTTCTCCTGCTGCTCCACCGGCATCAGGCGCATCTCAATACACTCAGCCACCAGCTGATAGACCAGGTTGCGGATCATCCCGCGCATGTGCTTGCTGTAACAAAAGACATCGACCGACTCAGGCGAAATCGCATCCTGGTGCATCTTGCTCAGAATGGTTTTCAGTGCATCCAGCATGGCGTTTTCACCCTTGAAGTTCAGGGTGCGCACTTCATTCCACGAGTTCCGGTAAATCAGATCTACGCTGCCGACCAGACAGGTCTGCTCAGGACCGAAGCTGAAGATATCTGTGTTCTTAAAATCAAACTTCACCGCCCGGCTTTTCATTTCTTCCGTCGGATCCTGCTCCAGGTTGATGAAAATCCCCAACTGGCGAATTTCACACGGGCTGGACAAGGCCTTCAGGCCTGGCTTGGGGCGGCGGATTGAAAAGGTATTGCGGATATCACTCACCATCTGGTACAGCTTGTCGATATCCATCGCTGAATTGCGCACCACAGTGTGCAAATTGGTCGTTTCGGTCAGCAGGCCGTTGAAATACGCCCAGGCCACCAGTTTGCTCAGGTAACGGTTGTGCTCTAACGACGGCTGACCCAGGATGGCATACGGATCCAGCGGCTGCTTGTACAGATACCAGCCCGCGGTATTAGTCCGCCCGGCAGGCACCTGAATAAAAGTCAGATCTCCTTCGTGCAAGTCAGGCGACACCTGCGGATTAAGCAGAGTCACTTTGCCAGGCAGAACCTCAAACGCCGCATACAGCTTACGGGCCAGAATACTGATATCTTCCGGGCTGATCGACGAGGTAATGTCGTTGCGGCGCGCGAACAGGATCAGGTTACGATAACTGAGCATCAGGGCATCAAGCAGTTCATTATGAGCGCGCTTGACCTGTTCCACCTTCCAGTTGCGGCGGTTATCCAGCTCTTCAATGACCTCACGGGACCATTGCCACTCAGTGGTCAGCTCCGCCAGCACCTCACGGCGCCAGGCGACTGAGCCAATACCGGGTTCGCGGGTCAGTTTTTCGTGGGTCTTCAGATAAAAACAGCGACGCACCAAATCCAGACGGCGGTGATCGTGAATCCGCTCCAGATAACGCGTCACTTTTTCCAGCATCAGGTAATAGGCATCCATCGCATAGTGCGACGACTGCTCGGAGAAAAAGCGCCGCTTGCCGTCCACGCTCAACAGTTGCGTGTGGGGATACTCACAGGAATAAGCTTCCAGCAAAATGGCTTTCAGAACCGATTTATAGGGAGAGTCGATACTTTTATACAGATGCCACAGGCTGGAGCCGAAATATTCTTCGGCCGGAATGCGGCAAAGGCCGCCAAAATCAATCCACTCATCGCGATTGATATAACCATTGGCCGCCAGATAAGCGACATAATCGTCATAACACTCTTCCATTTCCGGCGGCACCAGATACCACAGGAAACGCTGCCCTGCCAGATGCACAGCCGAGCGGTAGAATTCATCCAGCAACAGCAAATGCTGACTGGAACCACAGTTATCCCCGCTCAGGGCTTCCGAGCGGTTATGGCGAAAACGGTTATCGTCGATCAGAAAAAAGTTCGCTTCCACGCCTTGTGACTGCGCCCAGCCGGACACGGCTTTACACTTGGTCAGCAGCGCTTCACGCTCATCGACAGGCATGCGGGTGCGGATACAGACCCAGATATCCAGATCACTGGTCAGGCTCTGGCCCAGCGACGAGGTGCTGCCCATCGCGTATAAACCCAGAATGTCACCATCGGGCGAGTCATGAAAAAAAGCAGCGGGAAGATCGAAAGCAAAATGCTCACGGATCAGGGTAGACTGACGTGGCGTCGGGACAAATGACGCAATACCTTGCGGTACCTCGGCATCCTGGTAGCCAGGCAAGGCGGGATGGTTCACATGCAACAGCACAGGCAGCACACTGAACACCTGCTCAGATTGTGCGTTCATGGCAAGACGCGCACGTTCAACCCGACGGTGGTTATGCTTATCCAACCTGCCAATTAAGGTATTTATATAATTTTGCAAATTACTCTTCCAAGAGCTACCAGCATCCAGAGCGGCCCGAATCTTGTCATCGTTAGGGGACTCTGTGAGCCATTCGTGAGCAAAAACGTGATCAATCTAACACTTTTCAGGCATGCCGTAAAGCCTGCGCAGTCTGCCAGCGCCTCAGCCTGATCCGTCGTACTCAATTCCATTTAGTATCACCACAAAATAGTACAATGGTTTGAAATCGCCAGCACCCTGTACTTTGGAATACAGATCACATTCACGAATGTGACCTATCTCCCATAAGCGATATCACAGAACCGGACAAATGCGCTTCACCGCACCGGCCGCAACATCTAGATTACCTTACCCGTATCGGAGTGGTACGATTAGTATATTTAAAGCAATTAGATGGACCCCCAAGCTATGACTGAGATGCCAATCCGGATCGCAACCCGAAAAAGCCCACTCGCCCTATGGCAGGCGGAATATGTTAAGGCCGCTCTGGAGCAGGCCCACCCTGGCATTATTGTCGAACTGGTTCCTATGGTTACCAAAGGCGACATTATTCTTGATACCCCACTGGCCAAGGTGGGTGGCAAGGGGTTGTTTGTCAAAGAACTGGAGCAGGCCATGCTGGAAGGCCGCGCCGATATCGCCGTGCATTCAATGAAAGATGTCCCGGTCGAGTTTCCCGAAGGCCTCGGCCTGGTCACCATCTGTGAGCGTGAAGATCCGCGCGATGCGTTCGTGTCCAATCACTACGCCGATCTGGACGCGCTGCCACAGGGCGCCATCGTCGGCACCTCCAGCCTGCGTCGTCAGTGCCAGCTGCTGGCCAGTCGCCCGGATCTGCAGATTAAAACCCTGCGCGGCAACGTGGCGACCCGGCTGCGCAAGCTGGACGAAGGCGAATACGACGCCATCGTGCTGGCCTGCGCCGGATTAAAGCGCCTGAAAATGGAAGACCGCATCCGCTGCGCCCTCGCCCCTGAGATCAGCCTGCCAGCAGTTGGTCAGGGCGCCGTCGGCATTGAATGTCGCCTGGACGATACCCGCATCCGGGGCCTGCTGGCGGCTTTGAGTGATACCAGTACCACCACCCGTGTGCTGTGCGAACGAGCAATGAACAACCGACTGGAAGGCGGCTGTCAGGTGCCTATCGGCAGCTATGCCGAACTGGAAGGCGATCAAATCTGGCTGCGCGCGCTGGTGGGTGAGCCGGATGGCAGCCAGATTGTCGCCGGTGAAATTCGCGGACCGCTCGCGGATGCAGAACGTCTGGGCACCCAGCTGGCCGAAGAACTGCTCGATCGCGGGGCACGCGAGATACTGACCCGCCTGTACGACGAGGCCGAATGACCGTCCTGATCACCCGACCTGCCCCGCACGGCGAGGCACTGGCACAGGCATTGGCCACAAAAGGCATTCAGGCGCTGGTTCAGCCACTGCTGACCATCGCACCGGGTGCCGGCCTGCTGACGCTGGGTGATCAGCTCGCCAGACTGAAAAAAGGCGATTGTCTTATTGCTGTCAGCCCCCACGCGGTAAAAATGGCACATACTTACCTGACAGAAAAAGGGATTTGCTGGCCTGACGGAATACATTATCTCGCCGTCGGTCAGCAAACCGCCGCCGCGGTGGCAGCGGCCTGTGGTCAGCATGTCGATGCCCCGCAGCAGGAAGACAGTGAAGGGCTGCTGGCCCTGCCGGTGCTGATGAACCCGGCAGGGCGAAAGGTACTGATATTACGCGGCAACGGCGGCCGCGAACTGATTTTCGAGACACTGACCGAACGTCAGGCCAGTGTCGCTTACTGTGAAACTTATGCCCGACACTGGCTGGCACTCAATGGCGCTGTTTTGAGCCGGCAGTGGCAACAACAGGGTGTGGACTCACTGGTGGTCACCAGTGGTCAGCAACTGGAATACCTGTACCGGTTAATACCGGCGCAGGCAAAGCCATGGCTGATAGCCTGCCACTTGCTGGTCCCCAGCGAGCGCATTGCCAATCAGGCCAGGGACATTGGCTTTTGCCATATCACAACTGTGGGCAGTGCCAGCAATGCCACACTGCTTGCTACACTAAATACAACAGGCACAACGGGATAAACGGATGACTGAGAAGAAAACCAATAACGATACCCCTAAGACAGACAAGCAGTCTGATGCCTCTTCCAAGGCCAAGGAAACGCCACACACTGCCGGCACGCCCCCTGAATCGTCTGCCGCCAGTCAACCTGCGGCCCCCGCCGAATCCGGCAAAGGCAGCAAAACAGGTTGGGTCGCCATCGCACTGGTTATCCTCTTGGGTGCCGGCCTGTATTATCACGGCCACCAGCAAAACCGTGCGCAGTTAGCCCAGGTGACTGCGCTGAAAGCCGAGCTCAGCAATCTGAAAAGCGAGCTGACGAAGACGAGCCAGGATGTCAGAAGCGAGGTTGATCAGCGCTTACTCAGCGCTTCAGGCAAGCTGGAACAGCAGACCAATGACATCAAAGGCCTGCAACTGGCAATGTCGGAAGTGAAAGGCCGTCGACCGAATGACTGGTTACTGGCCGAAGCCGATTACCTGACCCGTATGGCGGGACGTAAACTTTGGCTGGAGCACGATGTAGCCAGTGCCACCGTATTGCTGGAAACCGCCGATAACCGCCTTGCCCAGCTCAATGACCCCAGCCTGACAGCACTGCGCAGTGCGATGAATGATGACATCACCACCCTCAAGGCCGTGGCCCGCATTGACCGTGACGGGATCGTACTCCGCCTGACCAGCCTGCAGGAGATGGTGGCCGGTTTACCGCTCGCCAACGCGATTGTGCCTGAATCTCTGGAACAGCCGCAGCGTGAAACCGTCAGCGACTCTGTCTCTGACTGGCAGTCGAATCTGATGACTTCGCTGAAGCAGTTCAGCGAACACTTTGTGACTTACCGCAAGCGCGATGGCAATGTCATTCCGCTCTTGTCCCCGGAGCAGAATTTCTACCTGCAGGAAAACATTAAATCCAAGCTGGAAACCGCGATTAAAGCGGTGTACCGCGAACAAGGTGAGCTGTACACCCAGTCGCTGACCATGGCCAAAGACTGGGCCAGCCAGTTCTACAATACGGACGATGTGAAAACGCAGAGCTTCATTAAAGGCCTCAATGAGATGGCCGGTCAGAACATTGAAGCCAGCTATCCGGACAAACTGAAATCCCCTTCGCTGTTAGCGGATCTGGTCAATCAGCGTCTGCGGCAACAGATCGCTCCCGTCAAGACTGAGGAGGATCCGGCATGATTAAACTTCTCCTGCTGGTCGCCGCGCTGATCGCCGGCATCGTTGTCGGCCCGATGCTGGCCGGCAACCAGGGCTATGTGCTGATCTCCGCCGCCAACCAAACCCTGGAAATGAGCCTGACCACACTGATCTTGCTGGTGATCCTGCTTTTCGGTGCTTTTTTTCTGCTGGAGCATCTGCTCAAGTGGCTGCTGTCCCTGAGCAGTGTCACCCGCGGCTGGTTCTCTGGTCGCAAGACCCGCAAAGCACGTGAGCTGACCTCCAGCGGTCTGGTCAAGGTCCTGGAAGGGGACTGGAAACAAGCGGAAAAGCTGGTCGTCAAATCGGCCAATCACAGCGACACCCCGCTCCTGAACTATCTTGCCGCCGCGGAAGCCGCACAGGGACAGGGCCAACTGCATCAGCGTGACGAATATCTGCGCCTGGCCGCCGAACAGGACAGCGACAGCCTGGCAGTGGCACTGACCCGGGCCAGACTGCAGTGCCAGCAGCATCAATATGAAGAAGCGGTCGCCACGCTGCAGGAGATGAAAAGCAGCCATCCGCGTAATCCGCTGTTACTGGACCTGCTGAAACAATGCTATGTCCAGCTGGAAGACTGGCCAGCCCTGCTGGGTCTGATTACGCCGCTGAAAAAGTACGGCAACCTCAGCGATGAGCAATTGGATCAATTAGAAGAACAGGCCGAATGCGGCTTAATGGCACAGATCAGCCAGCACAGCGGCAGCGATGGCCTGATGGGACACTGGAACAGCCTGAGCCGTAAAGCCAAGCAGAATCCTGAGCTGGTTGCCTGCTTCGTGCGGGAGATGTGCGCTCGCAACGCCGACAGCGAAGGCTACACCATACTGCGTGAAGCCCTGCGTAAGAAGATCGACTCTCGTCTGATCAGCCTGATGCCAACCCTGAAACTGACCGATTATCACCCCGCCATTGTGACCCTGCAGGATTTGCTGAAATACGACAGTAATAATGCCGCCACCCATAGTGCGCTGGGGCAATTGTATCTGCGTGACGGCAAGCCCAAGGAAGCCCGTACCCACCTTGAGCGGGCGATTGAACTGCACCCGACAGTCGCCGATTACGGTTATCTGGTCGAGGTACTGGAAGCTCTGAACGATAAAGCCGCTGCCGCCCGCTTATCGAAAGAAGGATTAACCCTGGCCCTGCCGGCCAAAATCTGAGCGGACAGACATACCTGTTACTAAATGTAAAAAAGCGCCCTAATCGGCGCTTTTTTGTCCCATTTAACATTGTGTTAACGGGATTTAATTCCGCTTTTGTATCCATCTGTTAATAGCCATTTCATCATATATATTTGCTATTGATGGCAGTATGTAAAAAATATTCAATGTGGCCTCTTTTAGCGCTATAGATGGAAGTAAGGCTATGCTCCCTTGGTTAATTGTTTCTGGCATTATTGTTGCGGTCATCACTTGCCTGATGACGGCCGTGCTGATTAAAGAATCCTGATGGATTCATTCCCCCTGAAACCAAGAAGCCTCCGTTAACGGAGGCTTCTTTTCTCTGGCTGGTTACTGAAGAACATCAGGCACTGGCTTGATAGATCAGTTTGTCGAACTGCCGCTGCATCTTCTCGGCTTTTTTCCGGTACTTTTCCGCCTTCTTATGGTACTTGCCACTTTTCTTGAGACACTTACGCTTCTTTTTCGCCAGCTTACGCAGCTTCTTATCCAGCTTTCTCACCGAAACACTCAGCAAACCCACCGGCAGCCCCAGCATGGCACCGCTTTCCAGACGCTCGCCCACAGGCGGTAACGAAGCGTCCTGAGCCGAACCAGACGGCGCAGCCATCGCAGACGCCACAGTCACAGCGGGGATAATGGCAGCGGCCTGTTTGCCCTGCACGGGCAACCGTCCCGGTTTGCACAGCGATGATTTACCATTGGCGACTCTGGCACAGCTACGACAAACATATTGGGGGGCGCTCACCAAGTCAGCAATAGAATCGAGCTTCTCACTGATTTCTGAACGCCGATACTTACACAATGACCGGGTCATCTCGCTTTCTCCAACCTGCAACAGCCAGTGGCCTGCAGCGGCTATTTCATTGCCGCTTTGACATAGACATCAAAACGGTTCTTCTTGGTATGGATCACGGTTGACGGCGACTGACCGTCAAGCCAGGGCGCATAGTCAGGACGCTTGACCACCACACGTTTACCGGCCAGCGCCAGCGCAGGGGCCAACAGCAGATCAGCATCCATATCGGCACCGACCAGGCTCTGGAACACACGCATTTCTTTTTTCACCAGGGCTGACTTCTTTTTATGGGGAAACATCGGATCCAGATACACCACATCCGGTCGCACATCAGGGTCTGCCGCCAGCTCCGTGAGTGCGTCCTGGCTGGTGGCATGCAACAGACTCATCCGTTCACGCACCCAGCCACCGATTTCTGCATCGGCACCAGCACGGCGCAACCCGTCTTCCAGTAAAGCAGCCACCACAGGGTGACGCTCAACCATCTGTACCCGACATCCCAGGGAAGCCAGCACAAAGGCATCGCGCCCCAGCCCCGCCGTGGCATCCAGCACAGTCGGTGTCACCCCGCTTTTTAGACCCACGGCTTTGGCGATCGCCTGGCCACGCCCGCCGCCAAACTTGCGTCTGTGCGCGGCAGCGCCGCCGGCCAGATCGACAAAAACCGCTCCCAGCTTGGGTTCATCCTGCTTGAGCAGTTCCAGACGCTCTGCCGTCAAAGACAGCGCAAACTGCGCCTGAGCGTGATGCGCCAGCCCCCAGCGGGCAGCCAGTTCAGTCAGCTCGGCGTGACGTTCAGGTTGATCACAAAGTAAAGCGATTTGCACGGGTGTCTCCGCAAACAATGTCCGCCCGCGATGAGGCAGGCCGACAGGAATCCATATAGTGTGGCGGATTATACCCAATCAGGATCCGTTATTGGTCTACTTTTTGATACGAAGGACACGCAGCAACAAAGCCAGGCGTGAAGTGCGAGGTCGCTCGCCCCGGACACACCAGACCAGCAGGTATCCCAGTGAATTTACAAAACAGTCGCTGTGACAGGCGCCTGGTTTAAACGCTCGACCAGTCTGGCCAGCGGCATCGGTTTACCAAACTGGTAGCCCTGTGCATAGTCGACACCCAGTTGCTCCAGGCGTCGTAAAATGGCGTCGTTTTCGACAAACTCAGCCACGGTCTGCTTACCCATTTTCTTCGCCAGTTCGTTAATGGCTTTGACCATCGCAAAATCCACTTCATCATCGGCAATGTCCCGCACGAACATACCGTCAATTTTGATCAGATCAACCGGCAGGCGTTTCAGGTAACCAAACGATGATAACCCAGCACCAAAGTCGTCCAACGAAATCAGACACCCCAGCGACTTCAGCTGGGTAAACAGCTCTATGGCTTCACTCATATTGCCGATTGCGGCGGTTTCGGTAATTTCCAGACACAGCTTACTGGCCGGTACACTGGATTGCCCAATGCGCGACAGCAGAAAATCAACAAAGTCAGGGTTGCCCATTGACTGTCCGGACAGATTCACAGAACACAGCTTGAGCGGCGTAACCGCTTCCGGGTGGGCTTCGAGCCAAAGCAGCACGGCGTTAACTACATACCGGTCAATCAGGTGCGCCAGGTTGTAGCGTTCGGCAGCCGGCATAAATAATCCGGGCGGGATCATAGCCCCGTCGCTGCTGCGCATCCGGATCAGAATCTCATAGTGATGGCCGGCGGACGGCGTTGCCAGCGGTGCAATGGCCTGGGCATAGAGTTCAAACCGCTGCTCATCCAGCGCGCGCCGGATATGATTCACATAGGCCATTTCCCGCTCGCGCCGTTGCAATTCTTCATCATCCGGACGGTACAAATGCAGGCGGTTGCGGCCTTCATCTTTGGCGGCATAACATGCGGTATCGGCCTGGGCGTGGACCTGCTGAGGCGAGCCGGCGGTATGGTCAATCAAGCGGATCCCGATCGAGGCACTCAGACTGAAGCGGGTGTTCTGCCAGTAGAATTCACTCTCTTCCAGCAAATGCAGAATTTCAGCGCCCAAACGCAGCGCCCCTTCGACCTCGCAGTGGCTGAGGATAATGGCAAACTCATCGCCACCCAGACGGGCCAGCGTGGCCTTATGCGGCATGATCCCCCGCAACAGCCAGGCCACTTGCTTGAGCGCCTCATCACCGGCTTCATGACCTGCCGTATCATTGATGACTTTAAACTGGTCGAGATCCAAATAGAGCATGGCATGACGGGCGCCTTTGTCTCTGGCTTCCGACAACGACACATCGAGCTGACGCTCAAAATAACTGCGGTTGAACAAACTGGTCAGATAGTCATGATTGGCCTGGTATTCCAGTTTGGCTTCCAGCTCGCGGGTGCTGGTAATATCTTCGCCGACCAGCAACAGCTGATGCTGAGATAAAGAAGAGCGGATGGTTTCCCGGATCCAGACCGCTTTGCCGCTGGCACTGGTATAACGCAATTGGCGCCGCCAAACGTTCTGCTCATCTTTACCCTGATGGGCCGAGATGAAATGCTGGGGAATGTCTTCCGCATCCAGGTAGAAATCGGTCACTTTGTGGCCCAGCATTTCCCGCTTGCTGTAGCCCAGTAATTCGGTGGCAAACTGATTCACCGACTGGATGCGGCCATGCTGGTTAATCGCCAGCAAAATCACAGGTTGCTGCTCGTAAAGTAGGCGGTAGCTGATTTCCCGCTCCCGCAATTTTTCTTCCATATGATGACGGGAAGTCACATCCCGGGCTTCAAGCAGTAACTGACCTTCAACGCCTTCCGTCTGGGGCAAGGGTTTGATGGAAATATCCAGGATTCGCGTGCCGTCTTCACTGCTGTTGATGCCGGTTTCAAACCTCACCAGCTGGCTGCGCGTCGCCGAAACAAAGGACTGTTTTAACTGCTCGGTACTGGCGCGCTCCCAACAGCCCCAGTCCCAGAACGGACGGTCATACTTGATCACCGAACGGCCCAGCAAATCCTGCAGCGCCAGATTCGCCGATTGTAACTGACCGCTCGGGTGCAAGATGGCAATAAACTGGAAACTCTGGTCAAACACCCCTTCGAACAGGGTTCGGCTCAGCGTCAGTTTTCTTTCACTGCGACGCAGGCGCCGGATAATCACAATCAGCAGCAGGATCACTGAGAGCATCACGGCCAGCACCAGACTGAACAACCGGACCTGACCGGCATACTTGTCGAACCAGCTCAGGGGCCGGTTCACCAAGAGTACCTGCTCCTGATCCACCGGGATTTTCCAGCGCTGCAAGGCCGGGTAATTAAACATGACCTGACGGGGGCTGTTCAGAAACAGCGGGTATTCGGTATTGGGATCGTGCAGCACCTGCTTTAACAACTGTCCCAGTATCATGCCCTGATCGTAGCCCCGGCTGACCACGCCTCCCAGTGCCCCGCCTTCAAGCAGAAAGCGGTAGGAGACATACACAGGTGCATTTGCGCTGCGGGTCAGGGTCTGCATCAGCTCACGGCTCGGCATATACACACCATGGCCATCCACAAAATAGCTGAGAAAAACAATCGCAGAGTGCGGAGGCAACTGGCTGACCGCCTCGAACAAGTCGGCAAACGACTGCGGGCTGAGGTAGGTGTAATCCAGTTCCGGATGCTGGCTGAGGTAGGTCTGGGCATCCTGCCAGAGCTCACGGCCGGTTGTAGTGTGATCGGTAATAAAGTAATACTGCCGGACCTCAGGCTGCACGGTCTGAATTAAGGTCATGTTTGCGGCAACATCATTCGCTTCCAGTACCCCGCCGATACGGCTCAGATTGGCATGCTTGGCGGGCTTGTAGGTATTAATACCCGACATCAGCACAGGCGTCGGGCCGATTTCATCCGGCAACTGATTGACCAGCCACAGGGCGTTATCATCGGTGACCAGGATGGCATCAAACTTTTCACTGCTGAGTTTGGCCCGGTACAAATCCACCAGCTGATCCAGATACCAGGGGGACTGGTACCGTTTGCTGTCCATGTAGTCGACCTGAAGGTGTACCGGCTCTGAACGCACGACGGCTTCCAGCCCTGCTTGCTGTGCATCCGTCCATTGCATCCCCTGATGATAGGAATGAATCACCAGCACATTCGCTTCAGCCAGCGCCAGTCTGGGGAGAAGAAGTGCCAGGAGCAAGAAAACTAAGCGCATGAAGAGACAGCCATATCCTTTATTTATGCAGTGATTGTGAACCAATCCTAATCCGTGCGTCATGAGTCAAGCCAGTATATGATGCAGTAGTTGCGAACTACCACGGAAAGATGCCATGACCCCGCTCCCTCGTCTTGATGATTTAGACCGAGATATTCTGAATGCCCTGATGCACGATGCCCGGATCCCGTATGCAGAAATGGCCAAACGCTTCAATGTCAGTCCGGCCACCGTCCATGTCCGTGTCGAAAAAATGCGCGCCGCCAACATCATTACTGGAACTGAGGTGATTATCAACCCTAAGCTTCTGGGATATGACGTCTGTTGCTTTATCGGGATTAATTTGAATGCGGCCAGAGACTATCACTCCGCGCTGGCAAAACTCAATGAACTCGACGAAGTGGTTGAAGCCTATTACACCACAGGGGCATACAACATATTCGTCAAGCTGATGTGCCGCTCGATTGAAGAGCTGCAGTATGTGCTGATCGACAAACTTCAGGCCATTGACGAGGTGCAATCAACCGAAACCCTGATCTCACTGCAAAACCCGATCAATCGCAATGTGAAACCCTGATCGTCAGGCAAGAAAAAAGCGAGCCAGGCTCGCTTTTCTGAAGCGTTTACTTTCTGTCGGCCACACTGGCCTGACGTTCTGCGGCTTCCGCCGCCAGCCATTCGGCCACGGATTTGGCAAAGTAAGTCAGAATCCCGTCGGCACCAGCCCGCTTGAAGCACAGCAACGATTCCAGCACGGTTTCTTTTTCTTTCAGCCAGCCATTCTGGATTGCCGCCATATGCATGGCATACTCCCCCGACACCTGATAGGCAAAGGTCGGCACCTGCAGCTCAGTCTTCACCCGGCGCACCACATCCAGGTACGGCATCCCAGGTTTCACCATCACCATGTCGGCTCCTTCCTGCACATCCATCGCCACTTCGTGCAGGGCTTCGTCTGTGTTGGCCGGATCCATCTGATAGGTTTTCTTATCGCCGCCTTTGAGGTTGCTGGCCGAGCCGACCGCATCACGGAACGGGCCGTAATAGTTCGACGCATATTTGGCCGAATACGCCATGATCTGGGTATGGATATAGCCGGCTTCTTCTAACGCTTCACGGATGGCACCGATGCGGCCATCCATCATGTCAGATGGCGCCACGATATCGGCACCGGCTTCTGCATGCGACAAGGCCTGCTTGACCAGGACTTCCGTCGTTTCATCGTTGATCACATAACCATTGTCATCAATAATGCCGTCCTGACCGTGGGTAGTGAACGGGTCCAGTGCCACATCCGTGATCACGCCCATTTGCGGCACATGCTCTTTGAGCAGACGCACCGCGCGCTGTACCAGACCTTCAGGGTTATAGGCTTCGGCAGCGCAAACACTCTTGAAGTCCTGCGACACCACAGGGAACAAGGCAATGGCCGGTACACCCAGCTTGGACAGGTATTCCGCTTCCAGCAGCATCAGATCAATCGACAGACGTTCCACTCCCGGCATGGAGTCCACCGGTTCCCGGCGGTTTTTCCCCAGCAGGATAAACATGGGATAGATCAGGTCGTTCACTGAAATCTGATGTTCTGCCGTCAGTCGGCGGCTGAAATCTTGCTTGCGCACACGGCGCATACGACGGGCCGGAAATGCCCCCTGAATCGATACAGACACTGCTCACTCCTTGTTGGTAATGCGGCAACACGTACCGCAGTCAATCACAGTTGCGTTTCATCTTATCATCGAACAAAGATTTACGCTGGCTCGATCTGAAAAAATGCCCGGCTGGTCGCCGATACTGCGGCCCTCAGATCGGCGGGCGACTGTTGCCGGCATGTTGCCACTGCTTGTGCAATATGGGGCAGATACGCCGGCTCATTGCGGCTGGACTTGGGTTTGGGCCGCAGATCGCGCGGCAGCAGATACGGGCAGTCTGTTTCTATCATCAGTCGGTCGTCCGGAATATGCCGCACGATATCACGCAGTTCGGTGCCCCGGCGATCGTCGCAGATCCACCCTGTGATGCCAATATACAGATCCAGCGCCAGACAGTCTTTCAGTTCCTGCTCGCTGCCGGTAAAACAATGCAATACCGCCGCCGGCAGTTTATCGCGCCAGGGTTTGAGGATTGCCAGAAAGCGCTCATGGGCATCCCGGCAGTGCATAAACACAGGTTTTTGCAGTGCGGCTGCCAGTGCCAGCTGCGCTTCAAAAACAGCTTCCTGCTGCGGACGGGGCGAAAAATCACGGTTGAAATCCAGACCGCATTCGCCAATCGCGACCACTGCCGGATCGCTCGCCAGCTCGCGAATCGCGGGGAGAGAAAAGTCCGACACCGATTTGGCATCGTGCGGGTGCACGCCCGCGGTACTGAAACAGTAGCCTGGCCACTGATGCGCCATTGCCAGCGCCTGCCGGCTCTCCTCCTCACTGGTGCCGCTCAGGATCAGGGCTTTAACCCCGGCCTGCTGCGCACGGGCGATAACCGCTTCCCTGTCTTTATCAAAGCGGCTGTTGGTCAGGTTAACGCCAATATCGATCATCACTGTGCTATCCGCAAAAAAGAAACCATTCTACACACCGGGCGATGACAAATAAAAACCGCGGAAACAAAAACAGCCGCACCGGGCGGCTGTTTTTCAGTCATCTGTCAGCAAAAAGTGACTTAATCTTCTTCGGACGGCGCCTGCTCATTGGCGCGAATATAGAAGCGCGAGAAGAACAAGCCGACCTCAAACAGCAGACACATGGGAATCGCCAGCAGTGTCTGGGAAATGATATCCGGCGGCGTCAGCAACATACCCACGACAAACGCCGCGACGATGATGTAGGGCCGCTTCTGGCGCAGGCTCTGCGGATCGGTCGCGCCGGTCCAGCACAGCAGGATAATGGCCACCGGAATTTCAAAGGCAATCCCAAATGCCAGGAACAGCGCCAGGACAAAGTCCAGATAACTGGCGATATCAGTCGCTACCTGCACCCCTTCCGGGGCAATACTGGTAAAGAAGCCGAACACCAACGGGAACACCACAAAATACGCAAAAGCCACACCGCAATAGAACAGCAGCGAGCTGGAAAACAGCAGCGGCATGACCAGCCGGCGTTCGTGCTTGTATAACCCGGGCGCAACAAAGGCCCAGATTTGATACAGGATCAGCGGTACCGCCAGAAACACCGAAGCGACCAGCGTCAGTTTAATCGGCGTAAAGAAAGGCGAGGCCACATCCGTGGCAATCATACTGGTGCCTTCCGGCAGTCTCTCCACCAGCGGAGCGGCCAGCAGACTGTAAATGTCGTTGGCAAACCACACCAGGCAAAGAAACACCACCAGGACACTCAGGATAGAACGGAGCAGCCGGTTACGCAGTTCCAGCAGATGGCTGAACAAGGGCTGGGTATCTTCCACACTCGACATGAAGCGTCATTAATCCTGTTTTTGCGATGAAGGGGAGTGCGGCGGCACTGAGCTATCCTGATGCGGTGCTGGCGGCTGAGGATCCTCTGCCGTCACACGCTCAGAAGCACGCTCAGGTTCCGCCTTCGCATAAGGGCGCTGTACCGATGCCGCAGCCTCTTTCAGTTCGTCAACGGACTTTTGCAGCTCAGGTGACAAATCTTTCATGCCCGCCTGCTCGGCCTTTTTCAAGTCCTGCTGCAGCTCGTGAATTTTCAGTTCCTGAGACAGCTCAGTCTTCACCGCACTGGCCATATTTCTGGCGGCATTGATCCACCGAGACACTGAACGGATTGCGACAGGCAGCCGCTCCGGTCCAAGCACGACCAGACCGACGATGGCAATTAAGATCAGCTCCCAGAACCCGATATCAAACACGCGTTAAACCTGCTCTTTATCTTTCGGGGTTTTCTGTGGCTCAGCGGCCTCTTTTTTATCCGCCAGCGACTTCTGCTCAAAATCGGCATCGGCCTTATTCTTCGCTTCGTCGTCGTCACTCAGGGCTTTTTTAAAGCCTTTCACCGCCGACCCTAAGTCACCGCCCATGGAGCGTAACTTTTTGGTGCCGAATAATAAGACGATGATCAGGGCAACGATTAGGAGTTGCCAGATACTGATTCCACCCATGTTTACTTTTCCTCAATAAGATTCATCAAACGCTGTGCCGCCCAGCAACACAGCCATTATTTCGTGTAGGCCCGCCAGCCAAACAACCAGAACATTGCGCCAGCTGTGACTGATACGACCGGATAAACATCCACCTGATTACCAAAAAGTATGGCAGAGCATATGATCAGTGTCGCCCCAACCCCAAAACAGAACCGGGCCTGAGCTTGCTGACGACGGCTGGTCATGAAATTGTCGTACAGTTTATCAATCCGCTGATTCATCACCTTGCCCTGGCGCAAACTGTCATAAAGAAGTTCCGGTAATTCGGGTAATTTCTCGGCCCAGAAAGGCGCCTTGTCCCGCACTGCGCCAATGATCGCCTGCGGCCCGACCTGGCGCGACATCCAGTCTTCCAGAAACGGTTTGGCGGTATCCCAGAGATCCAACTGCGGGTACAACTGCCTGCCTAACCCTTCAACATACAGCAGGGTTTTCTGCAGCAGTACCAGCTGAGGCTGAACTTCCATATTGAAGCGCCGTGCTGTATTGAACAGATTCAGCAGCACGTGGCCAAAGGAGATGTCTGCCAGCGGTTTCTCGAATATCGGCTCGCACACGGTACGAATCGCAAATTCAAATTCGTCGACATTGGTATCGGGCGGCACCCAGCCGGAGTCCACATGCAGCTCAGCCACTTTGCGGTAATCCCGGTTAAAAAACGCCAGCAGGTTTTCAGCCAGATAGCGCTTATCTTCGCGGTTCAGGGTCCCGACAATCCCAAAGTCCAGCGCAATCCACTGCGGATCAACCGGGTTCTTGTGCGATACAAAAATGTTGCCCGGATGCATATCCGCATGAAAGAAGCTGTCACGAAAGACCTGAGTGAAGAATACATTCACGGCTTTTTCCGACAGCAGCTTCATGTCTGTGCCGTTGGCTTTCAGCGCCTCGACATCAGAAACCTGGATACCATAGATGCGTTCCATGACAAGAAGATTACTGCGCGAATAATCGGTAAAAACTTCAGGAACATAGAGTGAATCGCTGCCGTCGAAATTGCGTCTGAGCTGAATGGCATTGGCCGCTTCGCGCATCAGATCCAGCTCATCGAGCAAGGTTTTTTCATATTCCCGGATCACTTCAACCGGTCGCAGGCGGCGCGCCTCTGGCATAAAGCGGGACAGCAAACGGGCCATACGGTACATGAGTTTGATGTCGGCCTGAATCACAGGCAGGATATCCGGACGGATCACCTTAATCACCACTTCACGGCCGTTCTCTTTCAGTGTAGCAGTATGGACCTGCGCAATAGATGCCGAGGCCAGCGGCGTCTGGTCGAAATCGGCAAACCAGGTATCCAGCGGCCCGCCTAACGATTTTTCAATCTGCTTCCGGGCCAGAGCACCGTCAAAAGGAGCCACTCTGTCCTGCAGCAATGCCAGCTGATCAGCAATGTGTGGCGGAAACAGGTCTCGTCGGGTCGACATCATCTGGCCGAACTTCACCCACACCGGCCCAAGGCTCTGCAGCGCCAACCGCAGACGCTCACCCAAAGGTTTGTCCGGATGCTGGTTGCGGATCCAGAACAGACTCTTGCGCATCAATTTCGGCAGCCGGGTTCGTGGATCGTCCGGCAATAAATCGTCCAGCCCATAGCGCAGCTGGACGGCAGTGATCTGGTATAGGCGCTTAATTTCGGAAAAACGGCTCATGGGCTATCAGGTCAGGCTAGTAGGTTGCGCCAGCCGTTCAGCCAGCTTGTGAATCCGGGCTTCCAGACGGGCCAGCTGTGAAGCGGCTTCGTCGACCTGGTCGGCAAAATGGGCAATTTCCAGCGCCGGCGGGGCCAACCGCCATTCTTCCGTGACGATTTCGCCCAGATCACGCCGCCGTTCACCCAGCACGTGCTGCAGTCCCGCCAGTTTTTGCCGGGCGCCGCTCACCACTGTATGGGCGACCACATCGCCCGTGTAACGAGACAGGCGTTCCGCCACATCCGGCTTGAGGCCGCTGAGTAGCGCAGAAAACTGCTGGGCCAGCTGAATATCGCCTTCCAGGGCCAGTTTATCGGCTTTGATCAGTTGGGTGAGATTGGCCTGCTCACGCAGTTCCGGCAGCGCAGCCAGACTCAGGGCCAGGCGGCAGTCCGTCTCCCCTTCATAGGCAGCCAGTACGTCAATTTGCTGACTGAAGACAAAAAACAGCTGCTTGCCAAAATCGTTTATCTGCACACTGATCACTTTGCCACGCAGACGCGCCAGACGGCGCTGGCTGGCCTCTTCATCTTTCAGCAAAGCATTCAGGGTAGTTTCCACCACTCCGGTGACTAACGCATCAACTGGCATCCGGACCTCAGAATTTATAACCACGGTGCAGGGCAACAATGCCGCCCGTCAGGTTATGGAAACTGGTTTGTTCGAAACCGGCTTCCTGCATCATCCCTTCCAGCGTAGCCTGATCCGGGTGCATACGGATAGATTCAGCCAGATAGCGGTAGCTGTCCGCATCACCCACCACCATTTCACCCACGCGCGGCAAAATGTGGAACGAATAGGCATCATAAATTTTTGACAGCGGCTCGATGACTGGCTTGGAGAATTCCAGCACCAGCAGGCGACCGCCGGGCTTGAGCACGCGGAACATGGAACGCAGCGCTTTGTCTTTATCGGTGACATTACGCAGACAGAAACTGATGGTAATGCAGTCAAAGTAGTTATCCGGGAACGGCAACTCTTCAGCGTTGGCCTGAACATAGGCCACGTTGCCGACGATACCGCGATCGCGCAACTTGCTGCGGCCCACTTTGAGCATGGAGTTATTGATGTCCGCCAGCACCACCTGACCGTCTTCACCGACCATGCGCGAGAACTTGGCCGTTAAATCGCCGGTGCCGCCACCCAGATCCAGCACCCGGTGACCCCGGCGTACGCCGCTGCAGTCCACGGTGAAACGCTTCCAGATACGATGGATCCCCATAGACATCAGGTCGTTCATCAGATCGTACTTATCCGCTACCGAGTGAAACACTTCCGCGACCAGCTGCGCTTTCTCATCTTTAGCGACCTTACGGTAACCAAAATCAGTGGTTTGTGTGGGTTCAGTCATGCTCGTTCCATCAATTCTCATCTAATTGCCGTAGTTTACTTGAAGCGCTCAGGTGTGTCATTCACCGTCTCGGCCAGCCTGTGGACAGTATCACTGTCACGCAGCGCCCGCTCGGTCAGCGACGCCGGTAAATCCCGTTTCACCTCCACGCCCAGCTCCTTGAAGCTTTCGGCCTGACGGATAATATTGCCCCGTCCGCTCGCCAGCTTGTTCATGGCGCCCTGATAGCTATGGCTGGCTTTCTCCAGCGCCGTGCCAATATTGTCCATGTCGGCGACAAACAACCGCAGCTTGTCGTACAGCTTGCTGGCCCGTTCCGCGATTTGTTTGGCATTCTGATTTTGCCTTTCATTGCGCCACAAGTTATTGATGGTACGCAAAGCCACCAGCAATGTGGTCGGGCTGACCAGCATAATATTACTGTCCATGGCATCGCGGATCAGCGCAGGATCAGCTTCAACGGCCGCCTGAAATGCCGGCTCCACCGGGACAAACATCAGCACATAGTCCAGACTGCGGACGCCATCCAGCTGATGGTAATCTTTGCGGCTCAGGCCGCGGATATGGCTGCGCAGCGAGACCAGATGATCGCTGAGCGCTTTGTCTCGCTCTTCCTGGCTCTCGGCATGAAAATAGCGCTCGTAGGCGACCAGCGACATTTTGGCATCTACCACCACGTCTTTCTCCTGCGGCAGGTGCACCACCACGTCCGGCTGATAACGCTTACCGCTGCTGTCTTCCAGGTTCACCTGAGTGTGGTATTCGTGACCTTCCCGCAGCCCGGACTCACTCAGCACCCGGGCCAGCACCACTTCGCCCCAGTTGCCCTGGGCTTTGTTATCACCTTTCAGCGCCTGAGTCAGATTGACGGCCTCACGGGCCATCTGCTCATTGAGCTGCTTCAGGCTGTTGATTTCATGGACCAGGGTATGCCGCTCTCTGGCCTCATGGCTGAAGCTGTCATTGATTTGCTTGCGAAAACCCTCCAGTTGCTCTTTGAGCGGGCTGAGCAGGCCATCCAGGCTCAGCTTGTTCTGCGCGTCCACACTGCGGCTTTTTTGCTCGAACAAACGGTTGGCCAGACTCTCAAACTGCTGCTGCAGACGGTTCTCGGCATTTTCCAGCAGGGCGATTTTTTCCTGCGCGGCCTTTTGCTCTTCCCGGTAGCGGGTCTGCAGCTCCCGCAAGTCGGCGGCCAGAGCGGATTCTGCCTGTCGGGTTGCCTCCAGGCGCTCAGTCAGCGTCAGGTTGTCCTGCCGCAGGGTTTCCAGGTATCGCAGTTTTTCTACTGCCGCTGCCAGCCGGGCGTGCATCTGCCGCAGCTCATTACTGAGACGATCGCGCTCGACATCCAGGCTATCCAGTTCCTGCTGTTGCTCTTGCAGATCGTGGCGCAGTTGCTGCTCCTGCTGCTGCGCCAGCCGGGTTTCTGCTGCCAGTTGCTGCTGCCAGATCGCCGCCTGCTGTCGTAAACGCCCCTGAAACCACAGGGCCGTGGCGCCACCAGCGGTGGTCGCCCCGGCAATCGCAGCCGCCAGCCACTGGCCATTCTCACTGAGCCATTCACCCATCATCAATCTGTTTCCTGCATGCTTTTGTATTGATACAATAAGGCTAAAAAGATACTGGATAAATGTCCAGATATTGTCATCAATTCAGGCACGCTGATACCGAAGTTCAGGCTGGCTGAGTAAGCGCAAATGGCATAAACTGGCCTCTTTATAACGGGCAGGCGTTCATCCTGCCAGTGACACTGACACCAGCAGCAGGAAGCCGCAGTATGCAGGAAAAGAAAGCGATCGGGTTCGGCCTCGCCGCCGTGCTCTTATGGTCGACCGTCGCCACCGCCTTTAAAATTACCCTGGATTATTTTTCGCCGATCCAGATGGTGGCGGCGGCCAGTACAGTATCAGCCATCGCCTTGCTCGTCATCGCCGCTTATCAGGGCAAACTGAACCAGCTGCTGCCGACCCTGCGCGCCCGTCCGCTGTATTACCTGATGCTCGGGCTGATCAATCCCTGCATCTATTATCTGGTGTTGTTCAAAGCCTATGATTTGCTGCCGGCCTCTCAGGCTCAGCCGCTCAACTACAGCTGGGCCATCACACTGACGCTGATGGCCGCTCTGTTTCTCGGCCAGAAAATTCGCCCGCAGGACTGGGTCGCCTGCCTGTTTGGTTATCTGGGAGTGGTGGTGATTGCCACCAAAGGCGACATCATGGCCTTGCAGTTCGACAGTCCGCTGGGAGTGGCGCTGGCGCTGGTTTCCACCCTGTTATGGGCGCTGTTCTGGATTCTCAACACCAAAAACCAGGCCGATCCTGTGGTCAGTGTGTTGCTGGGCTTTGTGCTGTCGCTGCCTTTTTCCATCGGTCTGAGTCTGTACACTGGCGGCTGGCAGCCCATTCCGTGGCAAGGCTGGCTGGCGGTCAGTTATGTCGGTCTGTTTGAAATGGGGATCACTTTTGTACTCTGGCTCAATGCCATGAAACTGACCCGCAATACCGCCAAGCTGAGCAATCTGATTTTCCTGTCGCCTTTTATCTCGCTGATCCTGCTGGCGACCATTATCGGTGAAACCATTCATCCGGCGACTCTGATCGGCCTGGTGATGATCATCGTAGGCCTGCTTATCCAGCAATGGCGGGGTAAAGCCAAAGCCAACGACGCCAGCGCCTCGTGCTGACCCTTATCTGCAAACGAAAAAAAGGCCTGTCACAGCAGTAACAGGCCAAGCGAGAGTTCAAAAGGGTTGTCGAGACCCGGCGCCTTTGCGGCGTCTAGTTATGAGCGAAAAAATCAAAGGCTGTTGGTTAATCCTGTGCCGGCGCCGGATGCCACTGGCGGCCTTTGCGTGACAGTAAAATCAGCAACCCGGGCAGCAGCAGCAGCATCTGAAAGGTCAGCAATAACGGCGGTGACAGCTCCATCCGCTGGGTCAGGCTGACCATCAGGCCGGCACCGCTCATCTGAAACAGGCCAAGCATCGCCGCGGCGGTACCCGCTCTGTCACCAAACGGCGCCAGCGCTTTACCGGCCGCCGAGCCGAGTACAAAAGCAAAACCAAATGAGCTCATAAAGATAGGCACCATAAAGGCCCAGGCCGCTGCGATATCTTTCAGGGCCAGCATCATTACGCCCGAGACCACCAGCATCGCCAGCCCCGACATCAGGGTGCGGCGGGAGCCCATCTTATCCATGCATTTCGGCGCTACCATGCAGGCAATAATGTTCAGCACTGCATTCACACCAAACCAGGCGGTGAACTGTCCCATATCCAGGCCCAGATGCACCATCAGCCACATCGGCGCTGAGGTCACGTAGGCCAGAATCACCGCCATTGCCAGCATAGACATTGAGGCATGAAAGACAAAAACCGGCTCGCGCAAGACGGAAAAATACCGTGACGGGCTGAACATCGCGCCGCTGACAAAGGTGTCCGCCGGGCGGGTTTCGCGGAAGAACACACTCAGCAAACCACCTGCCACCAGCGCAAAACCGGCCATAAAGCTGAAGTTGGCACGCCAGCCAAACTCATGGGTCAGCCAGGATCCCAGCAAAGGTGCCAGCGCCGGAATAAAGCAAATTGCCCCGTTCAGGTAGCTGATCATCCGGCCGCTGCGTTCCGGACCGAAGCTGTCACGGGCTGCCGCAAACGCTGCCACTGAGGTGGCACAAGCGCCGAAGCCCTGCAGAAATCGCGCAAGCAGCATGATATCCAGCGACTGGGCGGTATAGGCCAGTGCCGAGCTGAAGGCATAGACAGTGACACCGGCCAGCGCTATCGGGCGACGGCCGAAGCGATCTGCTAGCGGGCCGGCAAAAACCTGTCCCAGTCCTAAACTGAACATGAACCAGGTCACTGTGTCCTGCACCAGCGTCGGGTCGACAGCAAAACTGTCCGCCATCGCAGGCAAAGCAGGCAGATAAATATCGATGGCCAGCGGGCTGAACAGCACCAGCAGGACCATGAGCGCCACGATACGGCGGTGAGACGTTGTTGGTTCAGGCTTCATTCACTCGGTTTCCTATCAGAAGACGGCGCCAGTCTAAGGCCTTCGAGATATGAATCAAAATGGTTTATATTCACTACTAAAATTCCATATCGGAATATCACTGTTAGAATAACGGACGCAATATGACTGTGGATAAATTAGCCCGCCTCGATCTCAACCTGCTGGTCTGCCTCCATGTCCTGCTGCAGGAATGCAGCGTGACCCGGGCAGCCCAGCGTTTGTTTCTCAGCCAATCGGCGGTGAGCAAAAGTCTGGCCCGGCTGCGCGAACAGTTCGACGACGCGCTGTTTGTCCGCAGTGCCCACGGTCTGCTGCCTACCCCGCGCGCCAAAGTGCTGCAGCCGGTGCTGGAAAAACTGCTCCAGGATATTGAAAACCTGACCGAACCGACTGAGTTTGTGCCGCAAAACAGCCACCGCCACTTCAAAATGTCGCTGGTAGAAAGTGCCTACCCGCTGCTCATGCCACGTTTTCTCGGGGAAATCTTCAGCCAGGGCCCCAACATACTGCTCGATACCCACGCCTGGGAGCCGGACACTTTCGACAAGATGCTGCGCGGGGAAATCGACTTTGGCATTACCGGCAAGGATCTTAATCCACACGACGCCCAGCTCACTCTGATGCCGCCCAAAGGGATCATTTTTCAGGAACTTCACCGTGATACCCAGCGCTGTATCGTCCGCCCCGGTCACCCTGTGCTGGCGCTGGTTGAGGCAGGTGAGTGGACTCAGGCCAATTATCTGCTGCAACGCCATATCCAGGTGCGCTGTGGCCGTGATGACCGCTGGCTGCTGGATTACAAACTGGCAGAGCAAGGCCTGCAGCGCGACATTGCCATGTATGTGCCAGACTTTAATAGTGCCGCCAGCTTATGTACCCATACGGATCTGATTTTTACGGCGCCGAGCCATTTTGCCGACTATGTTGCCGCGCAGCTCAACCTGGTGGTCCTGCCGCTGCCCACCCCGCTGCCGGCAATGGCCTACACCCTGTTCTGGCCGCAGCATCAAGAGAATGATCCTGGCCATTGCTGGTTACGGCAGATAATCATTAACGGGTGCCGCGAATTGTCCAGCCGATAATTGCAGCGGCTCATTAAAAACGCTACCGTTACCGGATCGGCCTGCAGCTGCCGTCAGGGTGACTAAGGGGCAGGTTTGGATCATCCCCATTCGGATGACAACAACAGAAAGGAATACAGACAGATGCAATCAGTGATCTCACAACGCGTGGCACAGATTCGCCAGTGGCTGGAAGCAGAACAGCTTGACGCTCTGGTGATCCCGCATGAAGACGAATTTCTGGGTGAATACATCCCGGAACACAATGAACGCCTGCTGTGGGCAACCGGGTTTACCGGCTCTGCCGGTGCGGCCGTTATTGCCCGTGATAAAGCAGCCGTCTTCGTGGATGGCCGCTATGTGGTTCAGGTTCGTAAACAAGTGCCGGGCGACGTGTTTGAGTACCGTCATCTGATCGAAGAACCCCCGATGCACTGGGTGGAAACACAACTCGCGTCAGGCAGCAAAATTGCCGTCGACCCGCGCCTGCACAGCGGTGCCTGGCTGCAGCGGACTCAGCAAACCCTGTCCAGCGATCTGACGCTGGTGCTGCTGGACACCAATCCGATTGATACGCTGTGGGCAGATCGCCCGGCCCCCACCCTGTCGGATGCCCGCTTGATGGGACTGGATTTTGTCGGCCAAAGCAGCAGCGACAAACGCGCCAAAATTGCGGCCAGCCTGCAACAGCAAAAAGCCGATGCCGTGCTGCTGACCCAGCTCGACAGCATTGCCTGGCTGCTGAACGTGCGCGGCAGTGATGTGGCCTGCTTGCCTGTGCTGCTCTCCGCAGCCATTCTGCACAACGATGGCAGCGTCGATTTCTTCATTGATCAGGCCCGTCTGCCGGCTGAGTTTGCGGCGCACGTCGGCGAAGGCGTCCGCGTTCAGGCGCCGGAAACCCTGAAAAACAGCTTAAACGCCCTGCAAGGAAAACGCGTCCTGCTCGACCCGGCCACCAGCAATGCCTGGTCCGGACAAACCCTGCGTGATGCTGGTGCCATCATCCTTGAAGGCGCCGATCCCTGCATGCTGCCGAAAGCGGCGAAAAATGCCACCGAAGTCGCCGGCATGAAAGCCTGCCATATCCGTGATGGCGTCGCGGTGTCCAAATTCCTGGCCTGGGTCGACCGCCAAGTCGCGGCCGGCAACTTGCTGGACGAAGCAACACTGGCCGAGCAGCTGTGGCAGTTCCGTATTCAGGATCCAAGCTGTACCGATGTCAGCTTTGACACCATTTCTGCAGCCGGCGGCAACGCAGCCATGTGTCACTATAATCACAACAACCAGCCTGAGCCGGGCGTCCTGCAAATGGACAATGTCTACCTGGTGGACTCCGGCGGCCAGTACCCGGACGGCACAACCGATATCACCCGCACCATCGCCATCGGCACGCCGGGCGATGAAGTGAAGCAAACCTTCACCCTGGTCCTGAAAGGCCATATCGCACTGGCAACCGCCCGTTTTCCGCGCGGCACCACAGGCTCACAGCTTGATGCGCTGGCTCGCCAGCACCTGTGGGCCCATGGCTTTGATTTCGACCACGGCACGGGTCATGGTGTCGGCCATTTCCTCAATGTGCATGAAGGCCCGCAGCGCATTTCAAAAGCGCCGAATCCGACCGCGCTGCTGCCGGGTATGGTACTGTCCAACGAACCGGGCTACTACCGCGCCGATGCGTTCGGCATCCGGATCGAAAACCTGGAACTGGTGGTCGAAGTACCAACCGAGGGCGACATGACAGTACTGGGCTTTGAATCCCTGACCCGTGCCCCGATTGACCGCCGTCTGGTGGATCTCAGCCTGCTGACCGATGCTGAGCTCAACTGGCTGAACCGTTACCATCAAACCGTGTTCGAGGTGATCAGCCCGTCGCTGCAAGGCGAGGATCTGAGCTGGCTGCAACAAGCCACGGCACCGCTCAGCCGTTAACTGAGATGCAAGACCATGAAGCTCCCGGCCGGGAGCTTCTTTTTTTACCGGCAATCAGGTCAGCGAGTGACTCAAGCCGGAGTATGCGGGATGCCAGTCTTTCCACACCACCTCAAACCCGTGCTGCTTCACCGCGTCTGCAACCTCAGCCACGGCGCGTTCATCACTGATCGCAAACTGCTCCAGCTCAGGCTCATCATCGGCATAGCCGCCAGGCTGGGTTTTGGAGCCCGCCGACATGCTGGTGATCCCTAATGGCAAGACGTTATCGCGAAAATGCGGCGACTCCCGGGTCGACATCGACAGCTCGACTTCAGGATTAAACAGCCGGTAGGCACAAATCAGCTGCACCAGCTGGCGGTCGCTCATCACGGATTTGGGCTCCAGGCCGCCTGTGCAGGGGCGCAAGCGCGGGAAGGAAATCGAATACCGACTCTGCCAGTAAGTGCGTTCGAGATAGTCCAGGTGACTGGCGGTAAAAAAGCAGTCGGTGCGCCATTCCTCCAGACCAATCAGCGCACCAATGCCGATTTTATCGATCCCGGCACGGGCCAGTCTGTCCGGCGTGGCCAGCCGATATTCAAAATCCATTTTATTGCCGCGTAAATGATGCTTGGCGTAAGTCGGGGCGCTGTAGGTTTCCTGATATACCATCACCGCATCCAGTCCCAGGGTTTTCAGCTCAGCGTATTCATCCTGATCCAGCGGCTGCACTTCCATCGACAGATAGCTGAAGTGACGCTTAATTGCCGGGACACATTCGCGGAAATAGGCCATGCCGACCTTGCGCTCATGTTCCCCGGTAACCAGCAGCACGTTGTCAAATTGTAACGCCTTGATCGCCGCACATTCCCGTTCGATCTCGTCAAGATTCAACGTCCGCCGCTTGATCTTGTTTTCCATGGTAAAGCCGCAATAGGTGCAGCTGTTGGCACAGAGGTTCGACAGGTACAAAGGGACATAAAACCCGATGGTGCGGCCAAACCGCTGCCGCGTCAGTGCGGCCGACTGCTGCGCCATCTGCTCGAGATACGGCTCTGCCGCGGGCGAAATCAGCGCTTTGAAATCCTCCAGATCGCGCTTGCGATGACTGAGCGCCCGCTCGACATCCGCGGCCGTTTTACTGTAAATCGACATCCGGACATCATCCCAGTCCAGCTGCCGCCATACATCGACATAACTCATGACCTCTCCTTACGCGCTGGCGTCTAAAAACGCTGTGAGCGGACTGGACGCCACGGCATGACTGACGGTACCAGCCAGGCCGGCTTCGTAGGCCATCCGGCCGCTCTCCACGGCCAGTTTAAAGGCCAATCCCATGGCAATCGGATCCGCCGCTGCCGCAATCGCCGTATTGACCAGCACAGCATCGGCACCGCGTTCCATGGCTTCAGCCGCATGAGAAGGCGCACCGATCCCGGCATCCACAATCACAGGCACCCGGGCCTGATCGATAATGATGTCGAGAAAATCCCGTGAGGCCAGCCCTTTATTGGAACCTATGGGAGCACCCAGCGGCATCACGGCGGCACAGCCGACTTCCTCCAGGCGTTTACACAACACAGGATCGGCATGACAGTAGGGCAGTACAATGAAACCTTGCTTGACGAGCGCTTCGGCTGCGGCCAGCGTTTCTATCGGATCCGGCATCAGGTACTTGGGATCCGGGTGGATTTCCAGTTTCAGCCAGTTGGTTCCCAGCGCTTCACGGGCCAGCTGGGCGGCAAAGATCGCTTCTTTGGCATTCTTGGCTCCCGAGGTATTCGGCAGCAGGTTGACTCCCGCCTCACGCAACGGGGCAAGAATGTCATCATCTCGGTTATCAATATCCACCCGCTTCAATGCCATGGTCACCAGCTCAGAACCGGATGCAATAATTGACTTTGCCATCACGTCCCGGCCAGCATATTTGCCCGTTCCGGTAAAAAGGCGGGATGAAAAGGTTTTATCGGCAATGGTCAGCATGTCAGCCTCCTGCTATGGCTTGAAACAAGGCGATTTCATCGCCGTCATTGAGCCGTTGCTCGGCCCAGAACTCGCGGCCCAAAATGGCCTGATTGAGCGCAACTGCTGTGGCATCCAGCGGCATCGCCAATTGCTCCAGCAGCTGTTGCAGCGAGCTTTGTGCCGCCAGCTGCATGGCTTTGTCGTTCACCAGAACGGTTATCGTGGTCATCAAGATTCCTTACTACATACAGGACATTGCGGGTTGGCAGGCAAGGCAAACTGCTGCCATTGCAGGCTGAGGCCGTCGAACTGGCGGAACTGACGGACACAGAGATCACCGCTGTCAGTGATGGCTTTCACCGCCTGCAGCGCCTGAAAGGTTCCCATAATGCCGACCACAGGTCCGGCAATCCCGGATTCACTGCAGTTCTGCGGGGCTTTCATCTCGCCGTTCGGAAATAAGCAGTGGTAGCAAGGCCCCTGCCGGGTGCGAAAATCAAAGCTCATCAGTTGCCCCTGCCAGCGAATCGCCGCGGCAGAGATCAGCCGTTTACCGTGCTCAAAGCAGGCCTGATTAATGGCATGGCGGCTGGCAAAGTTATCGGTACAATCAAGCACCACATCAGCCAGACTGATTTCCATCGCCAGTTGCAGCTTGGCCAGTCTGGCTGTCACTGCACGGGCACGGATCAGCGGATTGAGCGCCTTGATCTGCGTCACGGCGGCCTGTGCTTTGCTCTCACCCTGATTATCATCACGGTAGATAATCTGCCGCTGGAGGTTGGAGCGCTCAACCTTGTCACCATCGGCAATCACCAGGCTGCCAACGCCCGCCGCCGCCAGATATAAGGCTGCCGGTGCGCCAAGCCCGCCCGCACCGATAATCAGCACCCTGGCCTGCTGCAGGGCCTGCTGGCCCTGCTCTCCGATTTCCGGTAGCTGCACCTGGCGCTGGTAGCGCAAGAAAGACTCGTCTGTCAGCATGACTACCTCACCAGCTTGTCAGCAAATGCCGCCAGTGCCTGCTCGAGATCCGCTGCCGCTGTCACAGCCCGCACCACAGCCACACAGGACACGCCCGTCTGCCAGACATCTGCAACATTGGTGAGATCAATCCCGCCGATGGCGACCGTCGGATAGCGGCCGGCCACTGTGCCGAGGTGCGCTTTTAACTGAGCGATCCCTTGTGGTGGAGTCGGCATGTCTTTGGTCGGGGTCGGGAAAATATGGCCGATCGCTACATAGCTGGGTGCCAGTGCCAGACCGCGTTGCAGCTCAGCCGCCGTTCGGGTTGATACCCCCAGGCGGATATTTGCCTGGCGCAGCGCATCGAGATCCGCGATATCCAGCTCTTCCTGCCCCAGGTGCACACCGTAAGCACCGTGCCTGAGCGCCAGCTGCCAGTAGTCGTTAATAAACACCTGGGCGTTGTGCTCCCGGCCCAGACGAATCGCATCAATAATCTGCGCCTCCAGCTCAGGATGCGCTGGATCTTTGATCCGCAACTGAACAGTTTTCACCCCAAGCGGCAGCAATCGGGCAATCCAGCGGACATCATCAACAACCGGATAGAGCGGACCGATGCCGCCCTCCATCACAGGAAATGACGCTTGCATCACCTCACTCATGCCTGCTGTTCCTCATGGGTTTTCGCCTTGTGGTAGAGCTCGCTGCCCTTGTCCCGAAACTCCTCCGCTTTCTGGCGCATCCCCTCCAAGGGATCCTCGAGCATTTGAATCACCTGAGCGTCCTCTTGCGCTTTGGCGTAATCCCGCACTTCCTGGGAGATCTTCATCGAACAGAATTTCGGTCCGCACATCGAGCAGAAGTGAGCCACTTTGCCCGATTCCTGTGGCAGCGTTTCATCATGGAAAGCCCGCGCAGTATCCGGGTCCAATCCGAGATTGAACTGATCTTCCCAGCGGAATTCGAAACGGGCTTTGGACAGGGCATTATCACGCACCTGCGCCCCGGGATGACCTTTGGCCAGATCAGCGGCGTGGGCACACAGCTTATAGGTGATCAGACCGGTTTTGACATCGTCTTTGTTCGGCAGACCTAAATGCTCTTTCGGCGTGACATAGCACAGCATGGCGCAGCCAAACCAGCCGATCATCGCCGCACCAATACCAGAAGTAATATGGTCGTAGCCCGGGGCAATGTCGGTGGTCAGCGGGCCTAAAGTATAAAACGGTGCTTCATGGCAGTGCTTGAGCTGCTCATCCATGTTCTCTTTGATCAGGTGCATCGGGACATGTCCCGGGCCTTCAATCATTACCTGGACATCGTACTCCCAGGCTATCTTAGTCAGCTCGCCTAAAGTGCGCAGCTCACTGAACTGGGCTTCATCATTGGCATCAGCAACTGAACCGGGACGCAGGCCGTCACCCAGCGACAGGGAGATATCGTACTGGGCGCAGATCTCGCAAATTTCACGAAAATGCTCATACAAAAAGCTTTCTTTGTGGTGCGCCAGACACCATTTCGCCATGATAGAACCACCGCGGGAAACAATTCCGGTTACCCGCTTGGCGGTCATCGGGACAAAGCGTAACAATACACCGGCGTGAATCGTAAAATAGTCGACCCCCTGCTCCGCTTGCTCCAGCAAGGTGTCGCGGAAGACTTCCCAGGTCAGGTTTTCAGCCACACCATTGACCTTCTCCAGCGCCTGATACATAGGGACAGTCCCAATGGGCACCGGGCTGTTACGGATGATCCATTCGCGGGTTTCGTGAATATTTCGGCCGGTCGACAGATCCATCACGGTATCGCCGCCCCAGCGGGTCGACCACACCAGTTTTTCCACTTCTTCCTCGATTGAAGAGGTCACGGCCGAGTTACCGATATTGGCATTCACTTTCACCAGGAAGTTGCGGCCAATGATCATCGGCTCGGATTCCGGGTGGTTAATGTTCGACGGAATAATCGCACGGCCTTCCGCGACTTCTTTGCGAACAAACTCTGGGGTGATGTCTTTGGGCAGATTGGCACCAAAGCTGTGTCCCGGATGTTGCTGATTCAACACCTCATCACGATACTGAGCGCGACCCATATTTTCCCGGATCGCGATATATTCCATCTCCGGCGTAATCATGCCCTGACGGGCATAGTGCATCTGAGTCACACACTGGCCAGCTTTCGCACGGCGTACGCGGGCTCGGTGGGCAAAACGCAAATCATCCAGCGTGTCATCGGCCAGACGCTCTTTGGAATATGCTGAGCTCAGCTCATCCAGCAGTTCGGTATCGCCGCGCTCCTCAATCCAGCTTTCACGCAGTGTCGGCAGGCCGTTATAGATATCAATGGATTGCTCAGGATCGGTATAAAAGCCGGAGGTGTCATACACTCGAATCGGCTCGTTTGGCTCAAAGATAGGGTTGTTTTTATCGCCGCCGACCAAAGAATCGGCCTGGGCGATTTCACGCATGCCGACACGGATATCATCCCGGCTGCCGGTGACATAGACTTTCCGGGAATTGGGGTAGGCTTGGGTGGTGAGTGAATCAATGAATTGTTTCGCTTCCAGTCTCGCTTGTTTGCGATTCGACATAGCAATTTCCTTTTTCAATGTTAGGGAAGTTGCTTGACGGATGGGCGCGTAAACAAGAGGCGGACACATGTAGGGCGTGTCGCATCGTCTGATACAGCAGCAGTACGCTAAAGGTACAGCTAGGCAGAAGATTTTCTCTTGTTCCCTTCGCAGATACTAATCTGATCAGGTTCAACGGATCCCGCAATGCGGTCTCAGCCAGTTGGCACTCCGACAAGTTTCAGTCAAAGAGTATAAGGAAGCATCACCCGCTCAGCAAGTCGTCTTTTTCATCCCTACACCACTACAGCGTTTTCTGCTGGCAGATCAGCACATCACACTTCAAGTGTTGCGCCAGCTCATAACGTATATCACCCAGCCAATGAATGCCGGGTTTGTAGTTCCCCGTGATCACTAAATCGACTTTGATCGTCTTCCCCAGCGCAATCAGATGTTCGGCAACATCACCGTCGGCCAGATGAATCGCCGCAATCGGACGTGGTGAATGCTTTGCCAGATCAGACAACTGAGCCATTCTTCTCAGCTCCTGCTCGTTATGCGCCTCGTCGAGCTGTAAATCGATATCCAGAAAGCTGACATTACCTACACCCGGCTCTACATAGGCCAGATGCAGATCTGCATTGTTTTGCTTGGCAATCACACCGGCTTTTACAACTAACTGTTTTACATTCAAATCATCCGGGTTAATTGCCAGTAAAATGGTATGGTACATACCCATAATCATCGCTACTCCTGCTAGGATTAGTGCACAATGTAGTAACCGTCATGTGAGAAGCACGTCGCTTTGTGGTATCAGACTTTTTCCTGTCTTTTGACCATAGCATGTAATGATTCTGTCACCATCTGGGCTTTCTATGAACCAACTGATTATTCTGGGCTATGTGGCGATTGGCGGGGCGGTCGGCGCCTGCTCACGCTATCTGATTGCTGAACTCTCGGTGATTTTATTAGGCAAGGGATTCCCGTACGGAACGCTGGCCGTCAACATCATCGGTTCATTGATGATGGGTATGCTGAGCTCGGCACTGAACCAGGGCATGATAGAGGCAGCTCCCTGGCGTCCATTGATTGGCATCGGCATGCTGGGAGCGCTAACGACTTTTTCTACGTTTTCGATGGATAACCTGATACTGCTCCAGCAAGGCGCCTATATTAAGGCTGGCTTGAATATGATGCTGAACTTATCTCTGAGCCTATTTGCTTGCTTCGTGGGATTTCAGTTGCTTCAGCGTGGATAAGCGGATGCATGATTCATAATGTCTTCAACCACTGCAAATTTCCACAGATACTTACCACCGCGGACATTTAGACATGGATGACAAGGTTACTAAAACTGACAGGGGATGACGGACGATAGGACTGGCACCCCAGCGGGCTGACGTTCACAGCGCATGAGCTGACCTTCAGAAACAACAAAGCCCCGTCCGAAGACGAGGCTTTTGTATTTGGCAGGGGATGACGGATTCGAACCGCCGACATTCGGTTTTGGAGACCGACGTTCTACCGGACTGAACTAATCCCCTAGAATTGGTAAGTATTGTATACAGCTGAACGAGAATTACCAGCCCTTCCGCCTGAAAATGACTGATTACTTTGTCGATCGACTACTAAAACATCAACAACTTGCAATACGCGCGATCTTCAGATGTTGCGCATCACTTTCACCAACCAATCGACTCACTCAGCAGATCCAGAATCCTGAAAAAGCAAAAAGGCCACCCGATTAGGGTGGCCTTTTTTAAAAGGAAGCCTGGCGATGTCCTACTCTCACATGGGGAGACCCCACACTACCATCGGCGCTGCTGCGTTTCACGTCTGAGTTCGACATGGGATCAGGTGGGTCCGCAACGCTATGGTCGCCAAGCAAAATTTATTCAACAATCTTGGAAAATCTGACTTAAGTTCTCAGCACATCATTCAAGTGCTTATGGAGTCCGCTAAAACCCCTTGGGTGTTGTATGGTTAAGCCTCACGGGCAATTAGTACAGGTTAGCTGAGCGCCTCACAACGCTTACACACCCTGCCTATCAACGTTCTAGTCTCGAACAGCCCTTCAGGAGGCTTAAAGCCTCAGGGATGACTCATCTCAGGGCTCGCTTCCCGCTTAGATGCTTTCAGCGGTTATCGATGCCGAACTTAGCTACCGGGCAATGCGTCTGGCGACACAACCCGAACACCAGCGGTTCGTTCACTCCGGTCCTCTCGTACTAGGAGCAACTCCCTTCAATCATCCAGCGCCCACGGCAGATAGGGACCGAACTGTCTCACGACGTTCTAAACCCAGCTCGCGTACCACTTTAAATGGCGAACAGCCATACCCTTGGGACCGACTTCAGCCCCAGGATGTGATGAGCCGACATCGAGGTGCCAAACACCGCCGTCGATATGAACTCTTGGGCGGTATCAGCCTGTTATCCCCGGAGTACCTTTTATCCGTTGAGCGATGGCCCTTCCATTCAGAACCACCGGATCACTATGACCTGCTTTCGCACCTGCTCGAACCGTCATTCTCGCAGTTAAGCGGGCTTATGCCATTGCACTAACCTCACGATGTCCGACCGTGATTAGCCCACCTTCGTGCTCCTCCGTTACGCTTTGGGAGGAGACCGCCCCAGTCAAACTACCCACCAGGCACTGTCCGCACCCCGGATAACGGGGCGACGTTAGAACATCAACACGACAAGGGTGGTATTTCAAGGACGGCTCCACAGATACTGGCGTACCTGCTTCGAAGCCTCCCACCTATCCTACACATGTAGGGTCAATGTTCAGTGCCAAGCTGTAGTAAAGGTTCACGGGGTCTTTCCGTCTAGCCGCGGGTACGCAGCATCTTCACTGCGATTTCAATTTCACTGAGTCTCGGGTGGAGACAGCGTGGCCATCATTACGCCATTCGTGCAGGTCGGAACTTACCCGACAAGGAATTTCGCTACCTTAGGACCGTTATAGTTACGGCCGCCGTTTACCGGGGCTTCGATCAAGAGCTTCTCCGAAGATAACCCCATCAATTAACCTTCCGGCACCGGGCAGGCGTCACACCGTATACGTCATCTTTCGATTTTGCACAGTGCTGTGTTTTTAATAAACAGTTGCAGCCACCTGGTATCTGCGACTCTCAGCAGCTCCATCCGCGAGGGACTTCACCGCCAAGAGCGTACCTTCTCCCGAAGTTACGGTACCATTTTGCCTAGTTCCTTCACCCGAGTTCTCTCAAGCGCCTTGGTATTCTCTACCCGACCACCTGTGTCGGTTTGGGGTACGATTGCTTATTATCTGAAGCTTAGAGGCTTTTCCCGGAAGCATGGCATCAATGACTTCATCACCGTAGTGACTCGACATCGGGTCTCAGCCTTAATGCAGAACCGGATTTGCCTAATTCTGCAGCCTACACCCTTAAACCAGGACAACCGTCGCCTGGCCCACCTAGCCTTCTCCGTCCCCCCATCGCAATAATAAGCAGTACGGGAATATTAACCCGTTTCCCATCGACTACGCCTTTCGGCCTCGCCTTAGGGGTCGACTTACCCTGCCCCGATTAACGTTGGACAGGAACCCTTGGTCTTCCGGCGAGGGGGTTTTTCACCCCCTTTGTCGTTACTCATGTCAGCATTCGCACTTCTGATACGTCCAGCATGCCTTACAGCACACCTTCAACCGCTTACAGAACGCTCCCCTACCCAATACAATAAATTGCATTGCCGCAGCTTCGGTGTATCACTTAGCCCCGTTAAATCTTCCGCGCAGGCCGACTCGACCAGTGAGCTATTACGCTTTCTTTAAATGATGGCTGCTTCTAAGCCAACATCCTGGCTGTCTGAGCCTTCCCACATCGTTTCCCACTTAGTGATACTTTGGGACCTTAGCTGGCGGTCTGGGTTGTTTCCCTCTCCACGACGGACGTTAGCACCCGCCGTGTGTCTCCCGGATAGTACTTACTGGTATTCGGAGTTTGCAAAGGGTTGGTAAGTCGGGATGACCCCCTAGCCTTAACAGTGCTCTACCCCCAGTAGTATTCGTCCGAGGCGCTACCTAAATAGCTTTCGGGGAGAACCAGCTATCTCCAGGTTTGATTGGCCTTTCACCCCTAGCCACAAGTCATCCGCTAATTTTTCAACATTAGTCGGTTCGGTCCTCCAGTAAGTGTTACCTCACCTTCAACCTGCCCATGGCTAGATCACCTGGTTTCGGGTCTAATCCCAGCAACTGCACGCCCAGTTAAGACTCGGTTTCCCTACGGCTCCCCTATACGGTTAACCTTGCTACTGAAATTAAGTCGCTGACCCATTATACAAAAGGTACGCAGTCACAGGACAAGCCTGCTCCTACTGCTTGTACGTACACGGTTTCAGGTTCTGTTTCACTCCCCTCACAGGGGTTCTTTTCGCCTTTCCCTCACGGTACTGGTTCACTATCGGTCAGTCAGGAGTATTTAGCCTTGGAGGATGGTCCCCCCATGTTCAGACAGGATAACACGTGTCCCGTCCTACTCGTTTTCACGTGTAAAGCATCGTCGGTTACGGGGCTGTCACCCTGTATCGCGGCCCTTTCCAGGGACCTTCACCTGACACTAAACACGCTTAAGGGCTAATCCGGTTTCGCTCGCCGCTACTGCCGGAATCTCGGTTGATTTCTCTTCCTCGGGGTACTTAGATGTTTCAGTTCCCCCGGTTCGCCTCATCAGGCTATGTATTCACCTGATGATAACTGCTTATGCAGCTGGGTTTCCCCATTCGGAAATCGGTGACTCAAGTGGCTCTTACTGCCTCATCACCGCTTATCGCAAGTTAGTACGTCCTTCATCGCCTCTGACTGCCCAGGCATCCACCGTGTACGCTTAGTCACTTAACCATACAACCCCAAGAGGTTTCGTATGTTCAAACAACCAAGGTTGTGTCTCTGACAAAGAGACAATTGGTTTATTCGCCGGACTCTTACACAAGACACTTGAATGTGTATTGCTTGAGAACTCTGTTTCTCTTGAAACAGTTTTTGATTCAATCTTTAAGATTGAATTTACTAGTCAGCTTTCCAGATTGTTAAAGAGCATTGTGAATTATCGACAGATAACCACTTTCTAAAGATTCTCGGGGAAAACCCTTAAAGAGTGGTGGAGCTAAGCAGGATCGAACTGCTGACCTCCTGCGTGCAAGGCAGGCGCTCTCCCAGCTGAGCTATAGCCCCATCGAGTATTGCAAGAGTGTTGAACCACTGTATTTGGGAAGACAGTGGTGGGTCTGAGTGGACTTGAACCACCGACCTCACCCTTATCAGGGGTGCGCTCTAACCACCTGAGCTACAGACCCTTCTCTTGCGCTCTTAACTATTTCGACCAAGCAATCTGTGTGGACACTGCGTCAACGACACAGTCTTTAGGTAAGGAGGTGATCCAGCCCCAGGTTCCCCTAGGGCTACCTTGTTACGACTTCACCCCAGTCATGAACCACACCGTGGTAAACGCCCTCCCGAAGGTTAAGCTATCTACTTCTGGTGCAGCCCACTCCCATGGTGTGACGGGCGGTGTGTACAAGGCCCGGGAACGTATTCACCGTGGCATTCTGATCCACGATTACTAGCGATTCCGACTTCATGGAGTCGAGTTGCAGACTCCAATCCGGACTACGACGTACTTTGTGGGATTCGCTCACTATCGCTAGCTCGCCGCCCTCTGTATACGCCATTGTAGCACGTGTGTAGCCCTACTCGTAAGGGCCATGATGACTTGACGTCGTCCCCACCTTCCTCCGGTTTATCACCGGCAGTCTCCCTGGAGTTCCCACCCGAAGTGCTGGCAAACAAGGATAAGGGTTGCGCTCGTTGCGGGACTTAACCCAACATTTCACAACACGAGCTGACGACAGCCATGCAGCACCTGTCTCAGAGTTCCCGAAGGCACCAATCCATCTCTGGAAAGTTCTCTGGATGTCAAGAGTAGGTAAGGTTCTTCGCGTTGCATCGAATTAAACCACATGCTCCACCGCTTGTGCGGGCCCCCGTCAATTCATTTGAGTTTTAATCTTGCGACCGTACTCCCCAGGCGGTCTACTTAACGCGTTAGCTCCGAAAGCCAGTGTTCAAGACACCAACCTCCAAGTAGACATCGTTTACGGCGTGGACTACCAGGGTATCTAATCCTGTTTGCTCCCCACGCTTTCGCATCTGAGCGTCAGTCTTTGTCCAGGGGGCCGCCTTCGCCACCGGTATTCCTTCAGATCTCTACGCATTTCACCGCTACACCTGAAATTCTACCCCCCTCTACAAGACTCTAGCATGCCAGTTCCAAATGCGATTCCGAGGTTGAGCCCCGGGCTTTCACATCTGGCTTAACACGCCGCCTGCATGCGCTTTACGCCCAGTAATTCCGATTAACGCTCGCACCCTCCGTATTACCGCGGCTGCTGGCACGGAGTTAGCCGGTGCTTCTTCTGCAGCTAACGTCAAAGATGAGCACTATTCATACTCACCCCTTCCTCACTGCTGAAAGTGCTTTACAACCCGAAGGCCTTCTTCACACACGCGGCATGGCTGCATCAGGGTTTCCCCCATTGTGCAATATTCCCCACTGCTGCCTCCCGTAGGAGTCTGGACCGTGTCTCAGTTCCAGTGTGGCTGATCATCCTCTCAGACCAGCTAGGGATCGTCGCCTAGGTGAGCCGTTACCCCACCTACTAGCTAATCCCACCTGGGCCAATCTTAGCGCGCGAGGCCCGAAGGTCCCCCGCTTTGCTCCGTAGAGATTATGCGGTATTAGCCATCGTTTCCAATGGTTATCCCCCACACTAAGGCATGTTCCCAGGCATTACTCACCCGTCCGCCGCTCGCCGCCCATCAACGCACCCGAAGGATTGTTGATGTCGCTGCCGCTCGACTTGCATGTGTTAGGCCTGCCGCCAGCGTTCAATCTGAGCCATGATCAAACTCTTCAATTAAAGTTTTGTTGCCTCTCTAAAGAGAAGCGGCTCAGTGATTACTGATGTTCCAACCGAAGTTGAAACGAATTGACTGTGCCGATACCTAAGTATCGATTTGGTCACTCAGTTCACTGATAAAATCTTTGATGACTGTATCATTGTCGAGTGCCCACACAGATTGCATGGTCAAATTGTTAAAGAACGTTGACTTTCAAGGCTTTAACGCATTTCGCTTCAGCAAGTCAGGACGCGTATAATACGCTTCCCTCATTTCAAGTCAAGACAAAATTTTCATCTTTTTTCATCCCGGTTTATACCCGGTCAAAAGCAAAAAACTCTGTCTTGACTCCGCTCCTACCCGCAGGTCGGGAGCGAAGAAAAAGCCCGTCGCCGGACGGGCTTTTCTGAATAAGGAGCCTGGCGATGTCCTACTCTCACATGGGGAGACCCCACACTACCATCGGCGCTGCTGCGTTTCACGTCTGAGTTCGACATGGGATCAGGTGGGTCCGCAACGCTATGGTCGCCAAGCAAAATTTATTCAACAATCTTGGAAAATCTGACTTAAGTTCTCAGCACATCATTCAAGTGCTTATGGAGTCCGCTAAAACCCCTTGGGTGTTGTATGGTTAAGCCTCACGGGCAATTAGTACAGGTTAGCTGAGCGCCTCACAACGCTTACACACCCTGCCTATCAACGTTCTAGTCTCGAACAGCCCTTCAGGAGGCTTAAAGCCTCAGGGATGACTCATCTCAGGGCTCGCTTCCCGCTTAGATGCTTTCAGCGGTTATCGATGCCGAACTTAGCTACCGGGCAATGCGTCTGGCGACACAACCCGAACACCAGCGGTTCGTTCACTCCGGTCCTCTCGTACTAGGAGCAACTCCCTTCAATCATCCAGCGCCCACGGCAGATAGGGACCGAACTGTCTCACGACGTTCTAAACCCAGCTCGCGTACCACTTTAAATGGCGAACAGCCATACCCTTGGGACCGACTTCAGCCCCAGGATGTGATGAGCCGACATCGAGGTGCCAAACACCGCCGTCGATATGAACTCTTGGGCGGTATCAGCCTGTTATCCCCGGAGTACCTTTTATCCGTTGAGCGATGGCCCTTCCATTCAGAACCACCGGATCACTATGACCTGCTTTCGCACCTGCTCGAACCGTCATTCTCGCAGTTAAGCGGGCTTATGCCATTGCACTAACCTCACGATGTCCGACCGTGATTAGCCCACCTTCGTGCTCCTCCGTTACGCTTTGGGAGGAGACCGCCCCAGTCAAACTACCCACCAGGCACTGTCCGCACCCCGGATAACGGGGCGACGTTAGAACATCAACACGACAAGGGTGGTATTTCAAGGACGGCTCCACAGATACTGGCGTACCTGCTTCGAAGCCTCCCACCTATCCTACACATGTAGGGTCAATGTTCAGTGCCAAGCTGTAGTAAAGGTTCACGGGGTCTTTCCGTCTAGCCGCGGGTACGCAGCATCTTCACTGCGATTTCAATTTCACTGAGTCTCGGGTGGAGACAGCGTGGCCATCATTACGCCATTCGTGCAGGTCGGAACTTACCCGACAAGGAATTTCGCTACCTTAGGACCGTTATAGTTACGGCCGCCGTTTACCGGGGCTTCGATCAAGAGCTTCTCCGAAGATAACCCCATCAATTAACCTTCCGGCACCGGGCAGGCGTCACACCGTATACGTCATCTTTCGATTTTGCACAGTGCTGTGTTTTTAATAAACAGTTGCAGCCACCTGGTATCTGCGACTCTCAGTAGCTCCATCCGCGAGGGACTTCACCGCCAAGAGCGTACCTTCTCCCGAAGTTACGGTACCATTTTGCCTAGTTCCTTCACCCGAGTTCTCTCAAGCGCCTTGGTATTCTCTACCCGACCACCTGTGTCGGTTTGGGGTACGATTGCTTATTATCTGAAGCTTAGAGGCTTTTCCCGGAAGCATGGCATCAATGACTTCATCACCGTAGTGACTCGACATCGGGTCTCAGCCTTAATGCAGAACCGGATTTGCCTAATTCTGCAGCCTACACCCTTAAACCAGGACAACCGTCGCCTGGCCCACCTAGCCTTCTCCGTCCCCCCATCGCAATAATAAGCAGTACGGGAATATTAACCCGTTTCCCATCGACTACGCCTTTCGGCCTCGCCTTAGGGGTCGACTTACCCTGCCCCGATTAACGTTGGACAGGAACCCTTGGTCTTCCGGCGAGGGGGTTTTTCACCCCCTTTGTCGTTACTCATGTCAGCATTCGCACTTCTGATACGTCCAGCATGCCTTACAGCACACCTTCAACCGCTTACAGAACGCTCCCCTACCCAATACAATAAATTGCATTGCCGCAGCTTCGGTGTATCACTTAGCCCCGTTAAATCTTCCGCGCAGGCCGACTCGACCAGTGAGCTATTACGCTTTCTTTAAATGATGGCTGCTTCTAAGCCAACATCCTGGCTGTCTGAGCCTTCCCACATCGTTTCCCACTTAGTGATACTTTGGGACCTTAGCTGGCGGTCTGGGTTGTTTCCCTCTCCACGACGGACGTTAGCACCCGCCGTGTGTCTCCCGGATAGTACTTACTGGTATTCGGAGTTTGCAAAGGGTTGGTAAGTCGGGATGACCCCCTAGCCTTAACAGTGCTCTACCCCCAGTAGTATTCGTCCGAGGCGCTACCTAAATAGCTTTCGGGGAGAACCAGCTATCTCCAGGTTTGATTGGCCTTTCACCCCTAGCCACAAGTCATCCGCTAATTTTTCAACATTAGTCGGTTCGGTCCTCCAGTAAGTGTTACCTCACCTTCAACCTGCCCATGGCTAGATCACCTGGTTTCGGGTCTAATCCCAGCAACTGCACGCCCAGTTAAGACTCGGTTTCCCTACGGCTCCCCTATACGGTTAACCTTGCTACTGAAATTAAGTCGCTGACCCATTATACAAAAGGTACGCAGTCACAGGACAAGCCTGCTCCTACTGCTTGTACGTACACGGTTTCAGGTTCTGTTTCACTCCCCTCACAGGGGTTCTTTTCGCCTTTCCCTCACGGTACTGGTTCACTATCGGTCAGTCAGGAGTATTTAGCCTTGGAGGATGGTCCCCCCATGTTCAGACAGGATAACACGTGTCCCGTCCTACTCGTTTTCACGTGTAAAGCATCGTCGGTTACGGGGCTGTCACCCTGTATCGCGGCCCTTTCCAGGGACCTTCACCTGACACTAAACACGCTTAAGGGCTAATCCGGTTTCGCTCGCCGCTACTGCCGGAATCTCGGTTGATTTCTCTTCCTCGGGGTACTTAGATGTTTCAGTTCCCCCGGTTCGCCTCATCAGGCTATGTATTCACCTGATGATAACTGCTTATGCAGCTGGGTTTCCCCATTCGGAAATCGGTGACTCAAGTGGCTCTTACTGCCTCATCACCGCTTATCGCAAGTTAGTACGTCCTTCATCGCCTCTGACTGCCCAGGCATCCACCGTGTACGCTTAGTCACTTAACCATACAACCCCAAGAGGTTTCGTATGTTCAAACAACCAAGGTTGTGTCTCTGACAAAGAGACAATTGGTTTATTCGCCGGACTCTTACACAAGACACTTGAATGTGTATTGCTTGAGAACTCTGTTTCTCTTGAAACAGTTTTTGATTCAATCTTTAAGATTGAATTTACTAGTCAGCTTTCCAGATTGTTAAAGAGCATTAAAGCAAACAGCTTTAATCAATAGCCAAAGCCATTCATTAAGGCTTTCTGCTTTTTAACTATTTCGACCAGGCAATCTGTGTGGACACTGCATCAACGACACAGTCTTTAGGTAAGGAGGTGATCCAGCCCCAGGTTCCCCTAGGGCTACCTTGTTACGACTTCACCCCAGTCATGAACCACACCGTGGTAAACGCCCTCCCGAAGGTTAAGCTATCTACTTCTGGTGCAGCCCACTCCCATGGTGTGACGGGCGGTGTGTACAAGGCCCGGGAACGTATTCACCGTGGCATTCTGATCCACGATTACTAGCGATTCCGACTTCATGGAGTCGAGTTGCAGACTCCAATCCGGACTACGACGTACTTTGTGGGATTCGCTTACTATCGCTAGCTTGCAGCCCTCTGTATACGCCATTGTAGCACGTGTGTAGCCCTACTCGTAAGGGCCATGATGACTTGACGTCGTCCCCACCTTCCTCCGGTTTATCACCGGCAGTCTCCCTGGAGTTCCCACCCGAAGTGCTGGCAAACAAGGATAAGGGTTGCGCTCGTTGCGGGACTTAACCCAACATTTCACAACACGAGCTGACGACAGCCATGCAGCACCTGTCTCAGAGTTCCCGAAGGCACCAATCCATCTCTGGAAAGTTCTCTGGATGTCAAGAGTAGGTAAGGTTCTTCGCGTTGCATCGAATTAAACCACATGCTCCACCGCTTGTGCGGGCCCCCGTCAATTCATTTGAGTTTTAATCTTGCGACCGTACTCCCCAGGCGGTCTACTTAACGCGTTAGCTCCGAAAGCCAGTGTTCAAGACACCAACCTCCAAGTAGACATCGTTTACGGCGTGGACTACCAGGGTATCTAATCCTGTTTGCTCCCCACGCTTTCGCATCTGAGCGTCAGTCTTTGTCCAGGGGGCCGCCTTCGCCACCGGTATTCCTTCAGATCTCTACGCATTTCACCGCTACACCTGAAATTCTACCCCCCTCTACAAGACTCTAGCATGCCAGTTCCAAATGCGATTCCGAGGTTGAGCCCCGGGCTTTCACATCTGGCTTAACACGCCGCCTGCATGCGCTTTACGCCCAGTAATTCCGATTAACGCTCGCACCCTCCGTATTACCGCGGCTGCTGGCACGGAGTTAGCCGGTGCTTCTTCTGCAGCTAACGTCAAAGATGGCATCTATTAAACACCACCTCTTCCTCACTGCTGAAAGTGCTTTACAACCCGAAGGCCTTCTTCACACACGCGGCATGGCTGCATCAGGGTTTCCCCCATTGTGCAATATTCCCCACTGCTGCCTCCCGTAGGAGTCTGGACCGTGTCTCAGTTCCAGTGTGGCTGATCATCCTCTCAGACCAGCTAGGGATCGTCGCCTAGGTGAGCCATTACCCCACCTACTAGCTAATCCCACCTGGGCCAATCTTAGCGCGCGAGGCCCGAAGGTCCCCCGCTTTGGTCCGAAGACATTATGCGGTATTAGCCATCGTTTCCAATGGTTATCCCCCACACTAAGGCATGTTCCCAGGCATTACTCACCCGTCCGCCGCTCGCCGCCCATCAACGCACCCGAAGGATTGTTGATGTCGCTGCCGCTCGACTTGCATGTGTTAGGCCTGCCGCCAGCGTTCAATCTGAGCCATGATCAAACTCTTCAATTAAAGTTTTGTTGCCTCTCTAAAGAGAAGCAGCTCAGTGATTACTGATGTTCCAACCGAAGTTGAAACGAATTGACTGTGCCGATACCTAAGTATCGATTTGGTCACTCAGCTCACTGATAAAATCTTTGATGACTGTATCATTTCCGAGTGCCCACACAGATTGCATGGTCAAATTGTTAAAGAGCTTGTTCCGAAGAAAATCTTTGTGATTCATCTCTCGAAACGGGCGGCCATTCTATCGAATCAAAAGTCAGTGTCAAACACTTTTTCAACTTAACTTCTTGCCGCTTACCTTTCCGGACTGAACTGCTTTCTGCTGTTCCTCCGTGTCGGTGAGGCGGCATTATAGAGAGTTCGATCACGTTGGCAATAGCCAAATTGAAATAAATTCGTCATTTCCAATCAAGCGGACAATATTCACACAACATCACAATTTTTCGATGGTATAAACACCGCAGAACTTGAAAGTAACGTTATCCATCCCCTAACCAAGAGGTACTCCCCGATGCAAAACACACTTCGGCCTTATCAAGGCATTCGTCCAACACTCGGTGAAAAAGTTTATGTCGACTCATCAGCAGTGCTGGTAGGGGATATTCATTTGGCCGATCACAGCAGCATTTGGCCACTCGTTGCAGCGCGTGGGGATGTGAACCACATCCGAATCGGTGAGCGGACCAACATCCAGGACGGCACTGTTTTACACGTCACCCGAACAAGCGACAGCAATCCTGATGGCCATCCTCTTATTATTGGTGATGATGTGACAATTGGCCACAAAGCGATGCTTCATGGCTGCAAGGTCGGGAATCGGGTTCTGGTGGGCATGGGGGCCATTATTCTGGATGCTGCGGTCATTGAAGATGATGTGATCATTGGGGCAGGGACGCTGGTACCGCCCGGGAAGATTTTAAGCAGTGGTTATTTGTATGTGGGCAGTCCGGCGAAGCAAGCCAGACCCCTCACAGATGCAGAGCTGGCTTTTCTACCCCAGTCCGCTGACAACTATGTCCGGCTCAAAGATGAGTATCTGGCCGAAACAGACTAAGGTCAGCCGACTTCAATCTCTCCCGTGGCATTAAATGCCTCTTCTTCGATCAGAGATTCAGCCATCTCTTCCAGATCAAAGCGGTATTCGGCGAAGGCGGTCAGTATGGCCGCCTCATCCGCCAAGGGTGAACCCGCCTGATTTTCCAGCCACGCAAGACTAACCCAGCACCGGATCAACGCACCGGCTTGCTGCGCAGGAAAACAAACAGCCTTGCGCTCGCTGTCCCAGGTTTGCAGATCAGCAAACAATATATCCTGATTCATGATGACTCTTATTTTGCCTGAAGAGAACGGCGTAGTTCACGCAGGACCTGTTCGGTTCCCGGACGTATCCCTCGCCATAACAAAAAACTTTCCGCCGCCTGACCCACCAGCATCCCCAAGCCGTCAATCACCTGACGAGCGCCTAATGCTGCAGCCCACTGATTGAAAGTCGTCTGCTCCTGGCCATAAACCATGTCGTAGCACACCACATCCGGGTGAATCAATGTCTCCGGTATACCCGGCAATGACTGACTGAGGCTGGCAGAGGTTGAATTGATAATGAGATCATAAGGCTGTGAGGGAGACAGATTGTCCATTGCCAAAGCCGATACCTCACCATAAGAGGCAAACAGATCGGCCAGCTCAACCGCTTTCGGTAAGGTACGGTTTGTAATCGTCAGGCTTGCCGGTTGCTGAGCCAGCAGCGGTAAAATCACACCGCGGGCAGCGCCCCCGGCACCCACCAACAGAATCCGTTTCTCTTTGAGCACCACATGATGGCGCAACAGATCCTGCACCAGCCCCTCACCATCCGTGTTATCGCCCAGAATTCCGCCATCGTCGAGTTTCTTGAGCGTGTTCACCGCACCCGCCAATTGCGCCCGTTCGGTCAACTGGTCCGCATAGGCAAAAGCCTGCTCTTTAAATGGCACAGTAATATTGCAGCCACGCCCCCCCTGCGCAAAGAACTGATCGGCTGCAGCCCGGAATGCCTCCAGCGGCACCAGCTGCGCTTCGTAGTTCATGCGCTGCGCTGTCTGGCGCGCAAACAGCGTGTGAATAAACGGAGACTTACTCTGGGCGATCGGGTTGCCGAAAACGACATACTGGTCCTTATCCTGACTCATGGCTGCAAACTTTCCTTATCTAGCGGTAATTACCAGTCACGCGGGGTGAGGTATTGAGACAAACGGGCTTCCTGAGAATCGGCTTCCGGCTGGTAGCAATACTCCCAGCGCGCCAACGGTGGCATGGACATCAGAATCGATTCCGTCCGCCCGCCACTTTGCAGGCCAAACAAAGTGCCGCGATCGTAAACCAGATTAAATTCAACATAACGGCCGCGACGATACAACTGAAACTCACGTTCACGCTCACCAAATGGTGTTGTGGCCCGTTTTTCAACAATCGGCAGATAGGCATCCAGAAATCCCAGACCCACCGCCTGCATATACGCAAAGCTTTTCTCAAAGCCCCACTGATTCAGGTCATCAAAAAACAGACCGCCCACACCACGGGTTTCCTGACGGTGGGGCAGGAAGAAGTATCGATCACACCAGGCTTTATGTTCGGCATAAACCTCTTCACCAAATGGCGCACAGAGATCTTTTGCGACCTGATGCCAGTGACGGCAATCTTCCTCAAAAGGATAGAAGGGCGTCAAATCAAAGCCGCCGCCAAACCACCAAACCGGCGCTTCACCGTCTTTTTCGGCAATAAAGAAACGGACATTGGCATGAGACGTCGGGATAAACGGATTCTTAGGATGGATCACCAGTGACACACCCATCGCTTCAAAACGGCGCCCTGCCAGTTCAGGGCGATGGGCTGTGGCCGAAGCTGGCATCTGTGCGCCATAAACATGCGAGAAGTTCACACCACCTTGCTCAAACACCGCGCCATCACGCAAGACCCGGCTACGACCACCGCCGCCTTCCTCTCTTTCCCAGCTATCTTCAACAAAGCGAGCCTGGCCATCCTGTGCTTCCAGTGCCTGGCAGATGGTCTCTTGCAGTTCCAGTAAAAATGCCTTCACGGCGTGTTTATTGACGTCTTGCATGCGTTCTTTATCCCTGTCGGAAAATTTGTCCTGTGGCAGCATCGCGAATTTCGGACGGATTGTCACGGCCACCGGTCTCACCGCGCAGAATCGTTTTCAGATGTGCACCCAACTGTGCCTCCACTTCCTGCACATTCCGGCAAGGCGGCTCCCCGGTCAGATTCGCACTGGTTGAGGTCAGCGGTTTACCGAAAGCACGACAAAGTTGCTGAACCAGCGGATGATCCGTCACCCGGACGGCAATGGTCGAAAACTGCCCGGTCAGAAAAGCAGGCACGCCAGGTTTGGTTGGCATCACCCAGGTGACGGGCCCTGGCCAGGTCGCGAATATGCGGGCTTTCTGCTCGTCCGATAACTGACTGTCATCTATATAGGGGGCGAGCTGGCTATAGTCGGCCGCAATTAGAATCAGGCCCTTCTCAACAGGTCGTTGCTTCAGCATCAGCAATTTAGCAACGGCTTCTGCGTTATCGGGATCGCAACCGACCCCAAAAACGGCCTCGGTCGGATAGGCAATCACTTCACCTTGCGCTAACGCGGTGACCACTTGACTTAGATTATCCACATTGTCCTCAATGCATTGATACCGCACCAGACCCACTGGCAGCAGCTGTTCATTCTCTGGGGCGCTATTTTAACGCAATCTCAGCGAACTGCATCAATTACGCCTCAGACCGCGACGCAAACGTTTTCCTTGGGGAAAAATCTCCGTATAATGCGCGTCAAACCCTCTTGCCTGATTAACATAACCCTAAGGAGTTCGGGATGAAAGTCGGTATTATCATGGGCTCAAAATCTGACTGGCCAACCATGCAACATGCAGCTGAGATGCTGGATCGCTTCAATATTGCCTACGAAACCCGGGTGGTTTCCGCGCACCGGACTCCGCACCTGCTGGCCGAATACGCCGAAACCGCACATCAGCGCGGTATTTCGGTGATTATCGCAGGCGCTGGCGGGGCCGCTCATCTGCCGGGCATGACCGCGGCGTTTACCAGCCTGCCAGTGCTGGGTGTTCCGGTTCAGTCTCGTGCCCTGAAAGGGTTGGACTCGCTGCTGTCGATTGTTCAGATGCCAAAAGGTGTGGCCGTCGGCACACTGGCCATTGGTGAAGCAGGTGCGGCCAATGCCGGTTTGCTGGCCGCACAAATCATTGGCACACAAAATGCCGACGTGATGGCAGCCATTGATGCCTTCCGCAAAGAACAGACGGACACAGTCCTGAGCCAGCCAGATCCTTCAGAGGATGCGTGATCATGAAGAAGGTTCTGGTTTTAGGTGCCGGGCAATTGGCCCGCATGATGTCGCTGGCTGGCGCCCCGTTAAATATTGATGTGATCGCCTACGATGTGAACAGCGAAAACATCGTGCACCCGCTGACCCAAAACGTGCTGGGTCACGGACTGGACAGCGCCATTGCTCAGTGCGACGTTATCACCGCAGAGTTTGAGCACATCCCGCACAATATCCTGGATATCTGCGAAAAAAGCGGAAAGTTCCTGCCGACGACCGCAGCGATCAAAGCCGGCGGTGACCGTCGCCTTGAGAAAGCCCTGCTCGATACCGCCGGGGTAAAAAATGCCAGATATACCGTGATTCAAAGCCGCGAAGATCTGAACACCGCCATCGAACATGTTGGCGTCCCTATGGTGCTGAAAAGCGCACTGGGCGGCTATGACGGAAAAGGTCAGTGGCGGTTGAAAACCGCAGCCGATGCTGACCTTATCTGGCCGGAAATGGCACAATGCATCGCTGCCACCCCAACCCAGGCCATTGTGGCAGAAGAGTTCGTACCTTTTGATCGCGAAGTCTCTCTGGTTGGCGTGCGTAGCAAAAACGGTGATGTCGCTGTTTATCCGCTGGCGGAAAATGTGCACACCGATGGGGTACTGAGCCTGTCTACCGCAATCCATTGCCCTGAGCTGCAGCAACAAGCCAACAACATGTTTACCGCCGTAGCCAACAGTCTGGACTACGTCGGTGTCCTGGCGCTGGAGTTCTTTGACGTGCAAGGCCAGCTTTTGGTGAATGAAATTGCCCCGCGAGTCCACAATTCAGGACACTGGACCCAGCAGGGAGCAGAAACCTGCCAGTTCGAAAACCATTTACGGGCGGTGTGCGGCTTGCCACTGGGCAGCACAGATTTGATTCGTCACACAGCGATGATCAATATTCTGGGGGAAGACACCCTACCTGAGGCCCTGCTGGCCATGGCGGGCTGCCATATTCACTGGTACGGCAAAGAAAAGCGCGCGGGACGCAAGATGGGGCATATTAATGTCTGCGCCGACAGCAACAGCCAGCTGGAATCACGCCTTGCTTCGCTGGCAGAGCTCCTAAACCCTCACACTTTCCCAGCCCTGCAGCAATACCGACACTAAACCTTGATACGCAGGCGGCAAGAGCCGTCTGCGTCCTTCTTTTGGCATTGAAGCTGGGTGAATACGGAAGTCCGCTCAGGACGACTGGATATGCTGGCACTTACGGTTTGCACACTGGTGCTTCTCGCCGCTGGCGAGTTTTTTTTGCACCAGCAAGGGATAGCCACAGGCTTCACATTCTCCTGCAACAGGCTGCGCATTGACGGCAAATTTACACTTGGGATAGCCATCGCAACCATAAAACGCCTTACCATAACGGCTGTTACGCTTCACCAGATGACCCGTGCCGCATTCAGGACACAACCAGGGTTGCTGTTGCGGTTCAGCAGGCGCGCTGTTTTGCGTCTCAATATGATGACATTCAGGGTAATGGCTGCAGCCAATGAACATCCCGTAGCGCCCCTGGCGCAAAACGAGTTCATGCTGGCATTCAGGGCAGGGAACACCGAGCGCTTTGATGATGTGGCCGTCATTCTGGTGCAGCGGTTTGATGTAATCGCAGTCAGGATAAGCACTGCAACCCAAAAAGGGACCGTGTTTTCCATGGCGCATCAACAGAGCCGCCCCGCATTGAGGGCAGGGCGTCTCTTGTTGAACCTGGTGGGAAAACAGATCAGGGTTAATTTTACTGGCCATAATACGTCAGGCCTTGGCTTCAGTGATGTCGTAATTAGTGAAGGTAGCCGTCCTCGGCACCATAAAGCAGCTCTTCCATCTGGCTGTAGGCGCTTTCATTACCCGGCGCATTAAATAACACCATCAGGATAATCCACTTCAGATCATCCAGAATAAATTCTGTCGTTTCCAGTTCCATGACTCTGTCGATCACCATCTCCCGGGTTTCAGAGCTCAGGACATGGATTTGTTCCAGATAAGTCAGAAAACCACGGCAAGTAACATCCAGACGGTTCATCTCATCCTGCGTATAAACACGGATCGAAGTGACAGCACTGGTGTTCATATAAGGGGTATGGTCAGTATCTTGCAATGCTGCAAGCTTCTCTAGCCAGTTCAGAGCCTTATAAATGTCTTCCTGATGAAATCCTGCGCGTAGCAATTCTTCGGACAATTCGTCCTGATCAACCATTAATTCAGCGTCACTGTGAATATAGGTTTCAAACAGGTACATGAGTATATCCATCATGACTAGCCCCTCCTCGATCTGATATAGCCACCGGGCACTGAAGTGATAACCCCTTGCAATTCTAACTCCAGCAATTGCGTCATTACTTCATGGACAGGTTGATCACAACGTTCAGCAACCACATCTACGGGTGTTGCTTCACTGCCTACGTTAGCCAACACCGCATTAAATGGCAATTGCTCATTTTCAGGATGTGGCAGCGATACGCTCATTTGACTACTTTTTGCGCAGTGGGTGAGTGCGCCAACCTCCTCAAAGATATCGACCGGGCTTTCCACCAGTTTAGCACCGGATTTAATCAGCGCGTTACAGCCTTTGCTCCCCGGCGCATAAATTGAGCCGGGGAGGGCAAACACATCGCGATCTTGCTCCAGCGCATAACGGGCGGTGATCAGCGAGCCGCTCTTCAGTGCAGCCTCCACCACAAGCACGCCGACAGACAAGCCACTGATGATACGGTTGCGACGGGGAAAATGCTGCGGCCTGGGCGGCTCTGACGGCCAGAACTCAGAGACCAGAGCTCCTTGCTCTGCAATCAGACCCGCCAGCTCCCGATGCGCTGCAGGGTAGATACGCCCCAGGCCAGAGCCCAGCACAGCAACGGTCGCCCCGCCATTTTTCAGGGCACTGTCATGGGCATGGCCATCGACTCCCAGCGCCAGGCCACTGGTCACCACATAATCGGCTGCCACCATAGCCGCGGCAAACTCCCGGGCCGCTTCCCGGCCATCCAGACTGGCATGCCGGCTGCCGACAATCGCCAGTTGCGGCTCACTGAGCCAGCGGGACTCTCCGCGGATAAAGAGGACTGGCGGCGGGGAGCTGATTTCCTTCAGCAGACGAGGGTAAGCCGGGTCACTTAAGACCAGCAAGTGTTGGTTATCCTGTTCGCACCAGTGCAGCGCTTCCTGTAACCGCTTGCTGTCCGGCCGGCGCAGCTGTGCGATTTGTGGTCCTTTCAGCCCCATCGCCATCAGGTGCGGTTCGGGCATGTTACGGATCTCCGCCACTGAGGCCTGCGCCAGCAATTGCTGGATTCGCTGACCGCCCAGACCGGGGACCGCCGCCAGTGCCAGCCAGTCTTCTCTGTCACTCATGATGACGCTCAATGCGTTTGGCAATATCGCCGATTTTTATCGGCCCCTGGCTGCTGATGATCTGGGCGAGACTGAACTGCTCAACGGTATCACCGATTTCTACATCCGCGACCAGTCGCTGCCCCAGCATTTCATGCTCAATCCGCCAGCGCTGGCCGGGTTTCAGGCCATGCTCCGCACCATGGTCCAGTACCAGCCAGTCCTGCATATAGTGGTGATCCTGCAACCCTCCCAGCACTCTGACAGCTCTCGGGGGAACATCGGACTGTTCAGCTGAAGGAGGTGGGGTGGGCTTGAGCAGGCGATCACCCGGACGGATTTCCTGCATTCCTGCGGTCACGGCCAGCCGGCTGCCCTGATCATCATTGGTCACCACAGTGACGCTCGCCACCGGCAACATACCCCACACGTCCGCGGCGGAATGATAGGAAGGTTCAGTCGTGCTGAATGCCCGTGTCGGACGGTAGATATGCCAGGTACTGCCATGCTCAAGCACTTCTCTCACCAGCAGTTGATCATCACGGGTCAGGTATTGGCGGCCATACATCACAGGGATGATTTTCGGGGCTAATCCCAGCTGCTCCGCGGTGACCAGGCGCCCCGGTAACCCGAACCCGGCGACGGCAGGCGTTAACGCAAACAACCACAGTACACTCAGCCATACACATAGACGCATCGTAAATAGTCCTCTCGCTCCATTCACACCGCAGCCTGTCAGCCAAGGACGTCAATGACTATTTGATGATTGGAACTTTGCGGCAGAATTCTCGCTTTCAGATTGGGGTTTCATGGTGCGAATAGGAGGACTGACGGCCGGTATCACAACCGCTTATCCGGCAGACAAAGGCGTTGAAAGCTGTTCTTTGATGATGAAAATGACTAGAATTAGAGCAACTAAGCTATTGTCCTTTTTATACGCCAATATTTACGGGAATCTATGTCTGTTTTAAACGTGTTAACTTTCCCTGATGATCGCCTGCGGACTGTCGCCAAGCCGGTCGAAGCGGTCACGCCTGAAATCCAGAAAATCGTCGATGACATGCTGGACACTATGTATGACGAAGATGGTATCGGCCTGGCGGCCACACAGGTTGATATTCATCAGCGAATCGTTGTCATTGATATCTCGGAAGAACGCAACCAGCCGATGGTGCTGATCAACCCGGAAATCCTGGAAAAGCGCGGTGAAGACGGCATCGAAGAAGGTTGCCTGTCTGTGCCTGGCGCCCGGGCACTGGTCCCCCGCGCCGCAGAAGTCACAGTGCGCGCTCTGGACCGTGACGGCAAGGAATACACCTTTGAAGCCGACGATCTGCTGGCAATTTGTGTCCAGCACGAACTGGACCACCTGGCCGGTAAACTCTTCGTGGATTACCTGTCACCTCTCAAGCGCCAGCGTATCCAGAAAAAGCTGGAAAAAATGAAGCGCTACCAAGAGCAAGTCTAAGAAGCCGAGGTTATCTTGAGCCAACCCTTACGTATCGTATTTGCTGGTACGCCTGATTTCGCCGCCCGTCATCTGGCGGCGTTATTATCTTCACAGCACGAAGTGATCGCCGTATATACCCGTCAGGATCAGCCTGCCGGCCGCGGCAAGAAACTCACCGCCAGTCCGGTCAAACATCTGGCGCTGGAGCAGAATATCCCGGTTTACCAGCCAAAAACCCTGCGCGATGAAACCGCCCAGCAAGAACTGGCTGCCCTGAATGCCGATATCATGGTGGTGGTGGCCTATGGCCTGATCCTGCCCAAAGTGGTCCTGGATACCCCGTGTCTGGGCTGTATTAATGTCCATGGCTCCATTCTGCCACGCTGGCGGGGCGCAGCACCGATCCAGCGCTCTATCTGGGCGGGAGATGCCGAAACCGGCGTCACCATCATGCAAATGGATGAAGGCCTGGATACCGGCGACATGCTGAAAATCGCCTCACTGCCGATCGCCGCAACAGATACCAGTGCCAGTCTTTACGATAAACTGGCCGGGCTGGGACCGGACACCCTGCTGAGCTGTCTGGACGATATCGCTGCTGGTCGCGCCGTAGCGGAAAAACAAAACGACGAGCGTGCCAATTACGCAGAAAAACTCAGCAAAGAAGAAGCGAAAATTGACTGGACCATGGACGCCGAAACCATTGAACGCTGTGTTCGCGCTTTCAATCCATGGCCGATGAGCTTTTTTACCGTGGCAGAGCAAAACGTCAAAGTCTGGCAGGCCGAAGTGGAAGCCGATAACCAGGGCCAGGCGCCTGGCACCATTTTATCAGCCGACAAACACGGCATCCTGGTTGCCACCGGAAAAGGCGCATTGCGTCTGGTACAACTGCAGCCGCCGGGCAAGAAAGCCATGGCCGCGCAGGATCTGCTGAACTCCCGCCGCGAGTGGTTTACCCCGGGTGCCGTGCTGTAAACAGCTGTGCCCCTGCAAATTTGAGCCAGTGAACAAGGCAGATTTGCTGTTGCGCTGGCTTTTTCATTCGCCGCTCACGCGGCAACCATGGCAGTGAATAAACTGCCATAAGCACATCGAGTCAGGAATGCAATCATGAATGTAAGAGCTGCTGCGGCCGAGGTGATCTATCAAGTGGTGGATCAAGGCCAATCGCTGGCGACTGCTCTGCCAGCGGCGCAACAGGGGATCAAACCCCGTGACCACGCCCTGCTGCAGGAAATCTGCTACGGCGTACTGCGCTGGCTGCCGCGCCTGGAATCCATCACGCAATCCCTGATGGATAAACCGCTGAAAGGCAAACAACGCGTGTTTCATCATTTGATTCTGGTCGGTCTGTATCAACTCGGGTACATGCGTATCCCGGCGCATGCCGCTGTGGCCGAGACAGTCGATGCAACCAAGACACTGAAAAAGCCCCAGCTGCGTGGCCTGATCAACGCGATTTTACGTAACTATCAGCGTCAGCAAGAAGAGCTGGATCAACAGGCGATGAGCCATGATGCCGGTAAATACGGCCATCCCGGCTGGTTACTCAAGCTGCTGCGCGAGCACTACCCGACGCAACTGGACGCCGTGACCACAGCCAACAACACCAAGGCGCCGATGTGGCTGCGGGTGAACCGCCGTCACCACAGCCGGGAGCAGTACCTGACCCTGCTGGACGACACGGAGATCAAGGCGACTGTCCATCCGCAGGCCGGCGATGCGCTGAAACTGGAACGCGCCTGCGATGTTCAGCAACTGCCGGGTTTTGCCGAAGGCTGGGTATCGGTACAAGATGCCGCGGCACAACTGGCGGTCGATTACCTCAAACCGCAGGCCGGTGAGCTGATCCTGGATTGCTGCGCCGCACCGGGCGGCAAAACCGCCCATATTCTGGAGCGCGAGCCGAGCGCCAGTGTCGTCGCGATCGACTGTGATGAACAGCGCCTGCTGAGGGTCAAAGACAATCTGCAGCGGCTGAAACTGGACGCAGAAGTCTTGTGCGCCGATGCCCGTTATCCGCAGCAATGGTGGCAAGGCAGTGCCTTTGACCGGATTTTGCTCGATGCTCCCTGTTCAGCAACCGGGGTGATCCGCCGCCATCCGGATATCAAATGGCTGCGCCGCGCCGACGATATTGCGGCACTGGCGACCCTGCAGGCAGAAATTCTGGATGCCATGTGGCAACAGTTGAAACAGGGCGGCACTTTGGTGTACGCGACCTGCTCCATCCTGCCGCAGGAAAACCGCGAGCAAGTGAAGGCCTTTTTGTCGCGCACGCCGGACGCTGTGCTGACCGAAGGGGCGGACAACGGCACCGCGGACGCACCTGGGCGGCAAATTCTGCCGGGTGAAGAAGACATGGACGGCTTTTATTACGCGGTACTGGAGAAACGCCTGACGGCTTGATCCCGTGGCGAGAGAAGTATCCGTTCATCGCACAAAGCCAAGTTAAGTCTTTGTGCAAACGGGTTGAAATTGCTGCTTCTCTCGCCAACTCAGTGTACCCTAACGACAAACAGCAAGGATCTGAGAACACTCATCAGGCATCAGCTATGAAAATTATCATTCTTGGCGCAGGCCAGGTCGGCGGTACGCTGGCAGAAAACCTGGTTGGCGAGAACAATGACATCACGATTGTCGACTCCAACCCTGAACGCTTACGCGAACTGCAGGACAAATACGATTTGCGGGTAGTGCAGGGGTATGCCAGCCATCCCCGTACCCTCAGGGATGCCGGCGCGCAGGACGCAGACATGCTGGTCGCCGTCACCAATTCTGACGAAACCAACATGATAGCCTGTCAGATCGCCTTTTCTCTGTTCAACACCCCAAACCGGGTGGCCCGTATCCGCTCCCCGGAATACCTTAAAGAAAAACATCAGCTGTTCCATACCGACGCAGTGCCGGTCGATCACCTGATTGCGCCGGAAGAGCTGGTCACTGGCTATATCGAACGCCTGATCGCCTACCCGGGAGCGCTGCAGGTAGTGGGCTTTGCCGACAACAAAGTCGGGCTGGTGGCGGTCAAAGCCTATTACGGCGGCCCACTGGTCGGCAATGCACTGTCCGCACTGCGTGAACACATGCCACACGTCGATACCCGGGTTGCCGCGATTTTCCGCCAGGGGCGGCCGATCCGTCCGCAGGGAACCACCATAATCGAAGCCGATGACGAAGTGTTTTTCGTCGCCGCCAGCAACCATATCCGCTCCGTGATGAGTGAACTGCAGCGACTGGAAAAACCCTACAAACGCCTGATGATCGTCGGGGGGGGCAATATCGGGGCCGGTCTGGCCAAACGGCTGGAAAACAGCTACAGCGTCAAGCTGATTGAGCACAACCCGCAGCGGGCGGAAAGCTTATCGGAAATGCTGACCAACACCATCGTCTTCTGTGGTGATGCCTCGGATCAGGAGCTGCTGAGCGAAGAGCATATCGAGCAGATCGATGTCTTCATCGCCGTCACCAACGATGACGAAGCCAATATCATGTCGGCCATGCTGGCCAAGCGCATGGGCGCCAAAAAAGTCATGGTGCTGATCCAGCGCGGCGCTTACGTCGATCTGGTGCAGGGCGGCACCATCGATATTGCGATTTCGCCGCAACAGGCCACGATTTCTGCCTTGCTGACCCATGTGCGCAAAGCCGATATCGTCAACGTGTCCTCGCTGCGGCGCGGCGCGGCAGAAGCGATTGAAGCCATCGCGCACGGCGATGCCAGCACCTCGAAAGTGGTTGGCAAAGCCATCGGGGATATCAAACTGCCGCCGGGCACCACCATTGGCGCCATCGTGCGCGGCGAAGAAGTGCTGATTGCCCACGACCGTACCGTGATTGAACAGGACGACCACGTGGTCATGTTCCTGGTCGACAAAAAGTACATCCCGGATGTAGAACGTCTGTTCCAGCCCAGTCCTTTCTTCCTCTGAGCAGCTATGGTGAATCTTCGTCCGATCATTTTTGTCATAGGGCTGGTCTTGTCCAAGATCGCCCTGTTCATGTACCTGCCCACCCTGCTGGCTTTTCTGACCGGGACAGGCGGCTTCATTGATTTTGCCACCGCGGTCATCATCACCCATATTGTGGCCTTTGCTTGTCTGACATTCGGAAAAGTCACAGATTTCAAGCTCGGGGTCAGGGACATGTTCCTGCTGACCACCCTGGTCTGGACGGTGGCCAGTGCGTTTGCCGCACTGCCCTTTATGCTGATCAACCACATCAGCTTTACCGATGCCTATTTCGAAACCATGTCGGGCATCACCACCACAGGATCAACGGTACTGAGCGGGCTCGATGACATGGCCCCCAGCATCCTCTTGTGGCGCTCAACCCTGCAATGGCTGGGCGGGATCGGCTTTATCGTGATGGGGGTCGCCATTTTGCCGATGCTGAATGTCGGCGGGATGCGCCTGTTCCAGACCGAATCCTCGGACTGGTCGGAAAAAAGCTCGCCGCGCACCAAAAACGTAGCCACCAATATTGTGATTGTTTATCTCAGCCTGACGGCGATGTGCATTCTCGGTTTCATGGCAGCAGGCATGAACACCTTCGATGCGGTCAATCATGCGTTCACCACCTTATCCACCGGGGGCTATTCCACCTCAGACGGCTCGATGAACCATTTCTCGCCAGCCGCGCACTGGGTAGCCATAGTGTTTATGTTTGCCGGCGGACTGCCGTTCTTGCTCTTTGTACAGATGCTACGCAAAAGGCAGCCAGCGTCATTACTGCGGGATGCGCAGGTCCGGGGATATACAGTCACGATACTGATCGTCAGCCTGATGGTGGCCCTCTGGCTGTGCTGGCAGGATGGCTATGACTTCAGTCATGCCATTCGGGTCGCCATGTTCAATATCGTTTCCGTGGTCACCACGACAGGGTTCGGACTGGAAGATTTTACCGCCTGGGGCGCGTTTCCGACCGTGGTATTTGCCTTCATGATGCTGGTCGGAGGCTGCTCAGGATCGACCGCCGGCGGCTTCAAAGTCTTCCGTTTTCAGGTTGCCATCGCCTTACTGCGCAAACAGCTGATGCAACTGATTCATCCGTCCGGGGTGTTTATTCAGCGGTATAACCAACGGCCGGTGACAGATGCGATTGTCCGCTCTGTGGTGGCCTTCGCCCTGACCTTCATCATGACCATCATCATTATTGCCGCTTTACTGGCAATGCTGGGACTCGACCCCATCACCAGCATCAGCGGCTCAGTGACCGCCGTGGCCAATGTGGGGCCGGGCATGGGCACGATTATTGGCCCGACAGGTAATTTCGCCGCCCTGCCGGATGCCGCCAAATGGATTCTCAGCCTTGGCATGCTGATGGGCCGGTTAGAGATCCTGACCGTACTGGTACTGGCATTTCCGGCTTTTTGGAAAAACTGATCGGAAGCACATAGCCGGGTTAACCCGGCAGCCCGGCCGTTGGTGTCACGTACCAGTAAATCGCCAGAAAATGGCACACCGTGCCGCCCAGCACAAACAGGTGCCAGATGGCGTGATTGTAGGGGATTCGGTGATTGACGTAGAACAGCACGCCAAGGGAATACACCACACCGCCCACAGCCAGCCAGATCAGCCCGGCCGTCGACATCGCCATCGCCAGCGGATACACGGCCACCAGCGACAACCATCCCATCGCCAGATAGATCATCAGAGACAAGCGCTTGAAGTGGTAGATAAACACCACTTTGAACATGATGCCCAGCAAGGCGACCGTCCAGATCACAGCCATCAACGTCAGTGCCAGCGGTGTCCGTAGGGTAATCAGCAAGAATGGGGTATACGTCCCGGCGATCAGCAGATAGATCGCGCAGTGATCCAAGGTTTTCAAAACGCGCTTAGCCCGCTCAAACGGAATGGCGTGATACAGGGTAGACGCAAGATACAATAAAATGATGCTGGCGCCATAAATGCTCAGACTGGCCACACTGAGCGCATCGGCATTCACCTCCACTGCCCGCATCAAGAGCATCACCAACGCGACGATGCCGAAAATCATCCCGGCGCCGTGGCTGAGGCTGTTGGCGGTTTCCTCGGCTGCCGTGTAAGTGGTTTTTTGTGGTTCGACCATGAAAGCTATCCGTTGTCTTCTGTACTTTCCAGCAGTATGGCACAGTTTAGCTTACACGTGTAAGCTGAATTTTATGACGCTCAGATGACGAGATTGTTTGCTTCATTCATGAGTGATCGCTCAGAGATCATCGACCTGCTCCAGATACCTCAGTACCCGTTCCCCGGCTTCTGACGGAGACAAATTCAGCGGCACACTGAGCTGGCGTTTGAGCTCGCTGCTGCCAAGCAGACCAGACAATAATCCGCCCACCCCACGCTGACGGCGATCAATCGAAAACCACAACCTGAGACAATCGTCATCACGCTGAGTGATCAGCTCCAGTTCACGCCAACGGCCATGAAAGGGGCCAGACACAGGCACAAACTCAAACACCTGCACAAAGGGCAGCTCAAAACCACGCACTGCTTCACACTCCACCTGCAATATACGCAGTCCGGCATGCTCGAGGGCGGTAAACACGCCATCCAGCAACCGATCCGGCCGCACGGTCAGAGCGTCTTTATCTTTGGGATCCAAGGCCGAGGGCACATCCAGGTGCGTTTCCAGCCACACGCCCGAGTAGCCGATAGTGATCGGGGTGTTGAGCGGTAATTCGAACTGACAGTCAAACTGACGCTCTTCTCCGGCCCCCAGCGTAAAAGCCTGCGGCAATTGCCACTGGGCCAGAGTGTGCGTCCGGGTGACTTTTTCCATCCGCCGCTCGCTGTCACCCCGGCTGACCGCCTGCTCGTCCTCAAAGCTGCAGCACAGATACACATGCACATTATCCACCGCCTGTGCGACTTTTCCGCCTTTGACCTCAATCCGAACAGGCAGAGCCTGACCCGGGATCAGCACTTCAGTTTCCAGCACTGTCTCGACTCTGGCGCCCCCCAGGCCTAAGCTGGCTAATGTTCTGTGAAAAAGCGACATCATGGCTCCTTGTCCGTCGTCATCCATTGTGAGTATGAAACCAGTTTATATAGCCAACTTGGGTTCAGCAAGGGATGGACGAAAACCAACCGGGTTTGGGTTCTGCCATCAGCGTCTGGTATAATCCACACGAAAAGTAAGCTTAACAAAGGAACCTGACCATGGCTGAGCACCGTATCACTGAACTGCTGACACTGCTCCGGCCATACTGGCAGCAGTATCCGGACTTAAACCTGAGCAGCGTTCTGGCACAGCTGGCCAGTGAGGCCGGCTTTCAGGGGTCGCTGGCTGAAGTGAGCGATGATATGCTGATTTACCAGCTGAAAATGCGACAGGAAAAGCCAGAGGCCATGATTCCGGGCCTGGCGAAAGACTGTGAGCCCGACTTCAAAACCGCCCTGCTCAAAGCCCGAGGGATCATCAAATAACCCCCAAAAACCTTAAGCGCATTTTTTGAGCGAGGTAGAATATTCAACCAGTTAGATACGATATAATCCGAGCTTATTACTATCAGGAGCAATCGCACCTGAATTTATGATTGCCCAGGCGATGCACCCGGGCACACCTGCCAGCGTAGAGACTGGCTAGCCCAAGGAATGCAATGCCATGAGCCAAGAGAGAATCAAAATCAAGGATGTCACTCCCAAAGAGTACAATCCGAAGACCCACAAAGGCGGCGACGACCGCTTCAACCCGAGCAACCGGATTTATGTGCGGGCCATGAAAGGGGTTTATCAGCAACTGCGCCAGCGGATGGGGTGGTTGATGATGGGCCTGTTCCTGATACTGCCGTGGATCACCTACAACGGCAGGCAGGCGATTTTGCTTGATATCGGCCGCCAGCAGTTCAACATTTTCGGCACCACCTTCTGGCCTCAGGATCTGATGTTACTGGCCAGCCTGCTGATGGTCGCGGCCTTTGCGCTGTTTTTTGTCACCACTTTTCTCGGCCGGGTCTGGTGCGGTTACATGTGCCCGCAAACAGTCTGGACCTTCATCTACATCTGGTTCGAGGAAAAGCTGGAAGGGCCGGCCAACAAGCGCCGTACTCAGGACAGCAAGGCACTGACCTCCGAACTGATTGTGCGCAAAACCCTCAAGCACATTGCCTGGCTGCTGGTCGCCCTGATCAGCGGTCTGACCTTCGTCGGCTATTTTCTGCCAATCCGTGAATTAGTTCCCGGTTTCTTCACCTTCAGTGCCAGCTTTCTGGCCGTGTTCTGGGTGCTGTTCTTCACCTTCTGTACCTATGGTAACGCGGGCTGGATGCGCTCTATCGTCTGCATTCACATGTGTCCGTATGCCAGATTCCAGTCCGCCATGTTCGACAAGGACACCTATATCGTCGGCTATGATGCGGCCCGGGGTGAGAAGCGTGGCCCGCGCTCGCGCAAAGCCGATCATAAAGCACAGGGGCTGGGTGACTGTATCGACTGTAACCTCTGCGTGCAGGTGTGCCCGACCGGCATTGATATCCGGGACGGCCTGCAGTATGAGTGCATTAACTGCGGTGCCTGTGTGGATGCCTGTAACCAGACCATGGATAAAATGGGCTATCCGCGCGATCTGATCACTTACACCACAGAGCACAAACTGGAAGGCAAGAAAACCCATATTATGCGGCCGAAACTGATCGGCTACGGCGTTGTGATGCTGGCAATGTTCGGCCTGATGGCCTACCTGGTGGTTTCTGTACAGCCGATGGGACTGGATGTGATCCGCGACCGTAACCAGCTGTTCCGTATCAATACCGAAGGACTGGTCGAGAATACCTACACCCTGAAAATCCTCAATAAGACTCAGCAAGATGCCACTTATCAGCTGCAGGTTGAAGGTCTGGACAATGCCCAGTGGTATGGTCCGCAACAGGTGAATGTCAATGCCGGAGAGGTGTTCACCCTGCCGATCAGCCTGGGCGTAGACCCTTATGAACTGGAACGGCCGATTGTCGACATCCGGTTTATCATGGAGCAGCAGGGCAGCGAGGAAACGCGTCGTCTGGTCACCGACAGCCGCTTTATCGGCGAGTTACGCTAAGCCTCTCACGCCAATCCGTAAATAAAGGGCCGGTTACGGCCCTTTTTCATTATGCTGTATACTGATGCGACATTTATAACCATGGCTGTAACACTATGACAGCACTTGATGATTTCAGCTTTGCTGATCTGACACCGGACTTACTGCTCAATGCACTGGAGAGCACGGGCATTTATGCCTCATCGGGACTCTTGCCCCTCAACAGTTATGAAAACCGGGTCTACCAGTTCAGCAGTGATGACGGCCGCCGCTACGTCGCCAAATTCTACCGTCCGCAGCGCTGGAGTGATGCCCAGATCCAGGAAGAGCATGACTTCGCCGCCGAACTGGCGGCGCAGGAAATTCCGCTGGCGGCGCCGCTGGCAATCAACGGCCAAACCCTGCACCACTATAAACACCACCGTTTCGCGCTGTTCCCCAGCGTCGGCGGCCGCCAGTTTGAAGTCGATAATGTGGATCAGCTTGAGCAGGTCGGACGCTTTCTGGGCCGTATCCACAAAGTCGGCCAGCGCACCCTGTTCAGCCACAGGCCGACCATAGGTCTGGAAGAATACCTGGTTCAGCCCCGAGCCGTTCTGGAGCAGTCCGGGTTTATCCCTGCGCACCTGGAATCGGCCTTTTTCGGCGATTTGGACCGCCTGATCGCTGCCCTCAGCGAGCGCTGGCACAGCGACTGGCAATCGCAGCGTATTCACGGCGACTGCCATCCGGGCAACATACTGTGGCGCGACGGCCCGTTGTTTGTCGATTTGGACGATGCGCGAAACGGCCCGGCGGTGCAGGATTTATGGATGCTGCTCAACGGCAGCCGTCAGGATCAGCTGATGCAGCTGGACACCCTGCTGGAAGCGTATGGCGAATTTGCCGATTTTGATCCCCGTGAATTGCAACTTATTGAACCATTACGCGGTCTTAGATTGGTGCATTACATGGCATGGCTAGCAAAACGCTGGCAGGATCCGGCTTTCCCGCGTGCATTCCCCTGGTTTGCTGATGCAAAATACTGGGAAGGTCAGGTACTCGCTATCAAAGAACAACTGGCAGCCCTTGAAGAGCCGCCACTGCAGCTGATGCCACAATGGTAATCAGACTGACTTGAATCCGAACAGCCGTACCTGTAGAAGGTATTGTATTGATTTTTCAGGGAGAACCCTTACATGTTGAAAACACTTTTTGCGCTGGCAACAGCGGCGCTGCTATCTTTTTCCGCCCATGCCGCCAAATTTAGCGAAGGCGATTACTATCAGGTGCTGGAACTGCCGAAATCATCTACGCCGGTTGTGAACGAGTTTTTCTCGTTTTACTGCCCGCACTGCTACAACTTTGAACCGCTGATCCAGCAGCTGAAAACCAAAATCCCGGATAACGCCAAGTTCCAGAAAAGCCATGTCTCCTTCATGGGCGGCAACATGGGCACCTCAATGAGCAAGGCTTATGCGACTTCAGTCACCCTGGGGATTGAAGATAAAATGATCCCGGCACTGTTCAGCCAGATCCATCAGGCGAACAAACCGCCGCGCAACGATGAAGAGCTGCGCCAGATCTTTCTCGATAACGGCGTGAAAGCCGAAGACTTCGACGGCGCCTTCAACAGCTTCGCCGTCAACTCTATGGTCAATCGCTTCAACAAAGGTTTCCGCGACAGCGGCCTGACCGGTGTCCCAGCCGTGGTGGTCAACAACAAATACCTGGTGAAAACCGACAAAGTAAAATCCGCCGATGAATACTTCGAGCTGATCAACTTCCTGCTCAAGCAGTAAGTTTACTTTCTTTGTGAAAAAGGGCCAAAAGGCCCTTTTTTGTATCTTGATGATGCATCCAGATAAACAACCACTAGATCCTGAGCTGTTTGCAGAGCAAGTCACAGGTTCTTAGCGAGTAATAAATGAAAAATACAAACACAACGCAAACGACAGAAATAAAACCTATATTTAGCCATTTACTTTCCATTTCCGGAGCAGGTTGATTGACATCTATCCCAAAATAAATCGGGACAGTATTAATAAACAACATGAGCAAAGCCATATCGAATAATGCTGCAACACCAACCACCACTGAACGCAGAAAACGATGGAATTTAGTACGACCTTCAGCGATGGAAAATGGATAATCTTTCAGTTTCGATTTCTTCTCTCTATATATCATCCCCGCCAATATCCTTATAACCTCAGTGATTTTTATCACAGCATTAACGGTTACTGTCTCTCATTCTTTGTAATTCTTCTTTAAACTCGACCATAAGGCTATTAACTAGTGGTTGCGCTCGTTGCATTTCAGACATCAAAACAGGTTGCATTTTCTGTTGTAATCGAGGTATTTCATAAACAACTTTTTGACCTGCTGGCGTCAAATAAAAGGCAACAATTGTATCCAGCTCATCTTTAGTAAATACACCTTTATATAATTCAATTATTTCATCTTTTATTCTTTTAGAATGATAGATATCAGTCAGTAGTTTTTTATGCATATAACTATAACTCACCGCTAATGAAGCTTCATCACCATTCTCGGCATCAATAAACTGTCCATATTGACTTAGCATCGCTGGTCGAAGATTTTCAGCCGTCACATCAAATGACTCTTCAATCTTCAACACATCAAACAACTTTTCAGCTGATTCTGCATGAGCATCCGCTGATACTGAAAAAGGAAAAAAAAGAACAGCCCATACAAACAAGTACTTCATCAAACCAAAAACCATATGAAATCAAAACCATATAATTTAACCATAATTAGCCTGTTTTACACAGCGTTTATTCTCTCTCAGATAATCACACCACCTGGCTGGTGATCTGCTTCAGCAGGCGATCCATGGCACGGTAGCCTAAGGCTTCGGCCAGATGGGCTCGTTCAATGTCAGGTTTGCCGGCCAGATCGGCGATGGTGCGGGCGACTTTGATGATCCGGTGATAAGCGCGGATTGACAGGCCGAGCTGGTGCAGGGCGGTTTCGAGGAACTCGGCGTCGGCTTTGGTCAGCGCGCAGTGCTGGTCCAGTTCGCGGGTACCGAGCAGGGCATTGATCTTGCCGCCGCGGCTGTGCATCCGGTCTCGTGCTTCCTGCACCCGTGCTTTGATCACCCCGGTGGTTTCCCCTCTGTCGCCACCCTGAGCCAGGGTGCCACGGGGCAGGGCAGGGATCTCAATCGACATATCAAACCTGTCCAGCAAAGGGCCGGACAAGCGCCCCAGATAGCGCAGGATCGCCTGCGGATTGGTGCGGGTCTGGCTGCCTTCGTAGTAACCGGTCGGGCTGGGATTGAGCGCGCCAATAAGCTGAAACCGCGCCGGAAAGGTGGTTTTGCTGGTGGCACGGGAAATCACGATCTCGCCAGATTCCAGCGGTTCCCGTAAAGAATCCAGCACTTTGCGTTCAAATTCCGGCATTTCATCTAAAAACAGAATGCCGTTATGGGCCAGTGAAATTTCACCGGGGCGGGGGATGGAGCCGCCGCCCACCAGCGCCGCCATCGAGCTGGAATGGTGCGGGGCGCGAAACGGACGGTTGCGCCAATTGCCGGCATGGAGTGACTGCGCGGTCAGGGAGGTAATGGCAGCGGTTTCCAATGCCTCCTCGACATCCATCTCAGGCAGTAAATCGCACAACCGCGAGGCCAGCATAGTCTTGCCGGTGCCGGGCGGACCGACGAACAATAAGTTGTGACCGCCTGCTGCGGCGATCTCCAGTGCCCTTTTGCCCTGCTGCTGGCCTATGATGTCCTGCATATCGCGGCCGTTGGCCGTCGGCACCGCCTGACCGGGTGCGCGACAATGCAGCGACAGCGCTTCCTGACCACACAGATAGGCACACACCGCCAGTAAACTGGCTGCAGATTTGTGTATGTCTCTGCCGACCAGCGCTGCCTGATCGCCATTGGCATCGGGCAGCACCAGGCAGCGGTTCTGCTGCTTAGCAGCCAACGCCGCTGGCAGGGCACCCTTGACGGAACGTAACTCGCCAGACAGGGCCAGTTCGCCCAAAAATTCATGATCGTGCAGCTTCGTGTCGGGGATCTGGCCCGATGCGGCCAAAATACCCAGCGCAATGGGCAAATCAAAACGCCCGCCTTCTTTGGGCAGATCGGCCGGAGCCAGATTGACCGTGATCCGCCGCGACGGAAATTCGAAATTGGCATTCACGATCGCGCTTCTGACTCGGTCTCTGGCCTCCTTCACTGTGGTCTCAGGCAACCCCACCAGATTAACCGCCGGCAGACCATTACTGAGGTGAACCTCGATGGTAACCGCCGGCGCATCCACCCCGACACAAGCCCTGCTGTGCACTATCGCCAGCGTCATTTTCAACCTCTCAATAAATTAATTAACTGCCATATCACTGGATAAATACGTTTTATCAGCACAATGTACGCAAGATATCCAAGGCGGATTGAAAATAACCACAACAAATTTCTTGTCATGCGACGAATGTCTGTGTTAAGACTAAGGGCGAACAACACATAAACAAGAATTTTGGACAGACAAGCCAATGCTATTCAACGTTAACCTACTGGTCCTCATTATGAACGTCATCGTGGTGATTATTTCACCGCGACGGGGGCTGGCAGGCGTAAAATAGCACAAACGCAAACACACGCAGAAAAAGCCCCCGCACCGACAAGGTCCGGGGGCTTTTTCATACCTGATGTCAGAAAGACTGCACTATTCCAATAAACCGCAGCACTGGCAGAGGTCATCAAGAAACAGGGAGCCATGATGACAGGCGCAGAGTTAGTAGTAGAAGCCTTGAAACAACAGGGGGTGAGCACAGTCTTCGGATATCCGGGCGGTGCCATCATGCCAATTTATGATGCTTTGTACGACGGCGGTGTCAGGCACGTGCTGTGCCGCCACGAACAAGGTGCCGCCATCGCCGCTATCGGATATGCCAGAGCCAGCAAAGGCATCGGTGTTTGCCTGGCCACCTCAGGTCCGGGTGCCACCAACCTGATCACCGGGCTGGCCGACGCCATGCTGGATTCCATCCCGCTCGTGGCTATCACAGGTCAGGTCGCCAGCCCGATGATAGGCACTGACGCGTTCCAGGAAGTCGATGTACTGGGGATGTCACTGTCGTGTACCAAGCACAGTTTTCTGGTGACAGATCCGGCAGATTTACCCGCGGTCCTGAGCGAGGCCTTCGAAGTGGCGCAGAGCGGACGACCGGGCCCTGTGCTGGTGGATATCGCCAAAGATGTACAAATCGCCGCCATCGAACACCCGCTTGCCCCACTGCACGAATTACCAGCATTACCCGAGACCGATCCTGCACAATTTGCCCTGGCCCAGCAGCTTATTGCCGACAGCCAGCGTCCTATTCTTTATGTCGGTGGCGGGGTACAGCTGGCAGATGCCGTCGCCAGCGTACGCGAGTTTCTCGACATCACGCACATGCCGGCAGTCTCGACCCTGAAAGGGCTGGGCTGTGTTGAGAAAAACTACCCCTACCACCTGGGTATGCTGGGGATGCACGGCACCAAAGCGGCCAACCTGGCAGTCCAGGAAGCCGATTTGCTGATTGCGGTCGGCGCCCGTTTCGATGACAGGGTGACCGGCAAACTGGATACCTTCGCGCCGCATGCCAAAGTGGTCCATCTGGATATCGATACCGCCGAGCTGGGCAAGCTGCGCCAGGCCCATGCCGCTTTGCGTTGCGATCTCAACACTGTGCTGCCGCAACTGGCCCGTCCGCTCTCTCTCGCGCCCTGGCAACAACACATCAGCAGCCTGTTGGCAGACAACGGCTGGCGCTATGATCACCCGGGTGAGCGCATTTACGCACCACTGCTGCTGAAACAACTTTCCGAAAAGATGGACGATCAGACCGTCATCAGTACCGATGTCGGCCAGCACCAGATGTGGGTGGCGCAGCACATGACCCACAGACAGCCGCAGAACCTGCTGACCTCCGCCGGGCTGGGCACCATGGGCTTTGGTCTGCCGGCCGCGATCGGCGCCAAGCTGTCGCGCCCGGATGATCAGTCGATTCTGGTGTCGGGCGACGGCTCTTTCATGATGAATGTGCAGGAGCTGGGCACCATTCGCCGTCTCGGTCTGCCGGTCAAGATTGTATTGCTGGATAACCAGCGCCTGGGCATGGTGCGCCAGTGGCAGGAGCTGTTTTTTGACGGCCGCTACAGCGAAACCAACCTGTCCGATAACCCGGATTTCGTCACCCTGGCCAGTGCCTTCGGCATTCCGGGCCAGACCATTACCCGCAAGGAAGAAGTCGGTCCTGCATTAGATACCCTACTGGCCAGCGAGACAGCCTATCTGCTGCACGTTGCCATTTCTGAAGCTGATAACGTCTGGCCGCTGGTTCCCCCCGGTGGTGCTAACCACGACATGATGGAGGAACCTGTATGACCCAGCACACCCTGACTATCCAAGCCACCAGCCGCCCGGAATTGCTGGAACGTGTTCTAAGAATCACACGCCACCGCGGATTCATGGTAAAACAGTTTTCAATGGCGCATAGTGAAGATTGTCAATCCGTCGACATTGAAGTCACGGTCGACAGCGAGCGTCCCATCAGTGCCCTCTATCACCAGCTGGACAAACTGTGGGATGTCAACGGCGTCACCATTTTAGAGCAACAACAAAAACAACAAATCAGCGCATAACGAAAGGATTACACAATGGCAAACACAGCAGATTACATTTGGTTTAACGGCGACATGGTGCCTTGGGCAGACGCGAAAGTGCACGTGCTGACGCACGCGATGCACTACGGTACCTCAGTATTCGAAGGCATTCGTTGTTACGACACACCAAATGGTCCAGTAGTCTTCCGTCACCGTGAACACATGGCCCGACTGAAAGATTCTGCCAAGATCTACCGCTTCCCGATCCCTTACACGGTTGATGAGCTGATGGAAGCCTGCCGCGAAACCCTGCGCGCCAACAAACTCAACTCTGCCTATATCCGTCCGCTCGGCTATGTGCCGAACGTGGGTCTGGGCGTCTGTCCGCCAAACGGCACCGAAATGGATCTGATCATCGCCGCATTCTCCTGGGGCGCTTACCTGGGTGAAGAAGCACTGGCCAATGGGGTCGATGCCATGGTGTCGAGCTGGAACCGCGCCGCACCAAATACCATTCCGACCGCTGCCAAAGCGGGCGGTAACTACCTGTCTTCCCTGTTAGTCGGTGGTGAAGCCCGTCGTCACGGCTATGCCGAAGGCATTGCGCTGGACGTGCGCGGCTACCTCTCTGAAGGGGCCGGTGAGAACATCTTTGTGATCCGCAACGGGGTGATTTCAACTCCACCGGCCACCAGCGCTATTCTGCCGGGCATTACCCGCGATGCCATCGTGACGCTGGCCAAAGACATGGGTTATGAAATCCGCGAAGAAAACATCGCCCGCGAGGCGCTGTATCTGGCCGATGAAGTCTTCATGACCGGCACAGCGGCGGAAATCGTCCCGGTACGCAGTGTGGATCAGATCACCGTCGGCGAAGGCAAGCGCGGCCCGATCACCGAGAAGATTCAATCGGCCTTCTTTGGCCTGTTCAATGGTCAGACTGAAGATAAGTGGGGCTGGTTGGATCCTGTCTATCCGGCAAAATAAGCCACACTTAAAAGCAAGAGAAGCAATGTCCCCGCTGGTGTCAGACGGCACCGGCGGCCAAAAAAGGAATTTCACGTTATGCCTAAGTACCGTTCAGCCACCACCACCCACGGCCGTAATATGGCGGGTGCCCGCGCCCTGTGGCGTGCCACCGGCGTCAAAGATGAAGATTTTGGCAAACCTATCATCGCCGTCGTCAACTCCTTCACCCAGTTCGTACCCGGTCATGTTCACCTGAAAGATCTGGGGCAGTTGGTTGCCGCTGAAATCGAGAAAGCCGGTGGGATTGCCAAAGAATTCAACACCATTGCCGTTGATGACGGGATTGCCATGGGCCACGGCGGGATGCTCTATTCGCTGCCGTCGCGCGAGCTGATTGCCGACTCGGTCGAATACATGGTCAATGCCCACTGTGCCGACGCCATGGTCTGTATCTCCAACTGCGACAAAATCACCCCGGGGATGCTGATGGCGTCCATGCGCCTCAATATTCCGGTGATCTTCGTCTCCGGCGGCCCGATGGAAGCCGGCAAGACCAAACTGTCAGATCAGATCCTGAAACTGGATCTGGTAGACGCCATGATCCAGGGCGCCGATCCCAAAGTCTCTGACGAGCAGAGCGAGCAGATCGAACGCTCAGCCTGCCCGACCTGCGGATCCTGCTCAGGCATGTTCACCGCCAACTCGATGAACTGTCTGACCGAAGCTCTGGGCCTGAGCCAGCCGGGCAACGGTTCGTGCCTGGCCACCCATGCCGATCGGAAAGCGCTGTTTATCACCGCCGGTCAGCGCATTGTCGGTCTGACCAAGCGTTACTACGAGCAGGACGACGACAGCGTGCTGCCGCGTAACATCGCCAGCAAGAAAGCCTTCGAAAATGCCATGGCGCTGGATATTGCCATGGGCGGGTCGACCAATACTGTGCTTCACCTGCTGGCAGCAGCGCAGGAAGGCGAGATCGATTTCACCATGGAAGACATCGACCGCATGTCACGCCGCGTGCCGCACCTGTGTAAAGTGGCGCCGTCGACGCAGAAATACCACATGGAAGATGTTCACCGCGCCGGAGGCGTATACGGCATTCTGGGTGAGCTGGACCGTGCCGGCCTGCTGCATTCAGACGTTCCGAACGTGCTGGGCATGACGCTGTCAGAAGCGCTGGCCCGTTACGACATCAAACAAACTGATTCTGAGGAAGTTGCCACCTTCTTCCGCGCCGGTCCGGCCGGTATCCGGACCACTCAGGCTTTCTCACAGGACTGCCGCTGGGACACTCTGGATGACGATCGCGAGAACGGCTGTATCCGCAACAAAGCGCACGCTTTCAGCCAGGACGGCGGTTTGGCTGTGCTGTCAGGCAACATGGCGGTCGACGGCTGTATCGTGAAAACCGCGGGCGTTGATGAAAGCTGCCTGACCTTCAAAGGCCCGGCTGTGGTGTTCGAAAGTCAGGAAACTGCGGTGGAAGGGATTTTAGGCGGCAAGGTCAAAGCCGGTGATGTGGTGGTGATCCGCTATGAAGGCCCGAAAGGTGGCCCGGGCATGCAGGAAATGCTGTATCCGACCACTTATCTCAAGTCGATGGGACTGGGCAAAGAGTGCGCCCTGATCACCGACGGCCGTTTCTCCGGCGGCACCAGCGGCCTGTCGATTGGCCACGTATCACCAGAAGCGGCCAACGGCGGCACCATCGGCCTGATTGAAGACGGCGATCTGATCACCATCGACATCCCGAATCGCAGCATCGAGCTGAATGTGGACGATGCGACGCTGGCCCAGCGCCGTGCCGCCGCCGATCAGCGCGGCTGGAAACCGCTCGACCGTCAGCGCAGCGTCTCCTTTGCCCTGCGTGCCTACGCCAACCTGGCGACCAGCGCCGATAAAGGCGCAGTCCGCGACAAATCCAAACTGGAAGGGTAAGTATGATGAGTGAGGTGACACAGGCCAGGGCTGCTGAGTTTCTCAGCGGCGCTGACTATTTAAGGGAAACCCTGCGTGCCCCGGTATACGAGGTGGCGCTGGTCACGCCGCTGCAAGACATGGAGCGGTTATCCAAGCGTTTGGGGAACCGTATCCAGATCAAGCGTGAAGACCGCCAGCCAGTGCACTCATTCAAGCTTCGTGGCGCCTACAATATGATGTCTCAGCTGAACTCGGCACAACGCCAGGCTGGTGTGATTGCCGCATCCGCGGGCAATCATGCGCAGGGCCTGGCCTTGTCAGCCCGCCAGCTGGACGTCAAAGCCGTGATTGTGATGCCGCGCACCACCCCGGATATCAAAGTGGAAGCCGTCAAAAGCTTCGGCGGCGAAGTGGTGTTGCATGGCAGCAACTTTGATGAAGCCAAAACCTACGCCATTGAACTGGCCGAGAAGCACCAATTCACCTTTATTCCGCCGTTCGACCACCCGGCAGTGATTGCCGGGCAGGGCACCATAGGGATTGAGCTGGTGCAACAAAACGGCCACCTCGATTATGTTTTTGTGCCCGTCGGCGGCGGTGGCCTGGCGGCCGGGGTGTCGGTGCTGCTCAAACAGCTGATGCCGGAAATCAAGATCATCGGTGTCGAAGCTGAGGATTCGGCCTGTCTGCGGGCCGCGCTGGATGCCGGTGAGCCGGTCACTCTGGATCAGGTTGGCCAGTTTGCTGACGGTGTGGCGGTGAAACGGATCGGTGATGAGACCTTCCGGCTGTGCCAGCAGTATCTGGATGATGTGATTACGGTCAGCAGTGACGAAATCTGCGCCGCCGTCAAAGATATTTTTGAAGACACCCGGGCGATCGCCGAGCCGTCTGGCGCGCTGTCGCTGGCCGGTCTGAAGAAATACAGCGAGCAGCATCAATTGAAAGGCCAGCAGCTGGCCTCGATCTTGTCGGGCGCCAACCTGAACTTCCACGGCTTGCGCTATGTATCTGAGCGTTGCGAACTGGGTGAAAAGCGCGAAGGCCTGCTGGCCGTCACTGTGCCGGAGCGTCCGGGCGCGTTTCTTGATTTCTGCCACCTGCTGGGCGGCAGGGCCGTGACTGAGTTCAACTATCGTTACAACGACGATACCCTGGCTAATGTCTTTGTCGGCGTCCGTTTGCTGCAGGGGCAGGACGAGCTGGAAAGCATCATCAGCGATCTGCGCAAAGGCGGCTATCCTGTGGTGGATCTGTCGGATGATGAAATGGCCAAGGTGCACGTGCGCTATATGATTGGCGGCCGCCCGTCCAAGCCACTGCAGGAACGCCTGTACAGCTTTGAGTTTCCGGAATACCCGGGCGCACTGCTGAAGTTCCTGACCACATTGGGCACTCACTGGAATATCAGCCTGTTCAATTACCGTAACCACGGTGCTGATTACGGCCGGGTGTTATGCGGCTTTGAACTCGAAGAGCATGATTTGCTGTCCTTCACCAGCCACCTGCGTGAACTGGGTTACCAGTGGAAAGACGAAACCGGTAATCCGGCCTATCAGTTTTTCCTCGCCCAGTAAGCGAATGCGTCCGTCAGTCGGGTCCGATGCCGGCCGGAAAAACACAGCCCCGTCTCAAACGGGGCTGCTTTCTTTCACCTGTATCCCTTTTCACTTCCCTTTCTCCCCCCGTCAGGGCTTATCTTTCTGAGTCAGCGCCCGGGTGTATTCCGCCATGAAGCCGGCCAGATTGATACTCTGCTGCAAAATCACATTCCGGGCCGAGTGGGGCAGGCGGCTGAAATACTGTAATAAGCGATCAATTTCTTCTTTGTATTCGCTTTCCAGAATTTCTAATCCTTCATCCCCGTACACGAACCAGGTCAGCGGCCGCTCGGTGATTTCTGAAATCGCCGACAGCAAACGCACTTTCGGCTCGGTTTTTCCTGTCTCGAGGTCCAGATAGGTTTGCCGGGCAACCCCCAGTTGCTGAGCCATGTGTACCTGAGTCAGGCCTTTCCACTCTCGCGCTTCCTTGATCCGCGAGGCGATTGTCGCTTTAGGATCTGTCATCAATACCTCCACCACTGCAATATATTCCGACCAAACAGGTCAGCATAAAATCAGCCAACTCAGGTGTTATTGTTTTTATAAAAATATCAACAAGTTAAAGAAGACGACATTTTGGGATTGCAAAGCGCAATGCAAAACAGGAAAAATTCAACCAAAGCATCTGATTTCGCAAACAAAAAACGTCACTTCTGTACTAGATCATAGACGCTGGGAATAGGGGCGAGGGGCAAAACGAACAAAGGCGCCATAATTGACGCCTTTATCTCAGGGCTAAGACAGCCGTGTCTTATTCTACGGTCACCGATTTAGCCAGGTTGCGCGGCTGGTCAACATCCGTGCCTTTGATCAGCGCCACATAGTAAGACAGCAACTGCAACGGCAGGGTGTAGAGGATCGGGGCGATAAACTCGTCACAATGCGGCACGTTGAGTACCGTCATGGTGTCATCGCTGGCGAAGTGGGCATTCACATCGGCAAATACATACATCAGGCCGCCACGGGCACGCACTTCCTCAACATTCGACTTGAGTTTTTCCAGCAGCTCGTTGTTCGGCGCCACCACAATCACAGGCATGTCAGCATCAATCAGGGCCAGCGGGCCGTGTTTCAGCTCACCGGCAGCATAGGCTTCTGCATGGATGTAGGAGATCTCTTTGAGCTTGAGCGCACCTTCCATCGCAATCGGCGACTGCTCACCGCGGCCCAGGAACAGGGCGTGGTGCTTGTCGGCAAAATCTTCTGCCAGCGCTTCAATATCATCAGCCATGGCCAGCGTCTGCTCAATTTTGGCCGGCAGGCTTTGCAGCGCGGCCACCAACTGAGCTTCCTGAGCTGCATCCATTGTCTGATTACCGCGGCCAATCGCTCCCACCAGCATCAACAAACCGGCCAGCTGGACGGTAAAGGCTTTGGTGGAGGCCACACCGATCTCCGCCCCGGCTTTCATCATGTAAGCCAGATCGGATTCACGCACCAACGACGAGCCGGGGACGTTGCAGATGGTCAGGCTGGCCATATAACCCATTTCCTTGGCCAGACGCAGCGCGGCCAGGGTATCAGCGGTTTCACCGGACTGAGACAGGGTGACCAGCAGACTGTTTTCATACACGTGAGATTTACGGTAACGGAACTCGGAAGCAATCTCGACATTGCACGACACACCGGCCCACTGCTCCAGCCAGTATCGTGCCACCAGACCGGCGTGATAACTGGTCCCGCACGCAATGATCTGGACATGTTTCACTTTCTGCAGCAAGTCTGCGGCATCTTCTCCAAAGGCGGAAGCCAGGACTTGGCCATTTTTCAGGCGACCTTCCATCGTACGTTGCAGGGCAATGGGCTGCTCATAAATTTCTTTCAGCATGTAATGGCGGTACTGACCTTTGTCACCGGCATCGTGTGATACTTCCGATTCTTTGATCTCGCGCTCAACCGGCTCACCCTGCTTATCGAAGATGTTGACGGCAAAACGGGTCACTTCCGCGACATCCCCTTCTTCCAGGAACGCAAAACGGCGGGTCACCGGCAACAGGGCCAGCTGGTCGGAGGCAACAAAGTGCTCATCAACACCATAGCCGATCACCAGCGGGCTGCCGGAGCGGGCCACCACAATCCGGCTCGGATCACGACTGTCCATCACGACGGTGCCGTAGGCGCCTTCGAGCTGGGACACTGTCTTCTGCACCGCTTGCAGCAGGCTGTCGGCGCTGCGCAGCTCCCAGTCCACCAGGTGAGCAATCACTTCGGTATCTGTCTGTGACACGAAGGTGTAGCCGCGTTCGGTGAGCACCGCACGCAGCGATTCGTGATTCTCAATGATGCCGTTATGAACTATCGCGATGTGCTCGCCGGACACATGAGGATGCGCATTGGTTTCGGAAGGTTCACCGTGTGTCGCCCAGCGCGTATGGGCAATGCCAGTGCCGCCTGACAGAGGACTGGCAGCCACGGCGTCAGCCAGCTCCTGTACCTTACCCAGACGGCGGACACGCTGCAGTGTCTTATCGCTGCCGACCACGGCCACACCGGCAGAATCATACCCCCGGTATTCCAGACGGCGCAGACCTTCAATCAGAATGCCAGCCACATCACGTTGGGCAACCGCCCCGACGATTCCACACATAGAAAATACTCCTGAAAAATTAAGATTTATACTTTGGCGGCGGCGCAGATCACCTGCACCCCTTGCTGTTCGATTTCTGCTTTTGCGGCCGAATCCAGACCTTCATCGGTGATCAAGGTACTGATGCTCTGCCACGGCAGTTCAAGATTGGGGATTTTTCGGCCAATTTTGCTCGATTCGACCATGACCACCACTTCACGGGAGACTTCCGCCATCACCCGGCTCAGGCCGATCAGTTCATTGAAGGTGGTGGTACCGCGCGTGATATCAATGCCGTCGGCACCGATAAACAGCTGGTCAAAATCATAGGATCGCAGGACAGACTCGGCGACCTGGCCCTGAAACGCCTCGGAATGCGGATCCCAGGTGCCGCCCGTCATCAGCAGGGTCGGCTCGTTTTCCAGCTCATTGAGGGCATTGGCAACATTGAGTGAATTGGTCATCACGATCAGACCCTGCTTGTCACCGAGCAGACCAATCAGTGCAGCCGTGGTACTGCCACTGTCGATGATAATGCGGTTATGATCGCGGATACGGGCGGCGGCGGCCTGAGCGATCGCTTGCTTTCGAATCGAAACTTCTGGTTCATGACCCGCCGCCACAATCTCTGAAGGCATGGCAATCGCGCCGCCATAACGGCGCAGCAACAGACCGGTTTTCTCTAAGGCAGCAAGATCTTTACGAATCGTCACTTCGGAAGTGGCAAATTGATGCGCCAGTGCATCGACACTGACTTCGCCCTGTTCATTGACCAGAGCAACAATGGCGTGGCGTCTCTGCTGGGTGTTTCGTTTCGACATGTAAGTTTTTCTTGTGATTTAAGTTTCGAACTGAAACCAAATATAGCAAACCAAAAGAAGTAAGATCAAGAAAATACCAACAAGACAGCCAATCCGTACAGCGGCAAGGGGAGTTTACGGCAAAAAAAAGCAGCGCGTGAGCGCTGCCTGTCTGTTCATCGGTCCGGATTATTTTTGCTTTTCCGGACGCTTCCAGCCTTTGATGGTCCTGGCCGGAACACGAGTGATCACTAACTCACCCTCACCGACATCACGGTTAATAGTCGCACCGGCCCCGATAGTCGCCCCCTTACCGATTTTCACCGGGGCGATCAGCTGCGTGTCTGAGCCGACAAAAACATCATCTTCGATTTCAGTCCGGAACTTATTGGCGCCGTCATAATTGCAGGTGATGGTACCGGCGCCGATATTGACCCGATCACCAATCTGCGCATCACCCAGGTAGGTCAGATGACTGGCCTTAGAGCCTTTGCCGAGACGGGACTGCTTCATTTCGACAAAGTTACCGACATGGGAATCCCCCACCAGCTCAGCGCCCGGGCGCAGACGGGTAAATGGTCCCACAGTACAGTCTTCGCCGACCGTGGCCCCTTCGATAATGCTGTAAGGGCGAACCAGGGTGTTATCATCGATTTCGCAGTCAATCAGTACCGAACCCGCCCCGATCACCACATTGTCGCCCAGGGTAACATTGCCTTCGATGATGACATTGACATCAATTTCGACATCCTGGCCGCATTGCAGGGTGCCGCGCAAATCAAAACGCGCCGGATCACGCAGCATCACGCCCTGAACCAGCAAACGCTCAGCCTGAAGAGACTGGTAAGCACGCTCAAGACGCGCCAGTTGCAGGCGGTTATTCACGCCTTCCACTTCAACGGCTAACGCCGGGTGCACCGCCTGGATATGACGGCCTTCCGCATGGGCCATGGCAATCACATCGGTCAGATAGTATTCGCCCTGCGCATTGTCGTTTTTCAGCTGGCTCAGCCAACGCTTGAGATCACCGCCATTGGCCACCATCACACCGGTATTGATTTCACGAATTTGCTGCTGGGCTTGCGTCGCGTCTTTTTGCTCGACGATGGCAACGACCGCCTCATTTTCACGCACAATGCGGCCATAACCGGTTGGATCATCCAGCAGCACCGTCAGCAGGCCAATGCCGCCTTCCGGCTGGGCCTCGAGTAATTTCTCCAGGGTTTCGCCACTGATCAGAGGGACATCGCCATAGAGGATCAGGACCTGCTCATCATCCCCCAATTCGCCCGATGCCTGATTCACGGCATGACCGGTGCCAAGCTGCTCAGCCTGAAGCACCCAATTGACAGATTCTTCCGCCAGACGTGCCTGCATCAGTTCACCACCATGGCCATACACCAGATGAATATTTGCAGCCCCCAAATCACTGCAAGTGTCGATTACGTGTTTTACCATCGGCTTACCTGCCAGCGTATGCAGTACTTTCGGCAGAGCAGAATACATGCGGGTGCCTTTACCCGCGGCCAGGATCACAGCGCTGAAGCTCATGAATCAGTGTCCCTTCTTATCAATGTGGTGGATATCTGGATGCATTGTATCGGCTCGCTGCATCCGATATAAGTCTTTGTCGATCATTATTGACACAGCAGACACAATCAAGCGGCGGCTTTGTGAGCTCAGCCAAGACATTTCACTGCGCTCAGAAGCGCCGTCACCCGTCGGCAGGCAAAAAAAAAGCGACCCTGAGGTCGCTTTTTTGCACAGATACCTGATTAACGCTTCCGCTTGGTCAGCTCGATCACTCGCAGCTGTGCGATTGCTTTAGCCAGGTCACTGGCCGCTTGGGCGAAGTCGATGTCGCCATGCTGATTGTGGATACGCTCCTCAGCCTGACGTTTCGCTTCTTCAGCCTTGGCTGCGTCCAGATCAACACCACGGATTGCCGTATCAGCCAGGACAGTCACTGCACCCGGTTGTACTTCCAGCATACCACCGGAGAGGTAAATGACTTCCTCGCCACCGTGTTGTTTCACGATCCGAACCATTCCTGGCGTGATAGCGGTCAGCAGCGGGGTGTGGCCTGCGTGAATACCCAGTTCACCTTCGCTACCGGTCACCTGGATGTTTTCAGCACGGCCAGAGAAAAGACTCTTTTCCGCGCTTACTACGTCCAGATGGAAAGTTATCGCTGCCATATCGCCTCCTGTTCAGCTTACAGCTTCTTCGCGTTTTCCAGTGCGTCTTCGATCGCGCCGCAGTACATAAATGCCTGCTCTGGAATGTCATCGTATTCGCCGGCCAGCAGGCCTTTGAAGCTGCGCAGAGTATCTTTCAGAGGGACATAGATACCCGGGTCGCCGGTGAAGACCTGTGCAACGTGGTAAGGCTGAGTCAGGAAACGCTCAATCTTACGTGCACGGGCAACCGCTTGCTTGTCTTCTTCAGACAGCTCGTCCATACCCAGGATAGCAATGATGTCTTTCAGCTCTTTGTAACGCTGCAGGGTGCTTTGAACACCACGCGCGATTTCATAGTGCTCCTGACCAACCACCAGCGGATCCAGCATACGCGATGTCGAATCCAGTGGGTCGATCGCCGGGTACAGACCCAGAGAAGCAATCTGACGAGACAGTACAACGGTCGCATCCAGGTGGGCGAACGTGGTCGCTGGTGATGGGTCAGTCAAGTCATCCGCAGGAACGTAAACGGCCTGAACAGAGGTGATAGAACCCGTCTTCGTCGACGTGATACGCTCCTGAAGTACACCCATCTCTTCTGCAAGAGTAGGCTGGTAACCTACCGCAGATGGCATACGGCCCAGCAGTGCTGATACTTCAGTACCGGCCAGGGTATAACGATAGATGTTATCGATGAACAGCAGTACGTCACGGCCTTCATCACGGAACTTCTCAGCCATAGTCAGACCAGTCAGTGCAACGCGCAGACGGTTACCCGGTGGCTCGTTCATCTGACCGTAAACCATTGCTACTTTTGATTCTGCTGGATTTTCCAGGTTTACAACCCCGGCTTCCTGCATCTCGTAGTAGAAGTCGTTACCTTCACGGGTACGCTCACCCACACCGGCGAATACCGACAGACCTGAGTGTTTCAGGGCGATGTTGTTGATAAGTTCCATCATGTTAACGGTCTTACCTACACCCGCACCACCGAACAGGCCGATTTTACCACCCTTCGCAAATGGGCAAACCAGGTCGATAACTTTTACGCCAGTTTCCAGCAGTTCAACCGCGTTAGACTGCTCTTCATAGCTTGGTGCTGCACGGTGAATCGCGTAACGCTCTTCTTCACCGATCTCACCGCATTCGTCAATAGGCTGACCCAGAACGTTCATGATACGTCCCAGAGTCGCTGCACCTACCGGTACTTCAATTGGTCGGCCTGTGTTTTCAACAGTCAGACCACGACGCATCCCATCAGAACTACCCATGGCGATACCACGAACAACGCCGCCACCCAGCTGCTGCTGAACTTCCAGTACCAGCGTACCTTTTTCTTTGGCATCAACGTGTAGGGCATCATATACCTGTGGTACAGAGTCCTGTGGAAACTCTACGTCGACTACCGCACCGATGATCTGTACGATCTTACCTGTAGCCATCGTTAATCCTCTAAACTTATTAATTCTTTGCCTTAAACAGCAGATGCACCGGAAACGATTTCCGACAGCTCTTGTGTAATCGCCGCCTGACGGGCTTTGTTATACACAAGTTGCAGTTCGTCAATCAGATTACCTGCGTTATCCGTTGCTGCTTTCATCGCAACCATTCGGGCCGCTTGCTCACAGGCAAGGTTTTCGACCACACCCTGATAGACCTGAGATTCGACATAGCGAACCAGCAGAGTATCCAGCAGAGGTTTCGGCTCAGGCTCATAAATGTAGTCCCAAGCATGGCTGCGTTTCATTTCTTCGTCTTCTGACTTAGGCAAAGGCAGCAATTGATCGATCACTGGGGCTTGCACCATGGTATTCACAAACTTGTTGTACACCAGATACAAACGGTCCAGTTGGCCCTCATCATATTTTTTCAGCATCACACCTACAGTACCGATCAGCTCATCAACAGAAGGCTTATCACCCAAACCTGTTACCTGAGCCGCAACACGGCCACCGTAGTTGTTAAAGAAAGCCGTGGCTTTGGCACCAATCAGCGCCAGTTCAACCTCAGCTCCCTGATCTGACCAGGACTTCATCCCTGTGATCGCTTGTTTGAACAGATTGACGTTCAAACCACCACACAGACCACGGTCAGTTGAAACTATGATGTAACCTACGCGCTTGGCCTCACGCTCCTCTAAATAAGGATGCTTATATTCGAGGCTACCAAGGGCGATATGACCGATCACTTTGCGCATTGTTTGTGCGTATGGACGTGATGATTCCATAGCGTCTTGCGATTTACGCATTTTAGACGCCGCAACCATCTCCATCGCTTTAGTGATCTTCTGAGTGTTTTTCACACTACCGATCTTGTTACGTATCTCTTTTGCGCCGGCCATCGTTACTCTCCTTGAGCTGGTGATCGCATGCGATCACCAACCAATTACCAAGTCTGGGTCGCTTTGAAATCTTCAACCAGTTTCGCGAACTGGGCTTCAATTTCGTTGTTCCACGCACCCGTTTCATCAATTTGAGCTACCAGCTCAGCAAATTGACTCTTGGCGTAAGACAGTAACGCAGCTTCGAAATCTGCCAGCTTCGTCAGCTCAACATCTTTCAGGTAACCTTTCTCAGCAGAGAAAATCACCAGCGCCTGCTCGAAGACAGACATTGGCGAGTACTGCTTCTGCTTCATCAGCTCGGTAACTTTCTGACCGTGGTCCAGCTGACGCTTAGTCGCGTCGTCCAGATCAGAAGAGAACTGAGCAAAGGCCGCCAGTTCGCGGTACTGAGCCAGTGCAGTACGGATACCACCAGACAGCTTCTTGATGATCTTGGTCTGAGCAGCACCACCAACACGCGATACAGAGATACCTGGGTCAACCGCAGGACGGATACCGGCGTTGAACAGCTCTGTTTGCAGGAAGATCTGACCATCAGTGATCGAAATTACGTTGGTCGGTACGAACGCAGAAACGTCACCCGCCTGAGTTTCGATGATTGGCAGAGCCGTCAGAGAACCGGTTTTACCTTTCACTTCACCGTTGGTGAACTTTTCTACGTACTCTTCGCTCACGCGCGCAGCACGCTCCAGCAGACGGGAGTGGAGGTAGAATACGTCACCAGGGAAGGCTTCACGGCCCGGTGGACGACGCAGCAGCAGAGAGATCTGACGGTAAGCAACAGCCTGCTTAGACAGGTCATCGTATACGATCAGGGCATCTTCACCGCGGTCACGGAAGTATTCACCCATGGCACAACCAGAGTATGGCGCCAGGTATTGCAGTGCCGCTGCTTCAGAAGCAGACGCAACCACAACGATGGTGTTCTTCAGTGCACCGTGCTCTTCCAGCTTACGTACCACGTTGGCGATCGTAGAAGCTTTCTGGCCAATTGCTACATAGATAGAGTAGATACCAGAGTTTTTCTGGTTGATGATGGCATCGATCGCCAGGGCAGTTTTACCAATCTGACGGTCACCGATGATCAGCTCACGCTGGCCACGGCCGATTGGGATCATTGAGTCAACCGCTTTGTAACCAGTCTGAACAGGCTGATCAACAGATTTACGGTCGATAACACCCGGTGCGATCACTTCAACAGGAGAGAAAGTATCGGTCTCAATCGGACCTTTACCATCAATCGGCTCACCCAGAGTGTTGACCACACGACCCAGCAGGGCAGGGCCGACTGGTACTTCCAGGATACGACCGGTTGCGGTCACTTTCATGCCTTCCTGAAGGGTGGCATATGGGCCCATGACAACAGCACCAACCGAGTCACGCTCAAGGTTCAGTGCCAGTGCGTACAGGCCGCCTGGTAGTTCAATCATTTCACCTTGCATGACATCTGCAAGGCCGTGGATACGAATGATACCGTCGCTGACAGAAACGATAGTACCTTCGTTACGCGCTTCACTGGCAACGTTGAAATTTTCAATCCGTTGCTTGATCAGTGCGCTAATTTCCGTGGAATTAAGTTGCATGCTCCAATTCCCCAAATCAAGACTGCAAAGTATCGTTCAGACGGGCAAGTTTGCCACGTACTGACTGATCGATGACTAAGTCTCCGGCTCTAATTACAACCCCGGCAATCAGGGTCTCGTCTACACTGCAGTTCAGCTTAACCTTGCGCGCCAGACGCTGTTCCAGCTTACTGATGATTGCACTCATTTGACCTTCGTCCAGAGTGACCGCAGAGATCACATTGGCTTCGATGGTTTTTTCCAGCTCATCTTTCAAGAACAGGAACTGAGTACAGACTTCAGGAAGAATTTTCAGGCGTCCGTTTTCTGCCATCACCTTAATCAGGTTCTGGCCGGCGTCGTTGAGTTGCTCGCCACACACTGACAGAAAGATTTCCGTCAGCTTGTCCGCCGCATAACCGCCATCCAGTACATCCTGAATGGTGTCGTTTTTGGCGACTTCCGAAGCAAAGGTGAGCATTTCTGACCACTGGGCCAGCTCACCTTTCTCAACCGCATAATCAAAGGCTGCTTTAGCGTAGGGGCGTGCGATAGTAGTCATTTCCGACATGGTGCTTGCCCCTTCTATTACAGTTCTGCAGTGACTTTGTTAAGAACATCAGCGTGAGCGTCTTTATCGATAGTACGCCCAATGATTTTCTCAGCACCAATCACAGCCAGAGTTGCAACTTGTTTTCTTAGGTCATCGCGCGCGCGATTCCGTTCTGCATCAATTTCAGCACGACCTTGATTCAGAATTTTTTCACGCTCGGCCGTCGCTTCCGCTTTGGCCTCTTCGATGATTTGAGCTTTACGCTTGTTCGCTTGCTCAATCAGTTCAGTTGCAGTACGTTTTGCTTCTTTCAGTTGATCAGAAGCATTAGCCTGCGCCAGGTTGAGATCTTTGGCAGCGCGATCCGCTGCTGCCAAACCGTCAGCAATTTTTTTCTGACGCTCTTCAATCGCTTCCATGATTGGTGGCCATACATATTTCATGCAGAAGACCACAAACAGGAAAAACGCGATAGCCTGACCCAGTAATGTTGCATTCATATTCACAACGGCATCTCCTTAAACAGGGTAGCTATGGGTCCGTTACGTTCGCGGATTAACCAGCCAGTTGTCCAACGAATGGGTTCGCGAATGTGAATAGCAGAGCGATTACGATACCGATCATTGGAACCGCATCCAGCAGACCTGCGATGATGAACATCTTAACTTGCAGCATAGGAGCCATTTCAGGTTGACGAGCAGCGCCTTCCAGGAACTTACCACCCAGCAGGGCGAAACCAATCGCAGTACCCAGGGCAGCAAGACCTACAATGATGCCCACGGCAATTGCAGAAAAGCTTAGTAAAGTTTCCATCACTATCTCCAGTTTATTGTTGTCGGCCTAAATGCCAGTAAATAAAAATAAAATTGTTTACGTATTAATGATTGTCTTCGTGGGCCTGAGACAGGTACACGATGGTCAGCATCATAAACACGAAAGATTGAATCGTAATGACCAGGATGTGGAAAATTGCCCACGGAACCGAGCCCAGCCATTGTGCCCACCACGGCATCAGCGCCGCGATAAGAATAAACACCACCTCACCGGCGAACATGTTACCGAACAGACGCATGCCGAGAGAAATAGGCTTCGCCAGCAGCGAAACTACTTCCAGTAGCAGGTTGAACGGAATCATAACCGGGTGATTGAACGGGTGCAGTGCCAGTTCTTTGGCAAAACCGCCCAGGCCTTTGATCTTGATGCTGTAGTAGATCATCAATGCAAAGACACCCAGCGCCATTGCCATGGTGATGTTCACATCAGCTGACGGTACAACCTTCATATAAGGAATACCAAGCCAATGCTCCGCCGGATACGGAATGAAGTCGATTGGAACCAGGTCCATGACGTTCATCAAGAAAATCCAGCAGAAAATCGTCAGAGCTAGCGGAGCTATCAGCGCGTTGCGGCCATGAAAGGTTTCTTTAACGCTGTTGTCAACGAATTCCACCATTATTTCCACAAAACACTGTAGCTTACCCGGCACCCCTGAGGTTGCCTTCTTCGCTGCCAGACGGAACAATCCCAGAAAGATCGCACCTGTCAAAACAGAAAAGAAAAGGCTGTCGATGTGTACCGCCCAGAAACTTCCCTCGGCCACCAGGCCCAGCTTATCGGTTGATAAGTTGGTCAGGTGGTGAGTGATGTAACTGGAAGGTGTAAGCGCTTCACCTGGCGCAGCCATAACTCATCCTATTTGTTGTTGTTAATGAATAAAACCGGCGCACAGATATTAATACCCAGAGCCAGCAAATAGGTCAGCTTGAGGGGAACAAGTTCCACCTCGACATACAGGTAGACAAGGGAAAACAAGATGACTGTAATGAGGATTTTCAGCACTTCTCCGCCGTAAAAGGACGCCATCACCAGACGGGCCTTCGTGGCCCCGCCGAAGAGAAAAGCGCACACAGAAAAAGCGGCGTTAGCGATCACAAAGATGCCGCCACCGATCAGTGCAGAGATTCCCCAGTCAACATTGACAGCAAACACTGCCATGATTGCCGTTGTCAAAACGACGCCAGATTGTAGTAACAACAACCGCTTCGCCAGTTGGCGACCCGGTCTGACTAGCGTCGAAACCATGTATTCATTCCTCGAGTCCGTTCCACTACACATACGTCGTGCTGGGAAAACTGCGAAAATTATACGGTTCATTAGATTGAATGCAATCTAATCACAATAAAAAAACAGTTAGAATTTATAACACATTATCCCGATCACGCAGTGGTCATTTTTACGGCAAAAATAGTAAGAAACCGGTCACACTTCTGAACTTAACATTGCCAAAAGTTGCTGTAACTTCTGGGGCTCGTCAAAATTTATGACTATTTTACCTTTGCCGCTTTTGCTTTGATTAATCGCAACCTGAGTGCCAAATTGCTCACTCAGACGATTTTCCATCGCTTCAACCTTGGGATCGACAGAGACAGGGGCCACCTCAGGGGCAGGGTTGAGCAGTTTTTTTACCAAACGCTCGGTATCCCTGACCGTCAGAGATTTCGCCACAACGGTGTGAGCCGCTTCCAGTTGCTGTTCAGCAACCAGTGACAGCAAGGCACGGGCGTGACCCATTTCCAGCTGACGCTGGGCCAGCAACCGTTTCACCTGAGGTTCCAGCTGATTCAGACGAAGCAGGTTGGACACCGCAGCACGGGATTTGCCGAGTGCTTCGGCAATTTGCTGATGGGTGAGGGAGAATTCATTCTGCAGTCGCTCCAGCGCCTGAGCTTCCTCAATGGCATTGAGATCTTCACGCTGGATGTTTTCAATCAGGGCAATCGCAACGGTGGCGCGATCATCCACGTCTTTGACCAGACAGGGGACCTTTGACAGACCTGCCTGACGCGACGCCCGCCAGCGGCGTTCGCCGGCGATAATTTCATACTGTTGCGGGGCCAGTTGGCGAACCACAATCGGCTGGATCACCCCCTGAGCACGGATAGAGTCAGTCAGCTCCGCCAGCGCTTCTGCTGACATATCCTGACGTGGCTGATACTGACCCGGTTGCAGCTGACTGACCGGCAGTTCGCGCAGCGCGCCTTCGGCCGGTACCGTTTCTTCCTTGCTGACAGCCTCTGCGGCCTGTTGTCTTTCACGGGCCACCGAACTGGTGGCCAGCAGTGCATCAAGGCCTTTTCCCAGGCCTCGTTTATTCATGGTCATGTTGCTTTACGCCTCTACCTGAGCAGTTTCCCGCGCGGTTTCCTCACGACGAATCATCTCCCCGGCCAGTGCCAGGTAGGCCTTGGCACCGCTGGAGGTCTTATCGTAGTACATGGCCGGACAGCCATGACTCGGGGCTTCGGCCAGACGCACATTGCGTGGGATCACGGTGCGGTACACCTTATCACCAAAATGCTTCTTCAATTGCTGGGACACTTCATTGGCCAGCCTGTTGCGTGGATCATACATGGTGCGCAGCAAGCCTTCTATCTTGAGATCGGCATTGACAACGGCTGCCAGCTTGCTGATGGTGTCCATCAGGGCCGTCAGGCCTTCCAGGGCGAAATATTCGCACTGCATCGGCACCAGAACAGAATCCGCCGCTGTCATCGCATTGATGGTCAGCAGGTTGAGAGAAGGGGGACAGTCGATAAAAATAAAATCGTATTGATCCCGCACCGGTTCCAGCGCGGTCCGTAACCGCACTTCACGGGCAAACACTTCCATCAGTTTGATTTCGGCAGCAGTCACATCACCGTTGGCAGCCACCAGGTGGTAGCCACCGGCATTTTCGGTGATCACAACGTCTGAAAACGGGGTTTCTTCGACCAGAAGCTCATAGGCCGTAGCATCAACCTGATACTTGTCGACACCGCTGGCCATGGTGGCATTCCCCTGCGGGTCGAGATCAATCACCAGCACTTTACGCTGGGTGGCGGCCAGTGACGCAGCTAAATTGACACAGGTTGTGGTTTTACCCACACCACCTTTTTGGTTGGCAACAGCGATGACTTTTCCCACGAAACACCCTCGTTCATTCATTCCTTTGCCGTCAAGCGTACTAAATGACGCGCCCCTTCCAGGTCGGGGACATGCAAAGATTTGACCTCACTCACAGAACACCAGCTGGGGAGTTCTGCAAGCTCCTCTTCCGTTACCTGGCCCTTGAGCGCCATAAACTCACCTTCCGCAGAAGGCAGGTGACGGCACCAGTTAACCATATCAGACATGGACGCAAATGCCCGGCTCAGCACAGCATCAAACCCCTGTTCTGGGATAAAGGCCTCGACCCGGCTTTGCACAGGTGTGACATTGTCGATTTTCAGCTCATGAATCACCTGGCGGATAAAACGGATTCGCTTCCCCAGACTGTCAAGCAGGGTAAACTGCTTCTCGGGCAACATGATGGCCAGCGGAATGCCTGGTAAGCCAGGGCCGGTGCCGACATCAATAAACCGCGTTCCCTGCGACAGGTAAGGACTGACGGCCAGGCTGTCCATGATGTGCTTGACCAGCATCTCATTGGGATCACGCACAGAAGTCAGATTATACGCTTTGTTCCACTTGTGCAGCAGGCTAACATAGCCCACCAGTTGCTCAAGTTGTTGTTCTGTGACCTTGAGTTCAGTTTTTGCAATCAGCTGTGCCAGACGTTCTTTCACGCGGCCACCTCCGAATCGCCTTTTTTCAGCAGACCGTGCTTTTTCAGGTACACCAGCAGCAGCGAAATCGCCGCCGGGGTGATCCCGGAGATACGCGATGCCATGCCGATCGTCGCCGGTTTGGCATCGTTCAGTTTGGCAATCACTTCATTGGACAGACCTTTCACTTGCTTGTAATCCAGATCCGCCGGCAGTTTACTCTGCTCATGACGCAGAGATTTTTCCACCTCTTCTCTTTGGCGGTCGATATAGCCCTGGTATTTAACCTGGATTTCAACCTGCTCGCTGGCTTCGGCATCGGCGCTGGCCGGACCAAACGGCGCCAGAGTCGTCAGTTGCTCGTAGGTCACTTCCGGGCGGCGCAGCAGATCCTCACCACAGGCTTCACGGGTCAGCGGGGTTTTCAGAATCTCATTGATCGTCGCCGCGTGCTCTGAGCCCGGGTGGATCCAGATCTCTTTCAGACGCTGACGCTCTTGCTCGATCATGTTCATTTTTTCATTGAAACGTGCCCAGCGCGCATCATCCACCAGGCCAAACTGGCGACCCAGCTCGGTCAGACGAATATCGGCGTTGTCTTCACGCAGCAACAGACGGTATTCAGCGCGTGAAGTAAACATGCGGTACGGTTCTTTGGTGCCCATGGTCGACAAATCGTCAATCAGTACGCCCAGATACGCCTGATCACGGCGCGGGCTCCAGCCTTCTTTGTCCTGTGATTGCAAAGCAGCATTCATCCCGGCCAGCAGCCCTTGAGCCGCGGCTTCTTCGTAACCTGTGGTGCCGTTGATCTGGCCGGCAAAGAACAGACCACTGATAAATTTGGTTTCCAGCGTCGGTTTCAAATCACGCGGATCGAAGAAATCGTATTCAATGGCGTAGCCCGGGCGAATAATGCTGGCATTTTCAAAGCCTTTCATTGAACGGACAATTTGCATCTGCACATCAAACGGCAGGCTGGTGGAGATCCCGTTCGGATACAGCTCGTGCGTCGTCAGACCTTCCGGCTCAATGAAAATCTGGTGACTGTTCTTGTCCGCAAAGCGCATCACCTTGTCTTCAATCGACGGGCAATAACGGGGACCAATCCCTTCAATCACCCCGGAATACATCGGGCTGCGATCCAGGTTATTGCGGATCACATCATGGGTTTTTTCATTGGTATGGGTGATAAAACATGGGATCTGGCGTGGATGATCCGAGCGCTGACCCAGGAAAGAAAATACCGGGGTCGGATTATCACCATGCTGGGCTTCCAGCTGACTGAAATCAACCGTACGGGCATCAATGCGCGGCGGGGTTCCGGTTTTCAGACGATCCACGCGAAACGGCAAGGCCCGCAAGCGATCCGCCAGGGCGATCGACGGCGGATCACCGGCACGGCCGCCGCTGTAATTTTCCAGACCAATGTGGATCTTACCGCCCAGGAAGGTCCCGACGGTTAACACCACGCTACGGGCGCGGAATTTCAGGCCCATTTCGGTCACCACGCCCACAGCACGATCCTGCTCAACGATCAGATCGTTCACTGCCTGCTGGAACAGCATCAGATTTGGCTGATTTTCTAACGCCTCGCGAACCGCAGCTTTGTAAAGTGCGCGGTCGGCCTGTGCGCGGGTCGCACGGACGGCAGGACCTTTAGATGAATTCAGGGTCCGGAATTGAATACCGCCTTTATCAATGGCTTGCGCCATCAAACCACCCAAAGCATCCACTTCTTTTACCAGATGGCCTTTGCCGATCCCGCCAATCGCCGGGTTACAGGACATCTGACCCAGGGTATCGATATTATGGGTCAGCAGCAGGGTTTTCTGACCCATGCGTGCTGCTGCCAATGCGGCTTCCGTTCCGGCATGACCGCCACCAACGACGATGACATCAAAATTTTCCTGGTAAAACATGAAATTACCTCAGGTGATCAATTAGCCATTCAATTTGCTTGAAGCAAAGGGGGGATATTCTACCTCGTTTCCAGGCAAGAAAGAATCTCTCTTGGCGATCAAATGATCAGGCACTGAGATCCTAAATATATATAAGATCTTTTTAAGAAGATCTCTTATTGGATCTACTATTAGGATCGCCCGATCGTGTGGATAAGTCACTTTTGATCTGAATGATCATGGTGTTAGTGAGGATCATTTCTTGTGATCTGTACGGGATCTCTGCAGGGACTACCTGGGGTCTAAATGGGGTTTTATCCACAAGGGGGGAATGGTGATCAAGTTGTTCATTGGATAACAAGGGGTTGATCACCGTTTAGATCTATAGTTATACACAGAAGAAAAATAAAAAACTGGCGTAATTGGGAGTAATTTTCGCCAGTCGAGATGGTTTAAAGGAAGTTTTTCCAGCCGTCCAGCCAGATTTCAGCCGGGTCTTCCGGTACAGGATCCTGAGAAACATCGATATCGAGCCGATCACCGAGACGCTGAGCGCCCAAATCGGCCAGCAGTTGATCCAGCTCTTTGCCTGCCTGGCAGAAAGTGTCGTAACTGCTGTCGCCAATGGCCACCACACCGTATTTCAGCGCGCCGAGGTCGGGCTGCTGATCCTTCAGCTGGTTGACAAAAGGCTGAATATTATCGGGAAATTCGCCTGCACCATGGGTTGAGCAAATCAGCAGCCAGATATGGTCTGTATTCAGCTCATTCAGGGCGGCCTGGTTGAGGGTTTCGGTGTCGTGACCGGCGTCGGTGAGCAGTTCGGCCAAATGATCGGCGACATATTCTGCGCCGCCGAGAGTGCTGCCGGTGATTAGGGTAATGGTCGCCATAGGGGCCTCTTTATATAGACAATTGTCAGAATGGCTGAATTGTACTCTGAGTTGGCGATAAGAAAACCCCGGGAAAAGTGTGTCTGCGGTCTGAATTTTAGACTTGCTGTGCCGCTGCGCGAAGTACGCAGACACAGCCATCTTCCGGACCAGGGGGCATGCGGAGTGATAATCGTTGAGTGAAAAATATATCTACTTAAATTTCAGTAGATTAAATGCTTTGTTCACAGGCAATCCCAAGGATCCTCTGTGCTTGATCATCCTCATAATGGCAGTTATCAACGGCTTTTGATCGTTGCCGGCCCCCAGGATCTTGTACTCGCAGCACTGGTCACGGTTGCTGAACAGGATCACCGTACTGAGCATTGCTGTGAGGTGAAAAAAAGCCCCGCCAGTCTGGCAGGGCTGTGTGGTTGGCGCAGTCGGCTTTATTTTCCGATACAGAAAGTGAAGTTTCCCATAATATCTGGCCTCGCGCGACGTCTTGGGGACCGATTGGGGACCAAATTGCAATTTATGGTCAAATACTAACTTCCCAAGATGACTTCCATCATAGATCAGGATGGGAAAAGTGGGAATGGTGGGAAACCGGATCAGCTTTCACTATCTTTCTCTTCAGCAACGACAAACAAGAGAGGTTTTCCACTCTCTAGCAGGTAAGGGGCGATGATCGTTTCCTTACCAAAGTGAATCTTCCCTTTTGCTATATAAATAAAGATCCAATCGGGCAACTTACTACTAATAGCAGCATAAAGTGCATCAGAAGGGATGTCACTATTCCTGCCTGGCGAAATTCTAAATCTCTGGTAGTAGACGTGATGGTTGGATTCAAATGCAAAACTTTCCTGTCCATCGTTGACGAAAGACGGTGACATCGTTCTTCTCGGTTCGAAAACTTCTGCGGTGATATAGCATAGGTCCTGGTTTGTCATACCAGCTTGGTATTTTGGACATTGGTAGTCTGCACTATGGAAGTAGAACTCTATCTTTTGTTCTGAATTGCCATTAGTGCGCTCATAGTGAATAGATTGTTCTTGAAGCACGGTTTCGATGGCTGCGGTGAAGTGGTAGAGCAACTTTTGCTGTGCGTCTCGAACGGATGTCGCTTCTTGTATAGGCATCCAAGCAATAATGCTGTTTCGTGAAGCGGTATCAGGCTGTTCCAGCAATGACGTTAGCAAACCAAGGCTTAGTCATTCACTTAACTCAAGTCCCGCGCCTACTGAAGACGTGAGTAACAATGTATTTCCTGCGGCAGCTTTCGCGAGCTTAAATGCCTCAAAGTCTCTCATTGGAATGACTTTGTCTTCTGTTTGGTAGAGCCCACCTGCATGAGCAATGTTATGAGCACGGCAGTGGCTGTTTTCATATTGGATAGGAGTTGATGTAGAGGCACATCCAGTGAGCAAAATTAGTAACGATAACCGAGTGAACCTAGCCTTCGGTTTCATGAGAAATTTCCTTGTCAAAACAATTTGATTTTGCAGTTATTTATCGGGTGATCACCGAGTTGATTCATTGTGGATAAGCAGGAGATATCTTTTGATCTTTAAACTCACCAGTTGTTGAACGGGGGCTTTGCTATGGATCGTGGATCATTTTGTTATTACGATCCTTCCCTGTAGGAGCGAGGGTGATCATCACCTACCTATATCAATCACTCTTCCAGCCATAAGCATTACCTGCGATATCAAAGTGCCTGTTCTTCATCAATAAACCAGTGCTTGGGTTGATACGTCGAGGCGTTCGCTTGGATCTAGATGAGTAATTGGTCGGAATGTTCTGTTGGTGCAAATGCCAGACATGAATGAAGAAATAGGTGAGGGCGGCGGCGGTGGCGAACAGACAGTTCAAATAAAGGATTACCAACCAAAGTAACAACGCGATGTACTTATTTGTGTGGATAACACCTAAAGGCTTATGTAGCCAAATAACGCTTGGGAAGGCCATCAACATCACTCCCCAGCTTTGATATACAGTTACTAACGCACCAAGACAAAAAACGCAAAAGAGTGCGAACTTTTTTAGTGTTTCCATCTTAGTCTCCATTTGGTACTTAGTTATCCTAAGTATACAGGTATAATTAAAACTTAGAAAATCTAAGCATCGTAGGTTGATGATGATTCTCACTTGTCTAAAACAAATCCATTTCCACAGCGCCTTAAACAGGCAAGAAATCGCGTTGGTATCAGCCAGAGGGAGCTTGGTATCCGTTTGGGTATGGACCCAAGTTCAGCGAGTGGCCGTATGAATCATTATGAAAAAGGGCGTCATATGCCCGATATCGGTACGCTACAAAAGCTTGCTCAGGAGCTTGGTGTGCCTGTTGCGTTTTTCTTTTCAGATTCCGACAGCTCAGCAGAACTGGCGTGTTTGATTGAAAAGCTCAGTGAAACTAAAAAGCAGGCGCTTATTGAGCAGATCAGGCAGGAACTCGATAACATCGACTAGTAATAAAGCTATCGCTGTCGTCCTGAATACCAAAATACCCCACCGACTGCGGCGACGGTCAGTAATAAACCGCCCAGCCAAATCCAAAGTTCCATATTCACCTCCTGTAAGTATCTTCTATCTCTATTTAGCTTAGCTTTCCTAAGCATGAATTTCATCGAAAGCATGCGTCATCTGAGAAAAAACCGTCACAACCAACTTGTGTTCAGCTAAGGATGCAATTTGAAAGTAAAGATTGCCTGTAGGGTTGGCCCAAATTTCATGTTGCTCGCTTCCGTAACGGAGTAGCTTTTGAAAGCGTGTTCTTGATGTCAAAGTCAGTCTTTCTAGATTTGGGTGGGAGAGTTGCTTCTGTAAGCTGTGCCATGGATTGCGAATATCACCTTGCCTGTGCCTTTGTTGGTAGCGTTGCATTGCATGGTTGCTGATGGCGATGGTGCCAAGTTTTGCAACCTCAAACGTCGGATAGGGTGAAGCATAAGGCGTAATAATGTCTTTTGTTTCTGGATGTGTGATATCAACAATCTCGTCAGAATAAAGTTTGATACCGCATAGACGGTTGGACAAAAACAGTGCGGTTGTTTTGAGAGCTTCATTCTTGGCCGCTAAAATGGTTTCTTTGGTTAGGCTGAGTGCGAGACCTTTACCGCTGTTTGGTACGCGCCCGAATACCTGTTTGTCGAGTAGTAAGAACCTTGCCGCCGTTAACTCTGCGATAGCGCACCGGAACTCACTTTGAGCAATTTGAACCGTAACGATACCGTGATTGTTCAACCCCGTGAACCACGCGACTTCGACGCTTTCAGCATTGATTTTTTCAACCTGAACTTTCAATCTCATCACAGCATTTTCTCCTCACTTTACTACCAGCGTATCATCGATTTTGAAAATGCAAACTGTGGGGAGAAGCTTCATTTCACTGCATGAAGCTTCCTGATTGGATAGAACTAAATTTGCAGTTTTTTTATCGCTCGCATCGTTTTTCTCACCTGGCTAGACAGCTCTCTTATTGGATTCACACGCTGTTCCAGTCGGTTGATCTGGTCTAGCAAATGAAGATAGAGAGGGATTTCCCAATCCATTGCATGTGAAAAACGGCGTAACACCCCATTTGAAACTTCTTGGGTTTCAAGCTCAGGATACCAACCTCCACGAGCGATCATGCGGTGCCATTTGATTTTAGGTAAGCGCTGTTCACTCGTAACAATGAACTCATAGCGAAATGGGTACTCGACGTTGTACTCTTTTGACAAGGCTTCCTTTAGTTTATCCATTTGTTTCTTCAGTTCTTTTGCTGCTGCCATCAAGTGCTTTGACTCTGTCGCAACGAAATCAGATAAACCATCGATTCTTTCTGGCAAAGGAACTGGCTCAGGCAGCTTCAACTTGAGATTACTTAACTCAATTTCCTTGCTTAGTTGCACGATGCCGACATTGGGTGTGGTTTTCTTAGCCATTCTGCTTCTCCATTTTTTGAAAGTGTTCACGAAGCTTGTTAAGTCGTTTTGTACAAATTTGCGCTTTTTGTTTGATGGTGAGGATTTCATGCCGCACTTCGCGGATCAGTGCGAAGGCATCTTCTGTGTACTCAATAAGATCGGATTCCCATTCCGAGTTTGCTTTTGAAAATCGGCCAGGTGGGTAACGAAAGCCTTTGCCTTTCGATAAATGCTTAGAACGAACACGTTGTTCTTTGTTGTTTCTCAGTGACATTTGATTGGTACTGAGATACCAGTTGTAATACCAAGCCGCTTCAAAGCGATGGTTGCGAACCCGAACACGACAGCCGTAGCGGCCAGGTGAGGTTTCCTTATGGGCTCTATGGGTTCGCCAAAACTGGTTAGCGTAGTAACTGGCTAAAAACTCCAGTAGATAGGGTTCCTGCATTGCAAAGTTTTCGATATCAGCAAGGGCTTTGAGCGATTGTGATAGAGCGAGTTCAAAGCATTCTTGCTCATTTTCGGTGTGTCGTTGCTGGGATCGTTGATGCCATTGATAGGCGGCGGAATGTTCACTTAATACTGTCATGGTGGCTCCTTGATTATTTTGCTCAAGGTAGCGCAAACACATTCTTACTTACGCATCTGTAATTGCCCTTTTGGGGTGCATAATTTTCCTCGTGTCCCACCGCTGATTGGCAAGCATGGCAGCAATTCCTCTCCTGGGACCTATCCCTGTACTTTCCAGATACCTATCTTTGTGGGACGTAGCTAAGGATTATTTTCGTTGCTTTATTGTTTTGGCGGGGATGTAGGGAGTCGTAGTCCAGTCATTGTGGGACCTGAGCATCCATTTTTTATTCTGATGGGGTTGTGACGGTAACTTTCTAGATTATTGTGGGATTTTGCCTGTTTGTAGTGATTGAGGGCTGATGTACTTTCACATTTGAAAGCCCTAGATAGCAGTTCAACTAGTAAAATGGTGGTATTCTCTTATTAGTGTTAGGAATCATTGTAATATCAATATCAATATCATAATCAAAACAGAAATTCTAAATTACCAACGTTTTTGGTCTCCAGTAAGTGATTAAAGATATTCATGCAAGGCTGTGGATCGTGGTAAGCAATGCGTAGGAAGTGATTAATATGTCAATAATGGTTAGTCAGGAGTTTATTGAGCCATCGGATATTGAGCAGGAAATAGCAGGGCAACAACAGACTAGTGTTATTGAAGTTGGCGCTCAATCTCTGCCCTATCAAAATTTAGACCCAGCGCAGTTCGAATGCTTACTTTGGGATCTGTTTCGCAGCGGTTTTGAAACAGATCTTGGGCATGACTATACGCGACTGATGCTCACAGGAGCAGATCAGGGGCGCGATGTATGGATGACCTCGCACGAAATCCCGGTCGGCTTAGTTCAGTGCAAACGCTATAGCGAGAAGATTACCCTAAGAGAAACAATAAAAGAGATCGTTAAGTTTCTTCTTTACGCAGACCTGAATAGGAAATTGTTACCAAAACCCGACTGTTTCACTTATTACTTAGCTCTTAGTTGTGACCCAACGGGTGAGGTTGATGAGTTTTTCAACACACCAAGTTCATGGCTGAGAGATAACCCTGAAGAAATCGAGACAGCAGCCAAAGCTGTAATTGCTAAGTATGCTTCTCTAAAGATGGTTGATCTAAGCTGTGCAATGTTACCTCTACGAGAGCGATTTCAAGCATTGAACTATAGGTTGTTAAGGCCTCATGAACTGGATAGAGCTCTTAGTATCCATACAGATGTAAGAGAGCGGCACTTTAGGATTCCGGTTCATTCACTGCAACTGTCCAGAGCTCCGTTTTCTGGTAATACTACCGCTGTTCCAAACGACTTGGCTCAAGCTAGCCGACATCTTGCCTGTTGGCAAAAGACTATTGAAAATCGATTTATAGAACGACCTGAGCTACAAGATTTGCTTCAACTGGTTCATTCAAATGAGAGTAGTTGTCATATTCTGACTGGCGTATCAGGCAGTGGGAAATCGTCACTACTATCTGCTCTTTATGAACGCTTACCTGACGACGATTTTTCTGTTCTGGCAATTAAAGCGGATGAGTTAGATGCCAAGGTTAACGATCTGACTGAGTTGGCAGAAAGTCTCAAACTAAGTGGAAATCTTACCAATACTTTGCTTGGGGCTTCACAAACCAAACCAGTGGTATTGCTAATTGATCAAATGGATGCAGTTAGTGAGGTCATGGATCAAAGCTCAAACCGTTTTAGAGTGCTTGTAGACCTGGTTGTTTCTCTAAAAAGTCGGTTTGAGAGCATTAAGTTAAGCGGTAAAAAGCCCGTTCATATCATCGTGACTTCTCGCCCCTTTGAGGCTAGTTTTGATACTCGTTTTACTCAGTTGGAAGCAAAGCATATTGAACTGCCATTGCCTGAAAAGTCAGCTGTTGAAGCACTTTTAACTGACTTGGGGATAGAAATATCATCGATCCCGCCATCTATGTATCCAGCAATTCAAGTTCCTTTCGCTTTAAATCTGTATGTAAGCCTTATTAAGGCTGGAGAACACCCTAGTCAGATTACGTCAAAGAATTTGTTGCAGCGATGGCTGGATAAGAAACTGACAGACAGAGCAAGTCGAGCTGAACAGATGCTTTTTTTAAAGCGTCTGGCTCAGGATATGGTGAGTAACGAAGTACTCAGGCGTCCTGTTGATGCTTACCAGTTTGAGAGCGGCCACGTTATTGCAGCGCTAGAGGCGGCTGGTATTTTGGTGCGGTATGATAAGAATATAGGCTTTAGCCACCAAGCCTGGCTTGATGATTTTCAGGCTCAGAGCTTTAGTAATTCAGATGATTTGTGTAGTTTCGTCTACCAAAAACAAGATGGCCTTTTTTCTAGAAGCACGATTTTGCGAGGACTTGAATCTTTGAGGGAAAGAGATCCTATGGGGTATCAGTCCACTCTTGACTCATTACTCTTCGGTGGTCGATCACGACGTCATATCCTTCACCTGCTAGTAGATATCCTGGCTATTTCACCAACCCCAAGTGCATCCGATGCTGAACGAGTTATTCGATTGATTAATGATGACGTAGTTTTAGCTAAAAGAGCAATATCTAAAGTAGCGGCAAACTGGAGCAATTGGCGAGATCATTTGATAGCTAGCATACCAGATATAATGGAAAAAGCTGAATATAGTAGTCACGTGGTGGAATGGTTGATCGCTGAGTCTAAACACGATGAAGAGCATGTCATATCACTACTTAACAGGCTTTGGTTTGAGCCAACTTATGATGAGATGGTCCTCAATGTATTATGGCGATCCTCGGCAAACTCAGAGGCCGCTTTGCGGCTTGTTGAGCAGTTAATATCCAGAAATAATGTTGATTCCTCCTATGTAGGAAGATATCTATCCGGTTTATGTAAGAAAGGGCACGGCAAGCCAGCGTTGACTATTCTTGTTGCTTGGTTGAACTCGGTCGATGACAAAACAGCATTAGAACAACACATCTACGGCTTCGAGAAACTTGCTAGAAAGCATTCTCTGGAATGTATCGAAGCGATATTGCCATGGGTAGTGCAGCTAATAGAAAAAGAAAACAGCAGCGCAAAACTTGGTTACTCTTACCGTCGTACAATCAGGTCTGTTATTGAGTGGAATGAACAGTCGGATAATAGCTACCTTTTAGGTGGTCTTCGTCTTGCGATAGCTGTTTCAGCCAAAAATACTCCAAACGAGTTGCTTCATTTAGTCAGGCCATACATGGCCGTTGATATTGATGATGTACAGGTCATTGTTGCATCAGCTCTATTGTCTAATGGAAAACATTATGCGCAGGACATATATGACTATCTGCTTGGTGACCGTTGTCGCTTACAGTTAGGTTCTGGTTACTTCAAAGATGAAGATAATGTCGGTTATACATTTAATGGCAGTATTACCCTGGAACTGATAGAAGAAGCGGTCTCATTTTGGGATGATAAGCAAGTTGCTGGTATTAGAGATGCTATTGAGCAGTTCAGTTCGCATCAGCCAAGCGCTGATTATCCTGCTGATATGAAGCTAAGGTGTATGCATTACAGCGAGGGTTACCGACTGGCATTACTTTCGAGGTTGCCATCAAAAGCTTTGTCCCCGAGAAGAAATAGACAGGTATCAGAAAGACATATAAGGCTAGAGCCTGCTATTGGTGAGCGTTCCAGAGGAGTTGGCATGGCTTCTGTCGTTAGGTCACCAATGTCCTCAGAACAGATGGGGAAAGCCCGTAAAGAAGATATATTAAATTTGCTCAATGAGATAACTGATCAGCATAAGCGTCATGGTGGGGGACGGCGTTGGCTTTCTGGTGGAGTAATTGAGTTGTCTAGATCTTTCGGTTCGTATGCTGCCAACAACCCTGAGCAGGCAATAGAGCTTATTACGGATGAGTTCCGTCAGGGCTTGCACGAATATGCGGCCTCAGAGGCAATTGAGAACTTAGCGAAGTCTGAAGTTGTAGCTACAAAGGAAATAGTGAATCTTATCATCCAACTCAATCAGCGTGGGTTTAACTCGAAAGAGTGGATAACCGGCGTTGCTAGAGCATTCCAGGCAATAGCAGGACGAGAATATGGATTAGATGATCAGTGTATTCAAATACTTTTGGGTTACTTAAATTCAAATTTAGATACAGGGTTCGAACTTGAGGGTGATCGCACGGAGGCTGAACCAGGACAGGCACTGCTTTTTGGTCATGATAACGGCTTTCGTACAGTTCCTGCTGGAAATTACACTATCATGTCTGCCATACATTACGGTTTGCTTTGTCGCCAGCCCCCGAGCTGCGATGCTTGGGCTGATGTCTTATTGCAGTTTTTGGATACATCACAAGACACTGAAACTTGGAAGTGTCTATTGCTGTTTCAATTTCGCCATTTACGTTGGGCTAGTCAAGATAAGTGTAATGAGTTGGTTCATCGGCTGGTTGATGAACATACCCATGTATTTTCGTTACCAACAACTGCTATGACAATCTGGGAATTAGCTGATGTATTACAGCCTGAAACACTGCTAAAAATTGTTAGATACTGGCTATCTTCGAAATCATCAGCCTTGATTCAAGTTGCTGGAGAGTTTATTACAGGACAACTGATCATTGGTAACGAGAATAATGAACTACATCAGATTTGGAACCAGCATTTCAGTCTAAAAGAACCTCATTTCATGCGTGGCATTATCCATGCGGCATGTTCTGGTTGGCAGGAAACGGGAAAAGTTCGAGGCGATTCCCACAAAATGCTTATGGCGTGCCTTCAGGATGACACAAAGGAGCTGGTCACCGCATTAAACAGTTTGTTTTCATATAGCAAGCAGATGCCAAATGATGAACTGACTTATGAGGTAGTTGATTGGCTTGCTGGTCATCCTGAAGCTGTATCTGAGTTAAACAGGCACTGTCTGATTAGCAACCTGGTCAAAATTAATTTTTCTCCTAAACTTCAGCTCTCAATACTTGATATTGCTAAGAACTTAGTAATATCGCAGCAGAAAGAAAATCCAGAGCGCCAATATTTTGAACACAGCGAAGAGTTGGTTCAGCTCGCAGTTACTTTACAGAGAGGAGCTGGAGCGATAAAAGAAGGAGCAATAACGTTGTACGAAACCTTATTGGATGCAGGTAACTATCAAGCAGAAGAAGCAGCACAAGAAGCTTTGAGGCTTTAATCTAGTGCATTTTATTGTGGGGTATTGCGGGAAGGTGTACCACTTTGGGTAAATCGGTACAGTTGTTCGTGTTGTCAGAGTAGGGCTTTCACATGTGAAAGCCCTACTCTGAAGTGTTTGATAATTTTTAGGTTAGAGATTAGATGGATAGATAAGTGGCATCGAACATGTTTCATATTCAAGATCAAATGGATTTACAGGCTCTGTCTGAGTCTGCGGAGTTAGAGTTTAAGCTTGCCCAGGGTAAGGATGGAAAGGGAAAGCTCCCAGATGATTTTTGGCCTACCTATAGTGCGATGGCTAACAGTCGTGGTGGCTATGTGGTATTGGGTGTTCGCGAAAGAAAGGGCAAATTGACACTTGCGGGTATAGAAGATATTGAAACAGTTCGTAAGCAACTTTTTGATATTGCTGGTAATAACGCCAAGGTGAACATTAACTTGTTGACTAATGACAGTGTGCAAGCTGTGACGGTAGAAGGCAAGCAACTGCTGGTTATCGCGATCCCGGCTGCTCGTAGAGAACAAAAACCTGTCTATCTGAAGAATCAGCCAATGAAAGAGACCTTTGTGCGTTTACATGAGGGGGATCACCGCTGTAGCGAAGAACAAGTTAAACGTATGATGGCTGAGCAGGTTGAAAGCAGTAGAGACGATAAAATCCTTAAAGGGTTTAATTTTAGTGATATTGATCCTGATAGTCTCAGCGCATACAAGAATTTGTTTGCTGCGGCTAAGCCTCAGCACCCATGGTTGGAACTCGATCTATTCGAGATGTTTAAGAAGATTGGAGGATGGCGAAAAGATCGCCAGGCTGGTGAGGAGGGAATTACGTTAGCAGGCGTCCTCATGTTTGGAACATGGGAAGCGATTCAAGAAGCCGCTCCAAACTATTTTGTTGACTATCGAGAGAGAGATGAAGCCAATACGCAGCGCTGGATTGATCGTGTTTACCCTGATGGATCTTGGTCTGGAAATGTATTCGACTTTTATCGACGTACATACAGAAAATTAATCACGGACTTAAAAGTTCCTTTCGAGCTGCAAGAAGGAATACGGCTGGATGAATCCAAGGCTCATGAGGCAATTCGTGAAGCTTTGGTTAATACTCTTGTTCATGCTGATTACACTGGACGAAGCTCAATACTCATCGTTAAACGGCCGGATCTGTTTGGTTTTCGAAATCCAGGATTGATGCGTATACCACCGGAAATTGCAGTCAAAGGTGGAGAAAGCGATTGCCGTAACCGACGCATGCACCAGATGTTTTTGATGATCGGTGCTGGTGAGCGAGCTGGCTCAGGTATACCGAAGATTTACAGTGGTTGGGAGGCTGCTAAATGGCGAACTCCAAAACTGTATGAGAAGCAATCGCCCTCTGAACAGACACTTTTAGAGCTATCAACAGCAAGTTTAATTCCTAATGAAGTTACAGAGCTACTTGGTTCTTTATTCGGTGATCGTTTTTATACGCTTGATGAACTTGAGCAGATGATTGTCGCCACGGCGGCTATTGAGGGATGGGTTAACCATGAACGGGCATGCCAGTTAACAAGCAAGCACTCCCGTGACGTAACATTGACCTTGCCTAGGCTAGTAGATAAAGGCTTTTTGGTTGCAAGTGGTGTAAAGAAAGATAAGTCCTATAGTTTACCTGGTATGGAACCCCCTTCTCCCGAAGATGTTTTCTCAAATGCGTTAACCCCTCTTGACAACTTAACGCATAACGTCGACAACTTAACGCATAACGATACCAACTTAACGCATAGTGGCTTGGTAGAGAATGTTACTAAAGGCGAGGAAAGGGACTCAAGAGGCCGTTTTATAAGTGAAAAAATCGATAAGCCATTTGTTGATGAGCTAAGCGTATTGACTGAAGAGTTCCGTTTGGAGCTTAACGCATTAGGTTCTCAAGCTAGAGAGCAGCGTCGCTTGGATACTGATACAATGAAGCAACTGATAATCGATCTTTGCAAAGGACATTATGTATCAGTTGCGGTGCTTGAGGTTCTGTTGGATCGTAGAGCACAAAGCTTACGCCAAAACTATCTGAAACCAATGGTATCTACTGGGGAGCTTAAAATGGCCTTTCCTCATAAACCTAATTCACCAATGCAGGGTTATACGACTTCGGAGTAGGTCTTGAAGAAGCCAGTTATGTTCTGGCTTCCCATCCATTTATAGCATCACAATTTACTAAGCAAAGGCATAGAGTCGACCTTTGATGGTATTTTCTGCTCAATGTGCCCAAAATGGGCCTGAGCACCGCGCGCCTTTGCGTTGCTCACCCTGCAAACTACTTCTTGATTATTCATTAGCTATCAGGAGTAGTTATGACCGCACAAAAACAATCAAATCAGCTATTAAGCTATCAAGAAGTTTGCAAACTAACGCAACTATCTCAAGCGACGATTCGCCGCTATGTAAAAAGCGGTTCTTTTCCTTCTCCAGTGAATTTATCGCCTGGCTCCCGAGCTGTGAGGTTTCGAGTTGAAGATGTGCAGAAGTGGCTTTTGAGCCTGTGATAGGGAGGTCATATGAAGTTTCGTCATCACCATGATCAACTACAGTATTTCTGCCGTGAGCGAGGTTGGCGTTCGTTGAGCTCTTCGGTCAAGGTTCTTGCTAGAACGCGTTCACCTGATCGGAAGTCAGGTTTCAGTGCTTGTATTGAAATCATCAATATGGACAAGCAGACGATTCGAATGATAGTGCCTGCCAGAAAGATCATGGGAGGGACCAACTATCAATTAAGAGATGAATTATTCGATACCGGTTTCTGGCTGGAGCCTGAGCAAACTGCATGGAATATGGTCCAGCGCTATTTGCGGGAAGAGCTCAAAGCGGCGGACACGGCCTTTTGTGTTACAAGAACAGGTTGGCATGACAAGGTGTTCGTTACTCCGGAGAAAAGTTTCGGACGGTCAGATGAGTCCTACTACTTTTCTGGTGGGATGGCAGACTCACTCTGTTTGGCAAAAGGGAGCTTAGCGGAATGGCAAAGCGAAGTCGGTTCTTTGTTGGTCGGCAATCCCTTGCTTATATTTTCTGTTGGCGTCGCTTTGGCCGCGCCGCTGCTCAAGCCAGTAGGGATGGAAAGTGCGGCATTCCATGTGATGGGGCCGTCTTCGTCGGGTAAGTCTGTCACATCGTTTGTCGCTGCGTCTGTTTATGCTGATAAGTCTTATATCAAGTCCTGGAAAACAACCGCTAACGGTATTGAGGCGGTTGCATCAGAGCATCATGACATGTTGCTTGTGTTAGATGAGCTAGGGTTGTGCTCGGCGGAAGAAGCCAGTTCTGCGGCTTATCAAATCGTCAACGGATGTGGGAAGCTGCGAGCCACCGAAACAGGCGGCCTGGCGAATATAGCCAATTGGCGAACGCTGACATTGAGTAATGGAGAGGTTGGCCTGACAGAGCTGATGGAGTCCTCTGGTTATCAAGTGAAAGCAGGTCAGCTCATTAGAGTAATCGAAATTCCTGCCGAAGAGCGCTTTGGCTGTTTTGCGGATCTACACCGCTTTTCCTCACCATCTCAGTTTGCTGAGCACTTAGAAAAGCAGACTCAAAAGTACTTTGGCACTTTGTTCACGGCGTGGATGACGCTTATTTCAGATAAGCCCGATCTGGAAGTCGTTTTACAGCGTGAAATCGAAACGTTGAGGCAGCATTGGTCTAAAAGCAATTATTCCGGCCAGGTTCATCGGGTATTGAAGCGCTTTGTCCTTGTTGGTGTCGCGTTGTCTGTTGCGTCACGAAACCAGTTAGTGCCATGGTCTGAAGAAGAGTCACTGTATTCCGTATATAGCGTTTTTAGCCGCTGGTTATCTCACAGAGGGCACCAGCACAATCAAGAAACGTATGAGGTGTTAAGTGCTTTGAAGCAAGCGATTCGGTATTGGGAAAATAAGCTTCCTGAATTCTGCACGAGCAGACTTTCAAAGTTTGGTTACTGGCGGCAGGATGGTGATGATGTCCAGTGGCTTATCCACAAACAAGAGTTTATTAAGCAGCTTCGACTACGGCGTCAATATAAGAGTCAATTGAGCCCTTTAATTCATAAAGGGTGGTTTGAAACCAATGAAGATCGTAGAGGAACACTTCGGATTATCGAGAAGAAAAACGGTACTGAGTTTGATCATCGTTTTTTCGCTTTCTGGCCGGAAAAGATCCTCTCTGAATTGAAGGAGATGGGCATCGATGAATAATATATTCCCAGTTTTCCCACTCTTCCCAGAGACATTCCAATGGGCGAGGAGGTGATGTGATGACAACCAACGAGCAAGTTATTCTTCAGTCCATTCTCGCCAAGATTGACCGTGTTGAGCGCGCTATTCTGGAGCAGCGTTTGCAGCAACAAAAGGTGGAGTTGCTTGGAAAGGACATTCTAACCGTTGATGAATGTGCTGCTTTGCTGGGTTTATCAACCAATCAACTTTATAAGCTAACGAGCTCGGCAGAGATCCCTTACTTTAAGCTTGGCAAACACCTCCGATTTGAGCGTCAAGCAATCATGGATTGGGTTGAGGAGCAGCGCGTTTCATCTCGCCATGAGATAGAAAAAAGGGCAGCAAACTATGTCGCCACCACTTATCGTAAGTAATACCTTCATAGCAGCGGCCTAAGGCCGCTGAGTCTTGTCTTTAAATTAACGTCGCCAAAAAGCCCAGTGTTAGCAATGAACCTTTTGATTAAATTTGTATTGTCAGTGCAGAGTTATGTTTTGCACTTGATTCGAGCAAACCAAAATCATTAAAGGAGTAACATCATGGCAAAAGGTTCAAGTAAATCAGGTGGCCGTCCTCAATCATCGCATCCAGGGCCTGGTGGAAATTGGCCATCCACGACAGGTCAAAAATCAGGTGGTGGTCGTGGAAATGCTAAAGGTAAGTAATTGATATTTGGTTTGGAGTTAATATGTACGAAAACCAGATTCAATGTGCAGAGTGCTATTGCACTCTGTACTTCACTGGAAAAAATGGACCATTAGGGGTTACAGGCGAACTTTGTTACGACTGTCAGAAGGAAAAAGACTCAATGGATGAATATGATGACGACGATGACTAAGGTTTCTTTCCCAACTCTTGGTGAAGCGGTGAAGTTAGTCTTCAACAGCACTGGGTTGTTGGCCCAAAAGCACAATAAATCGGCGATATTGGCTGATGAAACAAAGAAAAAGACTATCCAAACCAAGTTGAATAGGCTGGCTAAGGAGGACGGTGATCTTGATAAAACACTTGCTGATTTAGAAGTCTATTTTATTGGCTTGGTGTATGAAGCGACTCAAGACCCGCGGATTAGCGAGGCACTTCTAGCAAGCGTGAGAGATTTGTACCAATCTTACAGGGCTACTTTAAGTGATGAAGGGACTTACCTTTCAAAAGAGGAAACGGTCAAATGGCTTATTGAGTACCGTTTGGCTGATCTCATTATTAAGTCCGCACATAAATATGCGTTAATGTATGGCGCAGCTGTGAGCAGTTTAAAAGCACCTTGCAAAATTGATTGGTGGTTGCCCACATTTTCGGGAGAGCAAGTTTGCTGGCCTGTAGAAAAAGCTTGGCGTTGGATTTATCAAGAATGCGGAACGAATCAAAGTCGATTTCATAATCCTTTAGATTTAGATGGCAGGGCAAGCCAAAATTTGGAAAACGTATCTCGCTGGTTTAACCGAGGACGATTACCCAGTTGGGGAGAGCTACAGACGAACTTTGAGTATTCTGTTGAGCAACTGGCAAGTTGCGGTGACCAGCGATATTGTAGAAAACTGAGTGCAGAAGATGTCCATAGCTTCACATGTATTCTGTTTCTTGCTCGACTATCGACTGATATTTTTCAGCAGATAAGTTCTGCTTTTGGGAGTAGCTTTATTCAACGCTTGGTTGTTCAAATGAAAGCTCAAAACCGTAGAATGGTTAAGTTTAATCAAGAGCTTAAAAAACAGATTTCCGTTGAGTTGTTTGAAGTTGGCCCTCTAATTTCACAGCGATACTACGAGTTTTGGTTTCAAGAGGTGGATTTATATTGGTGGCAGTATGCTCAGCATCTAGGCCAGGACGCACATATATTTCAGTCTATATTGATAGAGCGAGACGGCTCACCGTTTTCACTCTCAGAAGTTAAAAAGCTTAGGAGGCGATTTGATGCTTATTTTCTTGCCATGTGCCTAAGAGTGCATCACAAACAAATAGACTCAGATAAGAAAAGCTTCATGCTGAATTATATGGATGGTAAAAAGCAAAGAAAGTCATTAACGTTATCACTCACGGATATTCAAGACTATCAGCGTAGTATCGATGAAGCTGGACATGGTGATACTTTGCGGTGGATGGTTGAATGGATGTTCGCAACATATTTTTACCGAAAAGACGATCATCGGTCAGCGTTAGGGCACTATAAAAAAGCGTTTGAGCTTTCAAAGCATAGCGTGGGTCATGATACGTACCTACTCGTGAACCAATTTGCTGAGTGTTGTGCAAAAAATGATAAATGGCGCGAGTTTAAGAAGTTAGTCGCCTGGGCTTGTCACCAGAAGGTAGAGATTCGCTGGCATAGAGGATTTGATGAATCCGAAGATGCTGTGAAGGGAGCCTTTGAAATGTTAAAAATCGCTAATTATCCAATCCTATGACATCAAATGAAGGTGATAGTGAGCAATGTCACCATCACCAGAATAACTGAGAATATACGAGTCTTAGGCCGCTGAATCCTTTCCAGAAGAAGCAAGAATATCAGGGAATGTCAGCATCGCTTCCATTCGGCGTTGTTCAATGATGTCAGCGTAGATCTCGGTTGTCTTGAGTTCGCTATGACCGAGCAATCGAGACACTGAGTAAATATCCACACCTCTGCTTAGCTGGATAACGGCAAACGTATGGCGGCCACTGTGGAATGTAACGTGCTTACTTATCCCAGCAGCCAGAGCCCACCTAAGCAGTTCTACATTTATATAAGAAGAGTATTTCAGTCCCTTGAATACACGCTCGTGAGAGGCTTTAGGGTTGCCCAGAAGAGATTCTGCGAACTTTGGTAGGTCGAGGTATTGGAGGCTTTTAGCATCGCCGTGAGAGAGTTTGACTTGGTCGAATATAATTCGCTTGTGATTATTAAATGTCTCTATTTCTGACCAAGTAAGTCGATGGATATCGCACCAACGCATCCCCGTTGCACATGAGAACAAAAACGCACGTTTAAGGACTGGGTAGCGACATTCTGTGTGAGCTAAAGCGTTGACCTCATCCAATGTTAGATAAACACGCTTAGTCGTTTTCGCTTTGATACTGGTCACTTGTGAAAGCGGGTTATCACGAATAATACCTTCTCGATGAGCTTCGTTGATCGCCGCGCGAACTTTATTGAAGTAGGAGCTTTGTGTGTTGCGAGATAACGCGGTATCACTTTTGGTTTTCGCTTCATTGGTCAGGTAATACTTAAACCCATCTAACCAGTCTTTATCCAGCTCATCAAAGCTAAGATCATGTTTCCCGCAGTAGAACAGCAGGTGCTTACGAGCTGAAAGCCAGATCGAATGGTTGGAGGTTGAGGTGGTTTGTTCTTTGATGTCAATTTGCCGTTGAAAGTAATCAATGAAGCTAGCTGAACGTTTGGTTCGATCCTCAAAACCGTGCTTTTGGGATTGCCACTCAACCAGTCGTTTACTCTTAATAGTTTCGGCTAGGAGAAGGTGCTCTTTGTTATGTTTTCGCTGAGCTGGTGTTTTGGGTTTGTCATAGATAAACAGATCCAGCACTTCGTGTTCACGTTTTCGCTGACGAGATCCGTTTGATTTAGTGGTATAACCGTGGTCATAAATGAGACGCAATGTTCGCGTTCCATCTGCTTTAAGTGTCCGTTTTTCAATGAAAATTTTCATGTTTGTCCCCAATTGGTCCCCAATACGGCATTTATCATGTCATTGGGGACCAACTGGGGACTAGATTTGGCAATTAACGGCAACGGATGGAAACAAACGGCAAATGACGATCTAATAAAATCAGTGTGTTATCTACCGTTGCTTGCTGTTGTTTTCCGTTATTTGCCCACTTTACTTCCCGATACAGAAGGAGGTAAAGATGCGGCCCAGCAAATCATCGGAGGTAAATTCACCGGTGATTTCGCTCAGGTGTTGTTGCGCCAGACGCAGTTCCTCAGCCAGAATTTCACCGGCCATGTAACCTTCCAGCTGCGATTTTCCTGTGTCGAGGTGCATGGCGGCACGCTCCAGGGCATCCAGGTGGCGGCGACGGGCCATGAAGCCCCCTTCTGTGGTGCCGGCAAAGCCCATGCAGGCTTTGAGGTGATCGCGCAGGTCGTCAACCCCTTCGCCGGTGCGGGCCGACAGCCGGATCAGGGTCGGCTGACTGACATGGCAGATCCCGGTTGATTCACCGGTCAGCTCCACTTTATTGCGGATTACGGTCAGGCCCATGGAGTCGGGCAGGCGTTCAATGAAATCCGGCCAGATCTCAGCCGGGTCCGTGGCATCCGTGGTGGTGGCATCGACCATAAACAGCACCCGGTCCGCCTGGCGGATTTCATCCCACGCCCGTTCAATGCCGATGCGCTCGACTTCGTCACTGGCGTCGCGCAGGCCGGCGGTATCAATGATGTGCAGCGGCATGCCGTCGATGTGGATGTGCTCGCGCAGCACGTCCCGGGTGGTGCCGGCAATGTCGGTCACGATGGCGCTGTCTTTGCCGGACAGGGCATTGAGCAGGCTGGATTTACCGGCATTGGGGCGGCCGGCAATCACCACTTTCATCCCCTCGCGCATAATCGCGCCCTGATTGGCTTCGCGGCGTACCGCATTCAGTTCTGCCATCACTTTATCCAGATCCGCGCTGACTTTGCCGTCACTGAGAAAATCGATTTCTTCTTCCGGGAAGTCAATCGCAGCTTCCACATAGATACGCAGGTGGATCAGGGCTTCCACCAGCGCATTGACCCGCTGGGAAAAGGCGCCCTGCAGCGATTGGAAGGCACTCTTGGCGGCTTCCTCACTGCTGGCGTCAATCAGATCGGCAATGGCCTCGGCCTGGGCCAGATCCAGTTTGTCGTTCATGAAGGCGCGCTCGGAAAACTCGCCCGGACGGGCCGGACGCACGCCATCGATTTGCAGGATGCGTTTGATCAACATGTCCATCAGCACCGGACCACCGTGGCCCTGCAGCTCCAGCACATCTTCACCGGTGAAAGAATTCGGGTTCGGGAAATACAGGGCGATGCCCTGATCGAGTGCGGTGCCGTCTGCGGCCCTGAAGGGCAGGTATTCGGCGTAACGTGGCTTGAGGCTGCGTCCGGTCACGGCTTCGGCCACCAGGCCGGCCAGTGGGCCGGATACGCGGATAATGCCGACTCCGCCACGGCCCGGAGGGGTGGCCTGAGCGACGATAGTGTCCGTTGTCTGAGTCATCATGATAGCTTTCGTCTTTGAGCGTGGGCGCTATTGTAATCAGTGTTGTTCAGGATAGCCAACTCTGCGAGCGGGCAACAAAAAGGCGGCCATACAGGCCGCCTTGTCATCTTACATCTCAGAAGCAGGCTTACGCGTTTTTGCTGTGCAGGCCTTTCTTCTCCAGTTGTTTGAAGATGATGTACTGCTGAATCAGGGTGACGATATTCGACACCAGCCAGTACAGGACCAGACCTGCCGGGAAGAACAGGAAGAAACCGGTAAACAGCACAGGCATGAAAGTCATGATCTTCTGCTGCATCGGGTCGGTCACTGTAGTCGGGCTCATCTTCTGGATCAGGAACATAGTGACACCCATCAGAATCGGCAGCACATAGTAAGGGTCCTGAGCAGACAGGTCGTGAATCCAGCCAAAGAAAGGTGCGTGACGCAGTTCCACCGACTCCATCAGAGCCCAGTACAGGGCGATGAAGATCGGCATCTGCAGCAGCAACGGCAGACAGCCACCCAGCGGGTTGACTTTCTCTTTCTTGTACATCTCCATCATTTCCTGGCTCATGCGCTGGCGGTCGTCGCCGAAGCGCTCACGCATGGCCTGCAGTTTTGGCTGCAACATGCGCATTTTGGCCATGGAGGTGTACTGGGCTTTGGTCAGCGGGAACATCACACCACGGACGATGAACGTCAGGATGATAATGGCGATGCCCCAGTTAGCCACGAAATCATGGATAATGGACAGCAGTTTATGCAGCGGGCTGGCGATGAACCACAACCAACCGTAGTCTGCGGTCAGATTCAGGTTCGGCGCTGTTGCTTCCAGCTTGTCCTGCAGTTTAGGACCTGACCACAAGGTTGCTGTCAGCGTCTGCTCTGTACCCGGTGCCACAGTGGCACTTGGCAGGCGAACGCCAATGTAACCTTGGCCCTGGCTGGTGCGGGAGAACAGATTGCTGGTGTCATCGGTGCGCGGGATCCACGCTGACACGAAGTAATGCTGCATCATGGCCGCCCAGCCCTGAGTCATGCTCAGGTTGAGGTTTTTATCAACCATGTCGTCAAAGCTGTATTTTTTGTATTTCTCGTCGTCCGCTGAGAAGGCACCGCCGCGGTAAGTCGGCATGGTCAGGCTGCCACCGTCATCGAGCAGGGTTTGTTTCAGCTGGGCGTACATTTGTACTGTGGCAGGTGCGTCAGACTGGTTGTTGATGGTGTAAGACACGTCCACTGCGTAGCTGTCACGCTGCAAGGTGAAGGTTTTGGTGTATTCAATGCCGTCTTTGCTGTAGGTCAGCGGGACAACCAGTTCGTCCTGGCCGTCGGCCAGCACAAAGTCAGTCGCTGTTGCGGTCAGTTGGGCACGGCCGGCGGTCGAGTCGATACCGTTGGCGCCGATCAGGCCAGACTGGGCAATGTACTGGTGTGCCGGTTCGTTTTTCAGCAGTACGAACGGGTCATCTGAATTGAGTTCATTGTCATAAGCCAGCAGTTTGGCTTCAACAATGTCGCCACCCAGAGTATCAACAGTCAGATCCAGCACATCGGTGCGGATGTGGATCAGCTTGTCGGAACTGCTAGGCCCTGGGATGGTTTGACTCTCGCCACTGTGTGACGGGACATCGCCCTGGGTCGTCGCGCTTTGCGCAGCTGTCTGGTTCTGAGGTTGCGTGCTGGTGTCGGCATTCCACTGTTGAAACAGCAGAAAAGACACGAACAGCAGGGCAATTAACAGAATATTGCGTTGGGAATCCATCGTTAATGTTCTCTGTCGTTATCCTGGGTTGGCGGAACGGGGTCGTAGCCACCATTGTTCAAAGGGTGACATCTTAATAGACGTTTCGCCGTGAACCAACAACCTTTTATTGCTCCATGAGTTTTTAGTGCTTCAATCGCATACTGGGAGCAGGTCGGGGTGAAACGACAACGCGGCCCGATCAGCGGGCTGATTGCCAGTTGGTAAAAGCGGACTAGTCCTACGACTAGCCACGCGAGGGGCGAGACAGGCGATGCCATAGCTTATCAAGCAACTGACACAGATCGGCGTTGCTCATCTCACTGGCACTTTTTTTAGCAATCACTACAAAGTCTTTGGCAGGCAGGTCGTGTTGCTTGAGACGGAAGCGTTCCCGTACCAGGCGTTTAAACCGATTGCGGCCTACTGCGGTTTTGATTTGTTTTTTAGGGACTGCCAGACCGAGCCGTGGATGGTTCAGGTCGTTATTGCGGGCCAGAATAGTAAAGTGAGGAGAGCCAGCACTGTGCGCTTGCTGGAAGACATGTTTGTAATCTTCGGGAGTTAACAGACGTAACTCCCGAGAAAAAGCGTACTTAGTCAAAATAATCGCAATGATTACTTAGACAGACGCTTGCGGCCTTTGGCGCGACGTGCATTGATTACAGCGCGACCGTTCTTAGTTGCCATGCGTGCACGGAAGCCGTGAGTACGCTTGCGCTTTAGAACTGAAGGTTGAAAAGTGCGTTTCATGGTTTTACCTTAAAATTACTGATCAGTTTTAAGTTTTTGTGTGAACCGGTTGCCCGAAGGACCCTGAAAAGGACTTCAAATAACCCATTACGTCCACAAAGAGGCGGAATTGTAATCACTGACCCGCTCGGAGTCAATCTTTACCCCCTGCCTGTGGGGCGGTTTTTATCCTGTTTTAGTCAGGATGTGCCCGGGCGCTGAATTATACGGTTAGTTTGGCGAAGTGCAAGGATCCTTACTGGATCCCCACCTGGCGCAGGAACTTTTTCAGCCGTGGATCTTGCGGATTGGCAAAGATCGCCTCCGGGGATCCCTGCTCCACGAACTCGCCGTCGGCCATAAAGATCACCCGGTCGGCCACTTCCCGGGCAAACTGCATTTCATGGGTCACCACCAGCATGGTTTGATTGCGGGTTGCCAGCATTTTCATCAGGTTCAGCACTTCGCCGACCCATTCCGGATCCAGGGCGGAGGTTGGCTCATCGAATAACAGCAGCTCAGCTTCCAGCGCCATGGCCCGGCCGATGCCGACCCGCTGCTGTTGGCCGCCGGACAGCGCTGCCGGATAGCTGTCGCCTTTATCACCCAAGCCGATGTCATCAAGGATTTGCTGGGCTTTGTCGTTGGCGGCCTGTTTATTCCAGCCTTTGACCGTGATCAGGCCTTCGGCGATGTTCTGGCGGGCTGTCATGTGGGCGAACAGGGCATAGTTCTGGAACACGAAGCCGGTTTTGCGCCGAATCGCCAGGATCTCTTTTTTGGTTGCCACCGGGGTCTCGACATGGATGCCATCAATTGTCAGGTGTCCTGTGTTGGCTGTTTCGAGAAAATTGATACAGCGCAGCAGGGTGGATTTCCCGGTGCCGGACGGGCCGATAATCACCACGATTTCGCCCTGACTGATCGACAGGTCAATCCCTGAGAATATGGTGTTGTCGCCGAAGCGTTTACTTAAATTATGCAGCTCAATCATCGTACGTACGCCCTGTTCAGTTTTACTTCTGCCCAGTTTTGCACCCGGGTCAGCACCACCACGATCCCCCAGTAAATCAGGGCAACGGCCAGGAATGCTTCGAAGAATTTGAAACTGGAGGAAGCTTCCATCTGCGCTTTGGCCATAATCTCGGCAACGCCCAGGGTAAATGCCAGCGAGGTGGATTTGATCATGTCGATAAAGTAATTCATCAGTGACGGCAGGGCGACCCGGGTTGCCTGCGGCAGGATAATGCGGCGCATGGCCTGCATTTCCGTCATCCCGATCGACAGGCTGGCTTCGCGCTGGCTGTGATCAACGCCGATAATGGCGGCGCGGATACTTTCCGCCATGTAGGCGGCAAAATGCAGGCTGAGCCCGATCACGGCCGCACTGAAGGCATCCAGCCCGACCAGCGGTGGAAAGATTTGCGGTAAGCCGTAATAGAGCAGAAAAAGTTGTACCAGCAGGGGGGTGCCGCGAAAGAAGCTGATATAGATCTGGCTGAGCTGATCCAGTACAGGTAACCGGTAGACCCGAACCAAGGCCAGTGCAACGGAAATCACCAGTGCAAAAACCAGTCCCCAGACCGCCATGCCCATGGTCGTGCTCAGGTATTTGAGCAAAATCGGCATGAGCGACAGCATGTATTCAAAATCGAAGCCCATATGGATGCGTGTTCCGTGGAGTATTGATAACGAAAGTGACAAGACCCACCTAAAGGTGAGTCTTGATATTACGTATTAGTATAAGGAAGGTGACCTGAAATGGCAGGATTAATTACTGCAAATTAGCGGGTAATGTCAGTACCGAACCATTTTTGTGAAATTTCGGTCAGCGTACCGTCTTCACGCATGGCGTTCAGCGCCTGGTTTACTTCGTCACGCAACTGCTGGCCTTTTTCGTTATTCTGGAAAGGCCAGGCATTTTCAATGCGCTCAAACGTCGGTCCCGCCAGTTGCAGCGGCAAGCCTGCTTTATTGATCAGTTCAACAGAAGACAAACGGTCCATCACGAAGGCGTCCGTGCGGCCCAGCGCGACATCGTGTTCAATGCCGGTGTCATAGGTTTTGATCGTGATCTTGTCAGCATTATCCAGGCCACGCAGCAGTTGCTCGTAGTTCGAACCCAGATTCACACCCACAGTTTTGCCGTTCAGATCGTCTGTGCTCTTAATGTTTTCGTTACCTTTACGCACCACCAGTTGCGCACCGTCAATCACATAAGGGTCGCTGAAGACGTATTTGGCTTTACGCTCATCGGTAATCGTGATCTGGTTAGAAATCGTGTCAATACGGCCGGTTTCCAGCAAACCAAACAGACCGGAGAAGTTGGCGGTGACATATTCCACTTTGTAATCGTTACGTTTACCAATTTCATTCCACAGATCGACTTCAAATCCCTGCAGCTGATCTTGTTTCACGAAAGTGAACGGGAAGTAGCGGCCAGACATGCCGACTTTCACGTCAGTCGCAGCAATGGCTGCCTGGCTGACGCTCAGACCCAGTGTAAGGGCGGTTAATGAAGCTTTAACCCAGTTTTTCATCTGTCTACTCCTGAGATGATGTTGTTTTTGTAGGGTGATTCCTATCATCCTACTTGTCAGTAAGAACAATGCTTAAATAACCAAAAGTTATTTGTAATAACTATAGGGGCTATTACTCGGCGAAGCGGAAAAGTTTGTGCCGGTAAAAGCGGCTGCTGCTTATATAAGGCATGAAATGATAGCCTTTTAATCGGCAATCTGCTGTTTTTGTCCTCAAGATCCTGTTGATTGTGCAAATAACTGTGGGTAAGACTAGGCTAAACTGTGCTGATCTGCCCCTGGCTTGTGGGATCTGTGTGAATAACTTAGATCTTATTCACTGGATCTGGGATCTCTTTGCTGGAGATCCTCAGCCAGCAGGTATAAAATTGCGTCCCTTTTCGTATTTTCGTTATTCAATGTGGAGTCGAACTTGTCATCTTCGCTTTGGCTGCAGTGCCTTCAACGCCTTCAGGAAGAACTCCCTGCCACGGAATTCAGC